>PMWW01000169.1 GCA_003165795.1 Acidobacteriaceae bacterium
AGAAAAAGCCGGAGATAATCTCCGGCTTTAGAAAACTAGACAACTGGTGAGTTAGCGTTTCAGCTTGCGGCGAATGCTGCCGAAGGCTCCAACCAATCCAGTTCCGAGCAGTAGCAGAGACGACGGTTCCGGAGTGGTTCCGCCGGTGGTGGTGGTGCTGCTGGCGCCAAGAACGTCGAAGGCACCGATGGTCTGGGTTCCGTTGGAATTCCAGCTATTGCCGCCATTCGTGGAATACAGATCCAATCCCGAGGCACCCTGGTTATTCTCGTTCCACGCCTCCCAAGTAGTGGAGGAGACGCTCATCGGGCCGAGAACTACGAAGTACTGCTGGCCAGCGGTCAGGCTCAGTCCTGAAATGTTGCTGATGGTGACCAATCCGCAGCACTGCCCGAAGGTTGTGCCGCTGCTCAGATTGCTCCAAGTGGCCAATTGTGTCCCCGGAAGGCCACCATTGTCCGTATAAACCGACGCGTAGAACGAATTGGTACCTGTAACGTAACCGACGCCCAAGTCAATCTGGGAAACACTGCCGGTTAACAATGAAGTGAAAAGGTTGGCGGCGGTAAAGCTGGTGCCAACCGTGCCGGTACCAGAGATCGTCCAGCCCGTGCAGCAGTTGTACACGTTACCCTGCGGTCCCAGATCGGTGAAGAATGTTTGTTGTGCCATTACCGGCAAACTACCCAAGCAGAGAGCGAGTGCCAACAAGCAGAACGACCATGCAAACTTTTTGCTCAAGGGTTCCTCCTCAATTTCCAATGAAAACGACTCGAGTGTGTTCCTTACGGGCCCGATACAACGCAAGAAGTGGCACATCTCCGCAAAACCCTTCCTGCTCGTACCATCCATGCTCGTTCACTATCCGAGGTACGGACGGAGACATAAGTTTTACTGCAATCTTAATTCCCTTTTAACTCATTGATAATACAATAGCTTTCCCACCATGAGGTGCAAGATCTTGCAGTAGAGTACCCAACTCGTTCCCCAGTGACGGCTGATAGCAGGCCCCAGGAGCGCCACAAAGGTGGGCCATGATGGGCGACGCGAGCACAGTTTCTGGCCAGAACTGCGAGGCCCGTCCTGCCCGAACAGTCTCTCTTATGCCGAACGTACCGATGCCTTACCCAGGTTTGTAGCTCGCCGCGCGAGCAGATAAACTTCTCTGAGCAAGGTCCGATTTGGCTAGGTGGAAGTGCCTGAGGTGCGGTTCGCGTTGCGAACCAGAGAGTCTGATGTGGAGGGATGTTGGCTGACCCAAGATGCGAACTAACTCGCCGTGAAATGTTGTCGATCTTGGCGAAAAGCGCGTTGGCCTATCCCTTCGCGAAAGCCGGACTGTATGGAACGGCGCATGGCCTGCAGGTTCGCCAGTCCCAAGCGGTACCGCCGGAGTGGCGGCTGACCGACGAGGAGCTTTTGGAGGAGATCGTCAGCCGTGCGTTCTTGTTTTTCTGGAATGAAGCGGGTAAACACACCGGCCTGGTGCGTGACCGCGCCCTGGCCGACGGCGGCCCCGACACTAGACGAGTGGCAAGCATTGCCGCCACCGGTTTCGGTCTGGCGGCGCTCTGTATCGGGCACAAACGGAGCTATCTTCCCTCCCGCGAGATCGAGAGTCGGGTCGTCTCCACGCTGAGTTTCCTGCTCAACCACGTCGATCAGGTGAACGGCTTCTTCTATCACTTCATCGACGTCGACACCGGGAAACGAGTACGCCAATCCGAAGTTTCGCCGATTGATACCACGATTCTGCTGTGTGGTGTCCTCACCGCACGCAAATACTTTCACGATCCGGTGATCTCGCAATTGGCGATGGCGATTTACCGACGTATCAACTGGCGCTGGATGCTGAACGGCGGCCGCACCTTCGCTCTGGGCTGGACGCCGGAGTACAAATTCATCGGAGCACGCTGGGACACCTACTGCGAACTCATGATGATGTATCTGCTGGCCATCGGCGCGCCCGCATACAACATCAGCCCGGCGTCATGGAATGCGTTTTCGCGGCCCACGATGGAGTTCGAAAACTTCACCTACATCAGTGGCGCAGATCCGCTGTTCGTCCACCAGTACTCGCACGCGTGGTTTGACTTTCGCAACCGGCGCGACCAGTACGCGAATTATTTCTTGAACTCGGCAATCGCAACCGAGGCCCACAGACAATTCTGTTATTCGATACGCTGGCGTTTCCCTGACTACGACGAGAACACTTGGGGCATCACCGCCTCCGATTCGCCCCTCGGTTATCAGGACTGGGGTGGTCCTCCAGAGATCGGACATATCGATGGCACGGTTGTCCCCTGCGCCGCCGGCGGATCGATTCCGTTCCAGCCCAAGGAGACGATCGCGTGCCTAGCCAATCTCTACAACAAGTATGGCCTGGCAGCTTGGAGGCGGTATGGATTTGTGGACGCCTTCAACCCTCGCACCGGCTGGACCGATGTTGACGTGATCGGCATCGACCAGGGCATCACCATGCTGATGGCGGAAAATTGTCGCAGTCAGCTTATCTGGGACAGCTTCATGAAAAATCCCGAGGCCCAACGAGCGATGAAGCTGGTGGGCTTCCAGCCGTCGGCGCAAGTAGCGACTGCGAAGTAGGATTGAAAAACAACTGCACCGGCGGAAGCTCCTGATTTGATCAGGAGTTCCCGCCGGCGCATTCTTGAAACCCGATTCCCGCTAGTTGGTTGGACCTGAGCTGTAGACGTTCAGTGCCGGATTATTGCCGGCCGGCAACAGAACTACCTTGTCGGGCGATACTACGTACATGACGCCGTACTGATTCGCGCCTTGCATCACCACGCTCCGGCCCGTAGTAGAACCAACGTTGTTGTAAGTGAGGGTCAAATTATTGGGGCCTTCCGGTCCCTGCGGTCCGCTGACGAATTGCGTGACACTCATGCTACCGATTCCGTTGGCGAACAGCGACGTGACGGAGTTTGTAACCGCCGCGACCACCGGCCAGACTGAGCCCCCGGCGTAATTGCCGCTGATCGAAGCGCTGGAGTACGGCGAACCCGACTGGGGTTCCAGTGTCCCTGAGGTAACTTCAGCGTCCGTCCCCACGACGTAGGCGCTATTTGACCCGTAAAGGTAAAGCACGGGAAGCGTGGTACCGAATTGCGCACTGAAACCGCTTAGCGTTACCCTGCCCGTCTTTTGGCCTGAGCTGTCGATGGCGTACGTGCCCGGGGAAGACTGCTGCAGGCTAAGGGTCCCACCATCGTTCTGGTCAGAGGTGAATGTAGCATTGCCTTTGCCGTCTCCGGTGAACAGTCCAGCGGTGACGTTGGCCAGGGGAGTGCCGCCGTTCGGGTTAACCGCATTGAGTTCGATAACACTGGCGCCCTGCAAAGACGCCAAGCCCCATCCAGTTGCCGACGCATTCTGGCGGAATGCCGACCACAACGTCAGGTTGGCAGGCTTCGAAATTGGGTCGGCGGAGATCAGCACCATCTCATTTTGGTTGACGATGTAGTAGGCATAGGTAAAGACATTGCCGGCATCGCCATTGAAGGTAAGGTCGACGAAGGCGCCGCGGCCGGTATTTTGGTCGATGATGCTGTCAAAGGTACCCAATATCGTAATTGAGCTGGCGGTGCCGGCGTCGTTTACGTCTCCTGGGCAGCCGCTGGGCAAGCCCCAGGTACTACAGTCGAGGGTCGCACCCAGGGTCGCACTCTTGATCTCGAAGGCGCCAGCGCCGGCATAGCGATCAGCCTGCGGGTCAGTGCCGGAGAGATGTACCGCGAAACTTCCCGGGCTGAGGACGAACTGCTGGCTGTCTTGCACCTTGATCACTCCCGAGCCATACGCCTGCGGGTCGGAGGGATCGCTCTGGATCAGCCGTCCACAGGTCGAATACTGTCCACTTGCGAGGCAGGCATTGCCGGACACCACAATTGCGAACTTGTAGGTACCCTGGCTCGTGACCAGCGTCATCGATCCCTGTCCGCTGGGAGTCAGCGAGTATACCGAGCCCGTGGTGAGGGTCTGGGGAACGACGTTGCCTTGGCCGTCAATGGCCTCGCCGGAACCGTCATTCAGGTCAAGCGCGCCTTGAGTAAGGTTGCCGCTACCGTCCGCCGTGAAGGCCCCGGCCATCAGCACCGGGGTTCCGTTCTGATAACCGTTGAGGGTGAAAGCGTAGTTGCCCTTCAAGCTGGCATCAGTAATTGCCGGGCTGATGGTGATGTTAAGCGGCCCGGCCGACAACCCCTTTTGCGGCGGCGACTCCGAATCCTGTACCTCCGGGACGAAGGCAGATATGCCGCTGGCGGTGGGCGTTCCCGAAATCACGCCGGTGCTGGCACTCAGGGACAAGCCGGCCGGCAACGTGCCGGTGGCAATGCTCCATGATAAGGGGGGGATTCCGCCGGTCGCCTGCAAAGGAGCACTGTAGGGAAGACCGACCGTTCCCGACGGTAACGATGTGGTGGTGATCTTAAGCAGTGGCCCCTGCACGTCGATGGTCAACGCGGCTGTCGCGGTCGCAGGCGGAGTTTCACCGTCGGCCACCTGCAAAGTGAACGAACTAACCCCAACTACCGTCGGTGTGCCGGTGATTGAGCAGGTTGCAGTTTTCGCGTTCACGCAGGTGCTATTGGCCACCGACAATCCAGCCGGCAAGCTGCCGGAAACGACACTCCAGGTGTAATTCGCCTGGCCGCCGACCGCGGTAACCGGCTCGCTGTAGGGGGTGTTGATGGTGGCATTGGGCAGAGACGTCGTCTGAATTTCCATGACGGTCAGGGTGAATGCCGCACTCCCAGAAGAGGGGGTGGTTTCGGAGTCGGTGGCTCGGACGGTGAAGGTGGAAGGCGGACCAGCCGTGGTGGGCGTTCCAGAGATCACTCCGGTGCTGGCATTCAGGGTCAATCCCGCAGGCAAGCTGCCCGTGCCACTCTGGGTCAATCCCGCGGAGGGGGTGCCAGCGCCATTGTCGCAAGCTCCGGTGGTCTCCACCACGCACCAGGTGTAAGGCGCCTTTCCGCCGCTGGCCGACAGAGTGGCGCTGTAGGCCACACCCACCGCGCCGGACGGCAACGTCGAGCTGCCGGGACTGCAGGAAACGCAATTGATGACAATCGCGCCTTCGATGGAAATGGTGACATTACCGCTGGCGCTGAGGGAGTTGGAGTCTGTCACCTTGGCGGTGAAAGAGTAGGTCCCGAAGGTTGTGGGAGTGCCGCTGATCGCTCCCTCCGAAGCGGTTAGGGTCAACCCCGGCGGTAAGCTCCCCGAACTAATGGTCCAGGTGTAGGGGGCGGTTCCACCGGACGCAGTCAAGAAACCACTGTACTGTACATTGACCGCGCCTGGCGTGAGTTGCGACGAAGTGATCGTGGGCGCAGAGGGCGGAGCCGGGGGTTTAGAGCCGCCGCCGCCACAAGCTGCCAAAAACACGCATAAGATTGTTGCTGCACCCGATAACGCAAGAATCTTCAACAACCTCATCGTATCTCCTTGTGAAGGTAAAGCTGCGTGCTCTGGCAAACGCGAACGGTAGAATCGCTAACGTCTCTGCAGCGAACTTCAGACCTGCTGGAACGCACACCGGCTGGGCCGTTGCGCGTGGCCTTTCGCAAAATCAGAGTTGACGAATATGGTAACTCCGAACGCAGCCGCGTGCGAGAGGAATTTGCTGGGAGGCTTGGAGCAGAGTGTCGCCTTAAGCGTTTGCCGGATCGATCTTTTCAGCATCGACGCCCAATTGTTCGAAGCTTTTCACCGCCCGCTGGGCGTCAAACTTGCCATCGCGCGCCAGCCGCGACAAGGCGGCGACGGCGATCGATTCCGCGTTGACCTCGAAATGACTTCGCAGATGCTGGCGATTGTCGCTGCGTCCAAAGCCGTCGGTGCCCAGCGTCACCAGCCGGCCAAGCAGCCACGGAGACAACTGGTCGGGTACTGCTTTCATGAAGTCGGTGGCGGCAATGATGGGGCCGTCGGAACCGTCGAGCGCGGCGAGGATGTAAGGCCGTTTCTCCGCATCGGCGGGATGCAGCCGGTTCCAACGCTCGATGGCCAGCGCGTCGCGGCGCAGTTCGTTGTAGCTGGTGATGCTCCAGACGTCGGCTGGCACACCATACTTCTCCGCCAGGATTTGTTGCGCGCGCAAGGCTTCGTTCAAGATAGTTCCGCTGCCGAAGAGCTGGACTATAGCGTTGCCTTCGGCGGCAGGCCGCAACTTATACAAGCCGCGCAGAATTCCTTCTTCCGTGCCCTGCGGGATTTCCGGCATCGCATAGTCTTCGTTATAGAGCGTGATGTAGTAAAAGCGGTCTTCACCCTCCTGATGCATGCGGCGCATTCCGTCCTGCACGATGACGGCGATCTCGTACACGTAGGCAGGATCGTAGCTATGGCAAGTCGGCACCGTGCTGGAGAGCACCAAGCTGTGGCCGTCCTGATGCTGAAGGCCCTCCCCGGCAAGCGTGGTCCGCCCCGCGGTGCCGCCCATGAGGAAACCTTTGCCCCGAGCGTCGGCGAAAGCCCAGATCATGTCGCCGATGCGTTGAAATCCAAACATCGAGTAATAGGTGAAAAACGGGACCATCGGCACCTTGTAATTGGCGTATGCTGTGCCTGCCGCAGTGAACGATGCCATCGATCCGGCTTCGGTGATGCCTTCTTCCAGGATCTGCCCATTCTTCTCCTCGCGATAATAGAGCAGCATGTCCTGATCGTGTGGCTTGTAAAGCTGCCCCTGGCTGGCATAGATCCCCACTTGCCGAATGATGGATTCCATGCCGAAAGTGCGGCCTTCGTCGGGAATGATGGGAACAATCTGTTTGCCGATCTTGGGATGCTTGAGCAATTGCCGCAACATGCTGACGAATCCCATGGTGGTGGACACGGCCCGGCCCTTTGAGCCAGCCAGCGATTCGGCAAAGTGCTCGAGCGGCGGCGCTTCGAAGTTTGGAGGCGGAACCTCTCGCGTGGGCATGTAGCCGCCGAGTTCTTTCCGGCGCTGCTGCAGGTAGACGATCTCGGGACTATCGTCGGCCGGGCGATAAAGCCAGCCCTCGCGGGCTGCGTTTTCGGGAATCGGAATGGCAAAGCGCGAACGAAACGCCGTGAGTGCCAGATCGGCGAGCTTCTTCTCCTGGTGGGTGGCATTGCGCGCCTCGGCCGAGCCCAGACCATAGCCCTTCACCGTGTGCGCCAGAATCACCGTCGGTCCGCCGCGATATTCGACGGCCCGCTTGTAAGCGTTGTAAACCTTCTGCGGATCGTGTCCACCACGACTGAGGCGATGCAGCTCGTCGTCGCTCATGTCAGACACCAGTTGCAGCAGTTCGGGATACTTGCCAAAGAACTCGCGACGGATATATTCGCCGCCCTTCGCCTTGTAGCTCTGATATTCGCCGTCAACTGCCTCTTCCATCCGCTTCAGCAGAATGCCGGTCTTATCGCGAGCAAACAGCTTGTCCCAATCGGAGCCCCAGACGACTTTGATCACGTTCCAGCCGGCCCCGCGGAAGGCCGCTTCGAGTTCGTTGATGATCTTCGCATTGCCGCGCACCGGACCATCGAGTCGCTGCAGGTTGCAGTTCACTACGAAAATCAGGTTGTCCAGCTTTTCCCGCGAAGCCAGCGTCAGCGACCCCATCGACTCGGGCTCGTCGGTTTCGCCGTCTCCCACGAAGGCCCAAACTTTGCGCTCGGTTGGCGCGATGATGCCGCGGTTCTCCAGATAGCGCATGAAACGTGCCTGATAGATCGCATTGAGCGGACCGATGCCCATCGACACCGTGGGGAATCGCCAGAAGTCAGGCAGCAGCCAAGGATGCGGATACGACGGCAATCCCGGCGCGCCGCGCAATTCGTGGCGGAAGTTCTTTACTTGCTCTTCGCTGAGACGTCCTTCCAGAAACGCCCGAGCGTAAACTCCCGGCGAAGAATGGCCCTGAAAGTAAATGAAATCGCCCGGCTGATCGCCATAACGCGCGTGGAAGAAGTGATTGAAGCCCACCTCGAGCAGAGTCGCCAACGAGGAGTAGGTGGAGATGTGACCGCCGATGCCAGGATCTTTCTTGTTCTGCCGATGCACCATGGCCATGGCGTTCCAACGGATCAAACTCTTGATGCGCCGCTCCAGCAGACGATCGCCAGGATACGGCACCTCTTCCTCGACCGGGACCGTATTGACGTAGGGAGTATTGAGCTGGACAGGGACTTCAATTCCGGACTCCCGCGCGTGCTTAATCAGCGAATCAAGCAGCGCACATCCGCGATGAGGGCCAGCGCCTTCCACGACCTGGTCGAATGCCTCAAGCCATTCGTTGACTTCCTCTTCGGAATCAACTTCGCGGTTCAAAGGAAACTCGAGAATGCGATTGTTAATTTCGTAAGTGGCCACCGTTACCTCAACAATCCAAGAAATAGCTGATGAAGCAAACCCGGCTCCGTACGCGCAACCTCGCACAGAGCAAAGTTCGCCTCGGGATCATTCAGCTCCCAATATTTGTTGATAGTACAGATGCGCACGAAAACGAATCGCTTCTTTCCGGCTGCAGGCACCGCACTTTAGGCAATGATTCGGACTCCAGCGTGGCGACTTTCACGCCCATGAAAAACGCACAGCTTTCGCTGCGCGCGTTGTCACGATTAGAGTTCGAGGGGCCGTAGGCAGTCGTGCATACCGCCCGGCATTCGGGACCGGCACCGGCCAGAGTTACGGCGGTCTACAGCACCAGGCTCAAGAATCCAGCGTCAATACGCCTGGTTCATCCTCTGCCATACCGCCATTCCCGCGATAACGATGATCAGCAGCACCGAGGCCGCCCCCAGAATACGGAGCCATGGCGCCACCCGTTTCATTCGGACCTGAAGCGCCTCTTGTTCCTCGCGAAGGTTCTTGCTGGAATCGTCCAGGAACAATTGATCGTCTTCGTGCATAGTCAAGGTGCTGCGGTAAATCAGCAGGAGAATCAGCACAAACGTCAGTACACCCCAAACGATCAGCAACATCTTCAGCGTCGACATTAGCCACCTCGGCTGTAGCGAACCGGTCCCGCGGCTGATGGGGCTTTACCATTCCCCACCCGGCTAGGGGCCTCACGGCAAACCATTATAGACTCGCTCGCTGCGGCCAGGAGAAGAATATTTACGACTTAGCTGATGCCCAAACCGGCCGCCCGGTCGCTGCCAGATTCGTCGGAACTGCCGTCCGTCCCACGATGGTGCGACTCAAGGCATCCGGGATGCATCCAACAGGAAGGCATTTTTGCGCCGGCTTACAATGCCGAGCGCAAGCCAGATAGCAGTTTGCTATAATCCCGGCAGGTACATTTAGGAGACAGGCATGGCAACGACGACTACCACACCGACTACCGTCACACCAACTATCGACAGCAAGCCCCTCAGTCTCAGCGGTACGGCAATTGCCAAGGTGAAAGAGATCATGGCGCAACAAAACCCGGTTCCGGCGGGACTGCGCGTGGGCGTGGTTGGCGGAGGATGCTCCGGGTTCTCCTACTCCATGTCGTTCGAAAACGGCGCCGGCATGATGGATAAAACCTTCGAGTTCGACGGGCTGAAAGTCTACGTCGACGCGACCTCATTGATGTACCTGAAGGGCGTCAACGTCGACTACATCGAGACCTTGGAGGGCGCCGGCTTCAAGTTCGACAACCCCAACGTCAAGAGCACTTGCGGCTGCGGATCTTCGTTCAGCGTGTAGGCAGAAACAGACTTCGAGGTTACGGCCCCGTCAGGAAACGGCGGGGCGTTGCCTTTTTCGGCCACTGTTCGCCTGCAGCCGAATCCGTTTCTGCCGCGGCGCCAACTCCTCGCACTCATCTGCGCAACCATTCCGCGCGACCGGGGTTTCATACGGGGGAGCGCCCACCGCGCCGGGCGCTGTCTATACCTTGCTGCACACACGCTATACAATGTTATTTTCCTGCTTGCCTTGGTGAAGGCTCGGCAATCCACGTCGGGAGTGCGGATGAAGTTTTTGCGTGAGACAGGTTTCTTGGCGTTAGCGACTTTCATACTATTAGCGGAGCTGGGTTGCGGAGATCAGTATCGCCCGGTCGCCAACCCCATTGTTAGCGGCGGCGGACAGCCGGCCAGCACCCACTACGCGTACGTCGTCAACTACAACGCCAACGGCGCCGGCAGCACGACCCAGATTGACGTTGCCGGCGATACCAACGTGGCCGTCAATTCCATGGGAGTGGGCTCCATCGCGGAAGCGTTCCCGCCATCTTCCGACGCTCTTTTCGTCGCCAACAGCGGTAACGACACGGTCAGCGAATATCTGCCGATCCTGGCTGGGGCCGTTACCACGATTGCCTTGCTGCCGGGATCGCATCCCGTATTTGTAAGCTCCGCGCAGAATAGTTATATGTACGTCATCAACTCGGGCACCAATTCAGCATGTCCGAATACCGGTTCGATCAGCACCATCCCGATCGCGACCCTGAGTGTGACGAACACGGTCTGCGTTGGCGTAAATCCCACCTCCATGGTCCAAGTCCCGACCAGCGGCATCATCTATGTGCTGAACCAGGGAGACGGCAGCATCTCGGTTTACAACCCCAACAGTGGGGGAGTGTCGGCCACCATCACCGCCGCCAACGGACTAGGCGCTAATCCGGTTTCCCTGGCCGCGTCAACCGATGGCAACTGGGTGTTTGTCGTTACCCAAGGCAAAACCGGCAGCGCGGGCGCGCTCGACGTTATTTCCGCAGGTTCGGGGTCGGTTGGAGCATCGGTGCCTCTCGGAGTACAGCCCACGTTCTCGACTATCGACCCGCACCTCAATCGCCTCTATGTGACCAATACCGGAGACAACACGGTCAGCGTCTTCGACGCTACTAACGTGCGTCTCTCCAAGTCGCCGGCCATACCGACGCTGGCAACGGTGAGTGTGGGGACCGGCCCGATTGGCGTCACGGCACTGCAGGATGGGACCAATTTCTACGTAGCCAACGCCGGCTCAAACGATGTGACCGTGGTGAGTGCCAGCAGTTACACCGTGCTCAGCACCGTAGCTTTGGCCGCGGGCGCCGATCCGGTGTGGATTGCCTCCGATCCCACGGCGAGCAGGGTATACGTCGCCAATCAGGGCACTACCAACACTACGATCATCCAGACTTCTAACAACACCATCACCCTCAGCATAGCGGCCCCTCCGCAAGTCTCGGGTTGCACCAGTTCCTGCGCGCTGCAGCAACCGGTCATGATTATTACGCAATAATCAATTCGTAATCTCTGTCCCGCGGACTCATATAATCCTGCGAGTGCGGGTAGAGCGGCGCTTCAGCGCCGCGTCCGCCGATGAGAAATGAATCGCTGGAGCCAATAGCTACGACTCAGGCGAACAGGAACTCTTTGGTGCGCAAGTCGCGAATCGTATCGCGCAGCTTGGCGGCGTGTTCGAACTCGAAGCGTTTCGCGGCTTCTCGCATATCGCTTTCCAACTTGCCGATATAGGTATCCAACTCTTCCTGCGAACGGAATTCGGGTAGACCCTCGGCTTCGTTGGTCAGGTCGGCGTAGTCGGCGGCGGCAACAGCAACCAGCGTCATGTCGAGCGGCCGCACAATGCTCTCCGGCGTGATGCCGTGCTCTTCGTTGTAGGCCCGCTGGATGGCGCGGCGGCGATTGGTCTCGTCGATCGCCTTCTTCATCGAGTCGGTCATGGTATCGGCGTAGAGAATGGCGCGGCCATTCAAGTTGCGAGCGCATCGGCCCATGGTCTGGATGAGCGATCCCGCCGAACGCAGGAAGCCTTCCTTGTCTGCATCCAGAATCGCCACCAGCGAGACTTCGGGCAGATCCAGACCTTCGCGCAGCAGGTTAATGCCGATCAGCACATCGAACTCGCCCTTGCGCAGATCGCGCAGAATTTTGATGCGCTCAAGAGTCTCGATCTCGGAGTGCATATAGCGGCAGCGCACGCCGACCTCGCTGTAATACTCGGCCAGGTCCTCGGACATGCGCTTGGTCAACGTGGTGACCAGCACACGCTCGTTCTTGGCGGCGCGAGCTCGAATCTCGTGTAGCAAGTCGTCGATCTGACCCTTCACCGGACGGACCTCGGTCTCAGGATCGATCAGCCCGGTAGGCCGGATGATTTGCTCGACCACTACACCGGCTGATTTCGTCAGCTCATAAGGACCGGGCGTAGCCGATACGTAAACTGCCTGATTCACGCGGTGCTCGAACTCCTCAAAGGTAAGTGGGCGATTGTCGAGCGCGCTGGGCAAGCGGAATCCGTACTCGATCAAATTTTGTTTGCGCGAGCGATCCCCGTGCCACATTCCGTGAATCTGCGGAATTGTCTGGTGCGACTCGTCGACGAAGAGCATGTAGTCGCGCGGCACGTAGTCCAGCAAAGTCGGCGGCGGCTCACCCGGCAGGCGACCGGTAAAGTGGCGAGAGTAATTCTCGATGCCGTGGCAGTAGCCCATTTCCTTGATCATCTCGAGATCGAAGCGGGTGCGCTGATGAATTCGCTGCGCCTCGACGATTCGGCCTTGCTTTTCCAACTCCGTCTCCCACCACGCCAGCTCTTCCAGAATTGACACGACCGCCCCCTGCTTGCGCTCCGGCTTCATCACGTAGTGCGTCTTGGGATAAATAGGCAGGCGCGGGTACTTCTGCTTCACCGTCCCGAAGAGCGGATCGATCTGCGCCAGCGATTCGACCTCATCGCCCCACAATTCGATGCGATAGGCGTTGTCGTCGTAGGTGGGAAAGATCTCGATGGTGTCGCCGCGCACGCGAAATGTGCCGCGGCGAAACTCGCCGTCGGTGCGTTCGTAGAGAATCTCGACCAGCTTGCGGACGATATCTTCGCGCTTGATCTTCTGTCCCTTTTCCAGGAACAGCAACATGCCGTAATAGGCTTCCGGCGAACCCAGTCCGTAAATGCAGCTCACCGAGGCGACGATAATGCAGTCGCGCCGCTCGAACAGCGACTTGGTGGCCGCCAGCCGCAACTTGTCGAGCTCGTCGTTGACCGTCGCTTCCTTCTCGATATAAACGTCGCCCGCCGGGATGTAGGCCTCAGGCTGGTAGTAGTCGTAATAAGAGACGAAGTATTCGACGGCGTTGTGCGGGAAAAACGACTTGAACTCGTGATAGAGCTGGGCCGCCAGCGTCTTGTTGTGCGCCAGGATCAACGCCGGACGGTTCACAGTCTCGATGACTTTGGCCATCGAAAAGGTCTTGCCCGATCCGGTGACGCCCAGCAGCACCTGGTGCTTGTCACCGTCGTAGATGCCGCGCGTCAGCGCCTGGATCGCGGTCACTTGATCGCCCTGCGGTTTGTAGGGACAGACGAGTCGGAATTCCATGGCAGTTTTACTCAATTCGAAGGCTGCGAAATCGGTCCTGCGCCTCACGGAAACGAATTTCGTCGAGTGGGTATCTCTTCATTATACGACCATCTCCATGGGGACTCAGCTGCGCAGCAAGGCCAATAGCGAACCCAAGCAGCAGGCTGGTGAGCAAAAAGCACTTCTTGACCATGCGAGAAATTATATGTAACCGGCTGGGACCGCGCACCCGGCAGAGTTGCATCTGGCCACTCCGTTTCGCGGCTTTGTCAAACGCGATTGCTGATTTATCCTGTCAGGTCTGGCTACATACGACGTGTAATTACTGCGACGTGTAATTACTGCGTTCGTCTCTTCGACGAATTCACATTTTGGAAGGTCATCTTGAGAATTCTGGTGATTGGAGCAGGCATGATGGGTTGTGCCGCGGCATTCGACATGGCCCGAACCGAACGAGTTGAGGCAGTCACGCTGGCTGATAGCGACGAGCAACGGTTGAGCGAAGCCGTCGAGCGAATCAGGCGGCTCGCCGGCACGGACAAAGTCACTGCGGTCAAGCTGGACGCGGCTGACACCCAGGCAGCGCGCAAGATCATGTGCGGTCATGACGGCGTGCTTTCGGCAGTACCGTATTTCTTCAATCTGGGATTAGCCAAAGCTGCGATTGCCGCCGGATGCCACTTTGCCGACCTGGGGGGCAACAATACGGTGGTGACGCAGGAGTTTGCGCTAGAGCACGAAGCCGAGGACGCGGGCCTGGCGATTGCGCCGGATTGCGGCCTGTCGCCGGGCATGGCGTCGATCCTGGGCGGCGAGTTGCTGCGGCGCATCGGCGGTAAGGCCGATGCGCTGAAAATCTTTGTCGGCGGCCTTCCCCAAACCCCTCGTCCTCCTTTTAATTATCAGCTGGTTTTTTCGGTGGAAGGACTGATCAACGAGTACAGCGAACCGGCCAAAATCCTGCGGGATGGCAAAATGATCACCATCGAACCACTGACCGAGGTGGAGGCATTCGCGATGGAAGGCTTTCCTCAGTTGGAGGCATTCCATACATCCGGTGGCACCTCGACGCTGCCGGAAAGTTTCCAGGGGCACGTGGGGGAGTGCTTCGAAAAGACGCTACGCTATCCGGGACACGTCCGCATGTTGCGCGCACTGTACGATCTTGGACTGTTTTCCAGCAGGAAGCGCTTGGTGAGCGGGACCGAGATCGCGCCTCGGCAAATTATTTCGCGGTTGTTCGAAGAAAAGTTTGCGAGTGACGAGCCCGAGGTGACGCTGCTTCGCGTCGAGGCCCATCACGATGATGTGGTTGCATCGTTCAGCATGATTGACTACACCGACCCAGTGACGGGTCTGACCTCGATGATGCGGACCACGGCCTGGCCGGCTTCGATTGTTCTGCAGATGTTGATTAGTGGCGAAATCACGAAACGCGGCGGGGTCCACCAGGAGACCGACGTGCCGGCCCAGCTCTTCCTCAATGAAATGGGACGGCGCGAGGTGGTCATCCATTATAGGATCGAGTCCGCGGAGGAGTTCCTCCAGACATTGGCCGCTACGGCAGAGGAGAACTAATTGAACTTTCTAGACCGGCTGCAGCCGCTGGGGCTGCTGGCTTTGCGAGTGGTATTGGGAGCCATCATGATTGCGCACGGCTTCCCCAAGGCGTTCGGCGGAATGCACACTCATGTCGAGCTGGTGCGAAGCCTCGGCATGCCGGGATGGCTGGCTTATCTTTCCATCGCCGCCGAACTGGGAGGGGGCATTCTGTTGGTGGCCGGATTTCTGACGCGGCTCATGGCATTTTTCGTTCTGATCGACATGCTGGTCGCGATCTTCGGCGAGCACTTCAAGAACGGCTTCCTGGGTCAGGGGAACTATCAGTTTCCGCTGGCGCTGGCGGCGATGGCATTTGCGCTGATCTTCTTCGGCGGCGGACCAATCGCGATTGATTGGCTGTGGGGGAGCAAGGGGCGGAGGTAAAGATAGGTCGGTTGCCACTCTTTAGGTCCGAGACGCTTACTCCCGCTGCGGGAAATTCTGTCGTCCCTACCGGAGTCTGTGTCATAGCCGTGTCGGCAAGCCGCAGATCCTTCGAGTGCGCGCCTTTCCGACCCGCGAACAACATCGGGTCGGAAAGGCCGGCGGGCGCTCCGCTCAGAATGACAATAGAACAAGGTTTCTCCGACGGTAATTTCACCATCTTGTTGGAGCTGAAAGCTTCTTGGCTCTGAAAGCGTCTCAATAGTTCGACAGCTGCAGCATCCCCTGATACAGATCTTCTGCCTGCGGCAGGATCTCATCCTCGAGGATCGGCTGATAGGCGACGAAGGTGTCCTTGGCGGCGACGCGCTTGACCGGCGCATCCAGTTGGTCGAACAGCTCGTCGGCGATGCGGGCGGCGATCTCAGCGCCGTAGCCCCAGCTCAACATGTCCTCATGCGCGACCAGCACCCGACTGGTCTTGGTCACGGAGGTTGCGATCGCTTCCCAGTCATAAGGGTTGAGCGTTCGGAGATCGATCAGTTCCACGCTCACACTGTTTTCGCGCTCCAGACGCTGCGCCGCTTGCAGGGCGCGGGGAACGGTGGCTCCGTAGGTCACGACCGTAAGATCATGACCCGGCCGCACGATCTTGGCTCTGCCGAACGGCACCATGTAATCCGGGCCGGGATAAGGCGCGCGGCCGAAAGTTTCGCGATAGAGCCGCTTGTGTTCCAGGAACAGCACCGGATCGTCGCAACGAATGGCGGTGCGCAGCAAGCCGTTGGCGTCTAGCGCGTTCGACGGAAAGACCACCATCATGCCCGGGGTGTGGGTGAAGATGCTCTCGCCGCATTGTGAATGGTAAATCGATCCGCCGGTGAGATACCCGCCGATGGCGACGCGGACTACGGCCGGCGATGAGAAGGAGTTGTTGGAGCGCCAGCGCATCAGCGGCAGCTCGTTGCGAAGCTGCTGCATGGCAGGCCAGATGTAGTCGAAGAACTGAATTTCGACAACCGGCTTGAGCCCGCGCGTGGCCATGCCAACGGCGCGGCCTACAATGTTGGCCTCAGCCAGCGGCGAGTTGAAAACCCGGTCGGAACCAAATTCTACCTGCAGGCCGGCGGTCAACTTGAAGACGCCGCCTTTACCCTTGACCTGCTTGTCCTTGAGATATTCCTCGCGGCTGCAATCGGCAACGTCCTCGCCAAATATTAGAATGCGGGGATCGCGCTTCATCTCGTCCTTGAGACAGACGTTGATGAGATCGGCCATTGTCTTCTCGGGACTCGACGCGCCCTTATCTGACGGCGTGGGATGCACAGCCTCCGTCTGGAATGCCGACGATGTGGGATCGAGATCAGGCGAGTACACGAACAGTTTGTACGAGTCAGGTTCGGGCAAGGCAGCCGCAACCGCGCGGTCGCTGGCGTCCTGGACCTCGGTTTCGACATCCTTCTCGAGCTCGTCGATGCCCTTCTCGTCGAGGATGCCTTCGCGCACCAGGAACAATTGGAAGCGGGTGATGGGATCGCGCTCGACCTCCTTCTGCCGCTCGGATTCGGGCCGATAGAGCTTCTCGTCGTCGGAGAGCGAGTGCGAATAGGGCCGGATTACATGACCATGCACGAATGCCGGACCGTTGCCGGCGCGAATGTAGTCGACAGCGGTCTTGAGCGCGCCATAGCTGACCAGGGGATCAGTGCCGTCGAATTCGGCAAAGTGGAAATTCGGAAAACCGCTGACCAGCTTGCTGATGTTTCCGCCAGCCGTGCCGACTTCGACGGGAACGGAGATGGCGTACTCGTTGTCTTCGACCACGAACAGCACAGGGAGCTTCAGGTTGGCAGCGGAGTTGAGCGCCTCCCAGAACTCGCCTTCACTAGTGGTGCCGTCGCCGCAGGAAACGAACACGACTTCGTCGCCGTGAAAGATCACGTCCTTGAATTGGCGGTAGTCGCCGGTCGCCTTCTCCGCCGCTTCCGGATGCCGGGCGAAGTAGCGGCCAGCTTCGGCGCAGCCCACGGCCTGCAGGAACTGCGTTCCCGTAGGCGACGACTGGGTCACGATGTTCAGCCGCTTATGTCCCCAATGGGAAGGCATCTGGCGGCCGCCGGAGTTGGGATCGTCGGCGGCGCCCACCGCTTCCAACAGTTGCTCGTAGGGCGTCATGCCGACGGTGAGGCAGAGCGCGCGGTCGCGATAATACGGATAGAACCAGTCGTAGCCCGGCCGCAGCACCAGTCCGGCAGCCACCAGCAGCGCCTCATGGCCGGCGCCGGAAATCTGGAAGAAAATTTTCTGCTGCCGCTTGAGCAGGATCTCGCGGTCGTCGAGCTTGCGCGACAGATACATCCACCGGTAGATGTCGATCAGTTGCCGGCGAGTGAGCCCTTGGTATCTTTCAGTTTCCGCGACCGCAGTGTTGGGCTGTGCTTCGGTGGTTGCCATCCGTTACCTCAGGGGTGAAATACGGAGCCAGAGTGTGGCTCAAGACTTATCTCTATTGTAAATGTTGAACAGCTGTTCCCTGCCCTGTCAGACATGATTTCGCGCCTCTTCGCTATCCGGCTGCACTGGCTTCCCAAGTCGAATGGCTATACTGGAAAGAGATGATACGCACTTCCCGAGCCATTCCGCTAAAGAAAATCCAGTTGGTGATATTTGATCTGGATGGGACGCTGATCGATTCAGAACGCGACCTGGCCGCCTCGGTGAACGCCATGTTGCTGAACTACGGCCGCAAGGAGCTGCCCCTGGAGGTGATCGGGACCTACATTGGCGATGGCGCACCTATGCTCATCCGGCGCGCGCTGGGCGATCCCGCGGATGGTGAGTTTATGCAGGAGGCGCTCAACTACTTCCTGGGTCACTATCGCGAACACAAACTCGACAACACGCGGGCCTACGACGGAATCAAGGAAGCGCTGCAGCAGATTGCAGGAGCGGACGGTGCGGGGCGCAGGCTCGCAGTGCTGACCAACAAGCCAGTAAGGGTTTCGCGCGACATCGTTTCCGGCCTAGGATTGGCTGACTACTTTTTCCAGGTCTATGGCGGCAACAGTTTCGAAACTAAGAAACCCGATCCGTTGGGAGCTAACGCGCTGATGCGCGAAGCCGGTGCTGGGCCGGGGGAAACGGTGATGGTGGGAGATTCGCAGGTCGATATCCTGACGGCGCGGAATGCCGGACTGTGGAGCGTCGGCGTGACTTATGGATTCGCGCCCCAGACGCTGGAGCAGGTAGTTCCCGACGTGCTGGTGGATACGCCGGCGGAGTTGGGGCAAGTGCTGGCCACAGATGGCGCGTAGGGGATTGCCCAGACTGCTATGCTTGAACCATGCCGCAAGACCGCAGCGCACATTCGCCCTTCCGTGACGGCTTCGCCGCAGTGTGGCACGAGAAGGTGCTGCTGCCGGCGGAATTGTCGTGGCGATGGTGCTTCGGATTTTCAGCACTGGGCTTGGGCATCGCATCGATTGCACTTTTTTTTGACAGTCTCAAACTTACGCGCGCCGATGAGTTCCTGGTCCACACCTGGCAGCCACAACCTCTAGACAGTGCGCTGCGCCACATCTTGCGCGGAAGTCTTAGCCGGTTCCTGGTGGAGCAGGCGGTACTCATTCTTGGAGTCATGCTGCTCTGGTCCTTGGCTGCGACCGCGGGACGCGCCGCGACGCTTCGCCGCTTGGTCGCGATGTTCAGCATGGACGAAGAAACGCAGCCCATGGATTGGAACTTCGCTTCCATCTTCGTCTTGCAACTGCTGCGCGTCATGTGGTCGCTGATCGCGCTGGCGGTGGCCCTGGGTTGCTTGCTGTACGGTTTGGTTATGGTGCGTAACGATCATGCCCTGCGCGCGGCGCTTGCGCTATCGTTTGGCATTGGATTGGCGAGTTTCTTTGGCATCGTGCTGAACTGGTATTTCGGCGTTGCTCCGCTGTTTTGCGTTCGCAATGGCGCCGGCGCGATGGAGGCTCTGGATCAGGCAGCCGGGTTCTCCGCTCGTCATGCGGGCAGATTGTCGCGGTTGGGGCTGGGATTTCTTACGCTGCGAGTGGTGTGGGCAGCAACCATGTGCTTTATGTTCCTCGCGCCATTGAACCTGGTGGCCAGCATAGGACCGCGCTGGGCTCTTTGTCTGATGGGAATTGTGGCGCTGATTTATTTCGCAGGTGCCGATGTCTTGTGCTTAGCGCGACTGGCAGGGTACGCGTCGCTCGCCGTGGAGGACGATGCACGACCAATCGCAGAGGCAGTGCCGCCGGAGATTATTCAACCGACAGATTTTGTGCCGCTGGTGGGATTGGCGTAGGGGACCATGGACAAAGCGAAACGAACCACGCGATCGTGATTTGCGGGGAAAACAGGTCTCTCGGACTGCTGAAAACCCGGAAAAGCAGATTCCTCACCGGCTGAAGCCGGTTCGTGATGACAAGAACAAAGGACTTGCTACGGCGTAGCTAAAGCTACGCCCCTTCAAAACTCTCCGAATCCGACCTTTTCCGCAGCCTGTTTAATCGTCGTCAGATTTTCAGTTCGCCATCTCGAAGCGCTCTTCTTCTTTCTTCAGATTGGCGATGGCCAGTAGTTCGACGGCCTTCTGGGCGATGTGCTCGGCGCTGACCTCGAACTCCTTAATCAGTTCCCAAGGCGCGCCGGAGTCGCCGAAGCGGTCCTTGACGCCAATGGCGCCGGTGATGACAGGCACGCCGTAAAGTTCAGGGCTCGCGGTCAGAATGCCGCTCACGCGCCATGCCAGCGCGCCGATTTGGTGCTCTTCAGCGGTGACGATCACACCAGTCTCTTTAGCGGCACGCAGAATGGCGGCCTGGTCGATCGGCTTCATGGTGTGAATATTGACGACGCGTGTCTGGTAACCGAATTCTTTTTCCAGGATCCACGCCGCGCGCATGGCTTCCGGCACCATCGGGCCGCAGGCGATAATGCTGAGATCTTCGCGCTCGTCTTCGTAGCCAGACGCGAGCACGGTTTCGAACGCGTCGATCATGTCATCTGCTTCGCGGCGGAGGCGGCTCACGTTGGCTTGGCCAAAGACAAATGGCGTGTCCTCGCGAGTGACGATGGGAGTTGCTTCGCGGGCGAAGCGGATGTACTTAGGTCCGACGTGCTCCATGAGCAAGTAGTCGGTGGCCTTGCGAGTCTCAATCGCATCGCAGGGGACGACCACGGACATATTGGGCAGTCCGCACATGGCGAACAAATCTTCGAGCGCCTGATGGGTCGCGCCGTCGGGGCCGACAGAGACTCCGCCGTGCGCGCCTGCGATCAGCACGTTGAAGTTGCCATAGCAGACGGACACGCGAATCTGATCGAGGTTGCGCGCGGCGGCGAAGGTTCCATACGTCCCGAAGACGGGCAGCTTGCCTTCGCGCGCCAGGCCAACAGCAGCCGCGGTTGCCGACTGTTCGGCGATGCCCATGCTGATCCAGCGATCGTTGCGCTCGGGCTTGCCGGAATAGAAATCGCTGATGGTGATTGACCCGGAGATGTCGAGTCCCAGGCAAACCACGCGCTCGTCGTCGCCGTTGTTCTTCAACGAAAGACCGAAGCCCTTGCGCGTGGGTTCCATCATCACCTTCATCGAGCCGGCGGCGTTCCACCAGTAGTCGCGGGAGAAGCGCGGCATTTTCGCCGCAAGCGTGACTTCGACCTCCGCCTGATAATCTTTCGCTTTCTTAAGCAGAGCGTCGTAGGCGATCACATCTTTCAGACCGAGTTCGTCGAGCGCTTTCACCAACTCGTCGTAATTGGGCGCCTTGCCGTGCCACCCGGCAACGTTCTCCATGAAGCTGACGCCCTTGCCCTTAACGGTGTTGGCGATGATCAGCGTGGGCTTGCCGAGAACGGGAACATTCTTCGCCTTTTGCAGAGCCTCCACCACCTGCGGAATATCGTGGCCATCGATCTCGATGACTTCCCAACCGAAGCTGCGATAGCGCTCGTCGAGCGGCTCGACGTTCATCACGTCCTTGACCCAGCCATCGATCTGCAGGCGGTTGCGATCGATGATGCCGACCAGGTTGTCGAGCTTGTAGTGCGAGGCCTCCATCGCCGCTTCCCAGATGTTGCCTTCCTGCTGTTCGCCATCGCCCATGATGCAGAACACGGTGTGCTGTTCGTCATCGAGTTTACCGGCCAGCGCCATGCCGACGGCGATGCTGAGACCCTGTCCGAGCGAACCGCTGGACACCTCGACGCCCGGCAGTTTCAGCCGATGAGGATGTCCCTGGAACGGCGAGTAGAGTTTGCGCAGAGTGACCATGTCTTCGATAGGAAAATATCCCGCAAAGGCCAAGCCGAGATAGAGTGCCGGCGCTTTGTGCCCACCCGACCAGATGATTCGGTCACGCTGCTTCCATTCGGGATTATTGGGATCGTGATTGGCGACCTTGAGGTAGAGAGCGGCGACGATCTCCATCATAGAGAGCGTCCCGCCGGAATGGCCGGAGCCGGCGGCGCAGAGAGCTACCAGGTCGTAGCCGCGCATCAGGCGGGCGGCCTGCTCAAGTTCATCGAGCGAAAAGTCGCGGACAACAGCTTTGGAGAAAGCGTTACGAAGAGGCATGACGAATCCTTTGCGCGGGTGAACGCAAGTGCTCCTGGACTGGCAAACCCGCGATGAAACCCCGAGAGGTTAGGCTAGGCGGTCAAAGAACATGGGTCTGTGAGGCGAATCACGCGAAGTTGTGACGGTGCCAGGTAGGCCGATAGCAGTTGGCGAGGGTCCTGCGGCGGGCCACGCCGCAGAATACAATGTTGGCGGGCCGAGGGCCAAGGAATGCAAACGGCTGACGTGGTAATTATCGGCGGTGGAATTGTGGGTTCGAGTATCGCATGGCATCTGAGCGAAGCCGGATGCCGTAACGTGCTCATGGTCGAGCGCGAATCGCATCAGGGCAAAGGTTCCACCGGCAAGAGCATGGGAGGGGTGCGCGCGCAATTTGCTACCGCGCCGAATATCCAGATGTCGCTGTATTCGATCCCGTTCTACGCGGCGTTTGAAGAACGGCTGGGACATCCTTCGGGATATCGCGATCAGGGCTATCTGTTCGTCGCCACCAAACCATCGCATTTGGAGTATCTGCAGACGAACCAGGCACTGCAAGAAAAACTTGGACTGAAGCAAGTTCGCATGTTGGCGCGCACAGAAATTGTCGCGATGGTGCCGCAGTTGCGGGCCGACGACGTGCTGGGCGGCAGCTTCTGCCCCACCGACGGCTTCGTCGATCCTTACAGCGTGATGGTCGGATTCACAACTCGCGCCTGCGAACAAGGAGCGGCGCTGTGGCGATCGACTGAGGTCACGGCCATCCACCATAACGGAACAAATGTCACCGGGGTGCAGACTACTCGCGGTCCAGTAAGCACGCCCGTGGTGGTGAACGCCGCCGGAGCGTGGGCGGCCGAAGCCGCAGCGCTCGCAGGAGTCGATCTCCCGGTGAAACCGATGCGGCGGATGCTGGTCCCGACCGAGCCGTTCGACCTCGTCTCGCATGAAGTGCCGATGGTGATCGACATGGCCAACGGCTTTCACTTCCGGCCGGAGAGCCTGGGATTTCTGTTGGCGTGGAACGATCCCGAGGAGACGCCGGGTTACAAGATGAACTTCGATCCGGGGTTCATCGAGAAGGTGCTGGTGCGGGCTGCCGATCGCGTGCCGTGCTTTGAGAACCTAGCAGTGAATCCCAAGCGCGCGTGGGCGGGACTGTACGAGATGTCGCCCGATCATCATGCCATCATCGGGCCGGTGCAGGAGCTGACAGGTTTTTTCTGCGCTAACGGATTCAGCGGACATGGCGTGATGCATTCGCCGGCGACAGGAAAGATGGTGGCCGATTTGATCGTTCACGGCAAGACTGCGGTTGTGGATCGTGTCGAAATGCTGAGTCCGGCGCGTTTCGCAAAAGGGGAACTTTTGCACGAAACTGCGATCTTATGAGCGCGTTTCTCTTCAGGTGTGGAACGGAATAAGGTAAACTCTCTAACAGTCGTCATTGGCCCCCGCAAACTTGGAAATCATGTTTCTTGACCAAACCCTGAAGCACGCGGCGCATTTCTGCCGGGAACGGCGGCTGCCGTGAGCTTGCGCCGATCCACGAAGACATGGGGACATCTGGCGCGGCGCTTGCTGAAGTTCCACATGGTGGGCGCGGTTGGCATTGGTGTCCAACTCTGCTTCCTGTTTCTGTTCAAGACTGTGCTGCACTGGAACTATCTGCCGGCAACCGGACTGGCGGTGGAGTTCGCGGTGGTACACAACTTTCTTTGGCACGAACATTACACCTGGGCGGACCGCCGGGAGAGCAGTTCGGGATTGCTGCGGCGGCTGGTACGTTTCAATCTTTCCACCGGACTGATCTCGATTGTCGGAAACCTGCTGCTGATGCGGCTGCTGGTGGGATCGCTGCATCTGCAATACATGATGGCCAATCTGCTGACGATCGGGGCTTGCTCGCTGGCTAACTTCTGGGCCACTGATCGAGTGGTTTTCCAGCCAGAATTGAGCCCTAAAGAATGGTAGTTTGCCCCACCGGTGCGTTTCATTAGCATGTCGTCGCATTCGCGCAAACTAAGAATCTGTAGTGAATCACGAAATCGGTGAACCGCAGACCCCTCCGCTCGTACTGAAGTCCTCGGTCGGGATGACAATTTGTTGAAGAACACATCATGAGCATTCCTAAGATCAAGCTGAAGCACACGGACCTGGAAGTTTCGCGCTTTTGTTTTGGCACCATGACGTTTGGTAAGCCGCTGGACCAGGCGGGCTCGACGCAGTTGGTGAACCGCTGCATAGAAGCGGGCATTAATTTTTTCGACACGGCGAACATTTATCAGTTCGGCGTGGCCGAGACCATGCTGGGCAATGCGATGAAGAGCAAGCGTGATCATCTGGTCATCGCCAGCAAAGTATTTTTCAAGATGGGCGAAGACGCCGATCAGCAGGGGCTTTCGCGCAAGGCCATTGTGCGAGCCGTCGAAGAAAGCCTGCGGCGGCTGGGCACCGACTATCTCGACATCTACTACATGCACGCGCCCGATCACTCCGTTCCCCTCGGGGAATCGCTGGAAGCGATGGAGACCCTGGTGAAGCAGGGCAAGGTGCGCTATCTGGCATCGTCGAATTACGCCAGTTGGCAAGTCGTGCAAATGTTGGGGATCGCTAAAGACCGAGGGTGGCACGCCCCGTACATTTCGCAACCCATGTACAACCTGGTGGCGCGCGGCATCGAGCAGGAATATCTGCCGATGTGCAAAGCGTTCGGCATCTCGACCGTGGTATATAACCCGCTGGCGGGCGGGCTGCTGACCGGCAAACACAAGCAGGCGAACGTCACGCCGGGCACGCGCTTCGACAACAACAAGCTCTACCAGGACCGTTACTGGCACGAGCAGTATTTCCAGGCCGTCGAGCAGCTTCGCAAGATAGCGCAGTCGGCGGGACGGTCGCTGGTCAGCCTGGCTTTGAACTGGCTACTACATCACAGCGCGAGCGATTGCGTGATTCTGGGCGCGTCGCGCATGGAGCAGCTCGACGAAAACCTGGCGACGGCGGACGATGGACCTCTGTCCGATGACGTGTTGAAGGCCTGCGATGAAGTGTGGAAAAGACTGCGCGGACCGTTGCCGGTTTATAACCGGTGACATAGTAACCTGCTGGTGCCGCCGGCTGAAGAGCCTGCAAGAAAGATCCACAGCAGCCCCCCGCGGCGGCTGAATTTCACCCCGACGAGCACAAAGGCGGCGCTTGTCGGGGACCCCGGTTCGCCGCCTCGTGATGACAAAATAAAAACTGGCAACGGCGTACCTGAAGGTACGCCCCTTCAAAAGCGCCACGCTAGCAGGCATACCTGGTCAGACGGCTTGTCCGGCGCAGAATCCCGAGGCCCAGGCCCACTGGAAGTTGAAGCCTCCGAGCTGGCCGGTCACGTCCACGACTTCACCGATGAAGTACAGTCCGGGAACTTTGCGGCACTCCATAGTCTTGGCAGAGAGCTCATCCGTATCGACGCCTCCTGCCGTGACCTCAGCTTTCTCGTAGCCCTCAGTTCCGCTGGGCAGCACTTCCCAGCGATGAAGCCGGCTCTCCATCTCGTCAAGAGCGGCGTTGGCCCAGCCGGTCGGGGGATGTAGTTCGAGCCAGCGCTCGGCCAGCCGGATGGGCAACGCCTCATGCAGCGCTGATTTCGCTGCGGCGAGGTCACGGCGCGCGTTGCCGTGACGCAAGCTCGCCGTGATTTGTCGTTCCGGAGCCAGGTCGATGGCTATCGGCTGGCGACCATTCCAGTACGACGAGATTTGCAGGATCGCCGGCCCGCTCAGCCCGCGATGGGTGATCAGCATCTTCTCGCGAAATTGCCGGCGGCCGGTCGTGGCGATGATTTCGGTCGAAACGCCAGCCAAGTCGCAATACGCCCGTCGATCTTCAGCATTGAACGTGAGCGGCACCAGCGCCGGACGGCACTCGCGAATCTTGATCCCGAACTGCTGCGCCAGTTCGTAGCCAAAAGACGTGGCGCCAATCTTGGGGATCGACAACCCGCCGGTCGCGACCACGAGAGCGGGAGCATGGAATTCAGCGGTGTCGGTGCGCACGACGAATCCCGAATCGTGCTGCACTTCCTGTGCCCGCGTCTTCACCCGGACCTGAACGCCAGCCGCCGCGCATTCGAGTTCCAGCATGGTGACAATGTCCTGCGCCGAACGATCGCAGAACAGTTGCCCCAGCTTCTTCTCGTGATACGCGATGCCGTGCTTCGCGATCAGCGCAATAAAGTCGACGGGAGTGTATCGCGCTAACGACGACTTGCAGAAGTGCGGATTGGCGGAAAGAAAGTTTTCCGGCCGGCAATGCAGGTTGGTGAAGTTGCAGCGTCCGCCGCCGGAGATCAGGATTTTCTTGCCGATGCGGTCGGCATGTTCGAGCACAACGACGCGACGGCCGCGCTTGCCGGCCTCGATGGCACACATCAGGCCGGCAGCGCCGCCTCCCAGGACGACCACGTCGAATGGGTGTGAAAGCACGTCAAGAGTTTCGCGATTCGAGGCGAGAGTTGCAAGTGCAAGTGCGAGGAACCGCAGATCCCTCGGCTTCGCTCGGGATGACAGAATATGGATTTTTGCCCTAAGTGCTGGTACAAACCGGCGTGGAAGGCTGAGCGGCCGTCGTTGGCGAGCTGGCGGTCAGCGAGATCAGCAGCAGCGTGGCATCGTCGGTGAAGTTGCCGGCCGCGTGCCGACGAACGTTGTCGATGATGTTGGCGTAATGCTGCTGCAAACTCTGGTCCGCCGCGCCGTCGAGTAGCGCCGCCAGCCGGTCCGGACCAAACTCCTCGCCGGAATCGTTGGCAGCTTCGGTGACGCCATCGGTGTAGAGCAAGAGGCAGTCGCCAGTCGCCAAAATCAGGCGCTCGGAGCGAAAGCCTTCGTCGAGCATGAAGCCCAGCACGGGACGCGTAGGGGCGAGCAACTCCACGGTTCCGTTGCTGTGCCGCATGATCGGCGGACAATGGCCGGCGTTCACGAAATGCAGAACCCGAGTCCGCAGATCGAGCACGCCGTAGAAGATGGTGACGTAATGGCCTTCTCCCAACTGATTTCGCAGGGTGCTCTCGACCTGGGCGAGAATGATCTCAGGACTGTTGCTGGACGACGACAGGGTGCTGACCGAGGCATATAACATGGCCGCGATCAGCGCGCCAGGCGTGCCCTTGCCGGAAACATCGGCGATGCAGAAGTGCAGCATGTCCGGCGCCAGTTGCCATACACCGAAGTAGTCGCCGCCCACCACTCCTGCGGGAATGCTGTCGCCAAAGAGTTCGACTCCCGACGCGACCAAGTGGCGCTGGGGCACGATGCGCGTCTGCAACTGCTGCGCGTCGTTGCGCTCATATTCGGAGACGCGTTGCGACGAGCGGATCTCTTGCACGCGCCGGGTCAACGACCGCACCTTCTCCAGCAGGGCATCGTTGCGCCAAGGCTTCTCGATGAAATCAGACGCGCCGTGCTTCATAGCACTCACGGCCAAATCAACATTGCCCCACGCGGTAAGCGCGATGATGGGCACCGTGCCGTCCAGTTCGCGCAGGCGCTGAATCAGTTCCAGGCCTTCGAGTCCCGAGGTGCTGTCGCGCTGATAGTTCATGTCGACCATGGCCAGGTCGGGCGCGTTTTGTCGGGCCGCCGCCAGCGCCTCGTTGGGAGAAGCGCACAGCGTGACCGAATAGTCATGGCCGCGCAACAGCATGGCCAGGGCTTCGCGCACATGTTCCTGATCTTCGGCGATAAGGATGGTCGATTCGTCGGGCGTGGCAGCCATTATGATCTCCGCAGATGACAGTGCAGATGGATTGCCAACAGCAATGGGTTAAAGATTCAGTGGGATACGACGTGTGGACAATTGATCTCGCCCGGAAATAGAAGCGGCTGTCCGAATATGGACAAGGAGCATGACGCAAAAGCAAAAGAGCCGGACAGGCGATTCGCCTTGTTCGGCTCTTATTGGGATGGGTTTCGGTAAGTAAATTCCAGACTCTGCGGCTCGGTTTCTTTCCACAACTGACCGCGGGCTGACGCCCACGGCTAAAACAAATTCCGCCCGCCGCGCGGGCTGGAACGCTCCAAACTCTTACTTCCCACATTCTGGTGGATCCTTAACTGCGTATGATCCTCACTTCGTTCAGATGGGCCGGGCTTAATTGCCCAATAACTTGACCTTCACTTTATATTGTACCGTCGTCGAAAGGTCCACCAGAGCAAAATCGTTACCCCAACAGCTATCGCGGAATACAAAAACCACACATGAAATGAATGCTGAAGTTGCAAGTAGTCGTCTCTTCGCGTGAGCGGTCCAGCGTTTAACATGCCGGACAACCAGTGCGCAGCGCCACCAAGAGCGACTGCCGACACCACAACAGCGAGACAGATTGAAAACTTGAGCGCGGCTTTCATCGATTCGCGGACTTAGCCCGGCGTTTCTTCTTTGGCGCGGCTGCTACGTGGGCCACGGGGCGTTCCTGTAACAGGAGCTCTGTCGCCTGGACGCGGGGATCGCGTCGGAACCATTGCTGTACCACTCCGGACTTGAGGAAATTGGCGATGGCCAGCAGGCTCATGCCCTGGTGATGGACCATCCAGGAACGAACCAAGGCGTAACGCTGACGGCGTGAGGGACGCACGTCGGGGGTGAAATCGGCGGCTTCGTAGTAACCGAACTTGCCGAACCACCCTCGCTTGTTCATCCAACGCAGGTTGCGGATGGCGGCGGCGGGATTGATGCCCAGGGCCAGCATGGTCGCATAGGGAGCGACCACCAGACGGTCTTCGTCCTGCTGCAGGGCAAGCTGCGGAACTCCGAAGGCGCGATAGTTGTAAGTTCCCTGCTCATCGGTCTTGGCGTAGGCGCATTCGGAAATGCCCCACGGGACATGTTTCTTCGCGGCGTATTCCTGTTGGGCCAGCACCGAGGCTTCCTTGCTGCGCTCCAACAAAGTGTCGGGATAGGAACGCATCCAGAGAGACGGCATCAGGTACTCGAACATGGTGCCGGTCCACGAGATCAGCACCGGGCGGCCATATGCCACAACGTGGGAGCGGCTCAGCAGAAACCAGCTCTCTTGGGGGATCTCGGCTTTGGCAATCGCAATGAAGTTGGCGATGCGGGCCTCCGAAGCCAGCAGGTCATAACACGCAGCGTGGACCTTGCCGGCTTCCGCGTCGTAGCCGATCGACAATATCTTGCGGCGACGGTCGAGTAGGAAAGCGAAGTCCATGTCGCAGACCAGGCGTTCGCAGTGGACGGCGATACTGCGTAGTTGCTCAACCAAGCGCAGAGAGTTGAGGCGCGCCGTCGGGAGTTGGAGCAACAGCTGCTCTCGCAACTCCAACGGTTCCACCCCGAGCGTGACGGCCACCTCCAACTGGCGGCGCAGTTGCTCGATGCATTCGGGCAAGCGCGCCAGTGGAATCGCATCGCAATCCAGCGGCGCGAGCGCGGGATCGTGACGCAGCGGCTCGAATTCAGGAAGCAGCCACGGCATGTAATCGCTAACGTTTTGCCGAACCTGCTCCACCAGGGCGCACGTCTGGGCGACGAACCAACTCGCGTCATCGGAGGACCCTTTAGTTGGCGGGAGTTCGACGGGCGACAGTAGGCGGTCAAGCCAATGAGTTTCCGTTTGCGCTTCTAACGAGCGGACGCTTCGTTTAGGGATGATTTTCAACTCGGCGAGAGCGCAGAGATGATCGGCGTAGCCTTCGAGCAGTGCCGGTTTGAGCAGTGGCTGTTGCAGCAACATCCGGCAGCCACCCTGCAGCGAAACGAGCGAAGCCGCCAGATTGCCGCTATCGACAGTGGAAATGAAACGCGGGAGATCCGGCTCAAGCGTGCGCGTGCCGTACCAGTTGTACAGGTGGCCGCGTTCCTTGGGTAGGCGTGCGACCGTGTCCATGGTGCGAACTGTCTGCTCGACAAATTGAGGCACGGTCAAGTAGCCGAACTCGCAGGCGACCTGGCGCGCGTTCAAGAGGAAGCCGAGGTTGGTGGGCGAGATGCGGGCCGCGATTTTCGCCGGCTCTTCCTGCACGTTATCGGGGACCAGCCAGTTATGTTCGTGGGTGCTGAACGTGGCGAAGTAGCGCCAGATGTGCAGGGCAGCGCGTCGCAGGAAGCGACGGTCGGTGGCGCTGACTTTCTGGTGCAGAGGACGCGGCGGACGATTTAGCCAGAACGAGACCGGCTGGCTGCACGCCCACAGAAACAGGATGGGTAGGGCGATGGGAAGAGCATGACGGTGCGAAACGTAAACCACTGCGCCCACCATGAGCGCGACCCCAGGAGTCCAGTTCAACAGGGCATCAACAAATCTGTGTTTGCCCGAATCGACTTCGGCCTCAGCCGCAGTTTCCCATTCCAGTAGCCGTTGCCCGGAGACCATGCGCCGATAGAACGTGCGAAAGACGGCATCCGCCGAGATCAGCGTCTGATGGGCCAGAAACGTGAGCGTAAGAAAAACGTTCACCATGGTGGCGCCCAGTCCGGCAGCCGCATCGCGAATAGGGCCGAGCCGTCCTGCCAGCAGCGCCCGCACCACCGAAAACGCAAATTGGAACCACGGCGGCACGAAGAGAATCGCGATGGTGACCAGCGTCCAGTAAAGCGGGCTGCCGGGCAGAACCGTCCATCCCAAGATGAACAACAGACAGATTCCCGGCTCGACCAGGCTGCGGCGCAGGTTGTCGAGAATCTTCCACCGCGACAGGAACGAAATGGGATTGGGGACGCGACGTCCGGCTTCGTCGGGCACACGCCCCGCCAGCCAGCTCACGATCTGCCAATCGCCCCGGACCCAGCGATGCTTGCGCCGGTTGTACGCGCTGTAATGCGAAGGGTAGTCGTCGATGACCTCGACGTCGCTGACCAGTCCGGCGCGCGCGTACGCTCCTTCGATGAGGTCGTGACTGAGCAGCGCATTGCGCGGGAAGCGATGCTCCAGCACGCGGCCCAGGGTTTCGACTTCGTAGATGCCTTTGCCGGTAAAGATGCCTTCGCCCTTGAGGTCCTGGTACACGTCGGAGGTAGCGCGAGTGTAGATGTCGAACCCGGTTTGGCCGGAGTAAATGTTGGCCAGCCGCGACAGCGACGCGCTTTGCACGCTGATGCCGACGCGAGGTTGCAGAATGCCGTAGCCGGCAATGACGATGTTCTCGCGCGGATCGACGATGGCCTGGTTGAGCGGATGAGTCATCGCCCCGACTAGCCGGTGCGCGGTGCCGCGCGGCAGTTCGGTGTCCGCATCCAGCGTGAGGACGAAGCGCACTCGGGGAAGCAAGCTCAGATCACCGACCTTCACCGGAAAGCTATCGTAGTCACCCTTGACGAGCCGATTGAAGTCGAGCAGCTTGCCGCGCTTGCGCTCCCATCCCATCCAGACGCCTTCACGCGGATTAAAGATGCGATGGCGGTGAAAAAACGCGAAGCTGCCAAGACCGTCGGCGGCATATTTCTGGTTGAGAGCGTCGATTAATTCTTCGCAGAGGTCAACCAGAGGATCGTCTTCGTTGGGAGTTTCGGCGGAGTCGGGCAAATCGGTCAGCAACGCAAAATGCAGATTGCGGCTCATGTTGCCCAAGTAGCGGACTTCCAACTCCTCGACCAAACGCCGGACTTGTTTTTCATGAAGCAACAGCGTGGGGACGGCAACCATGGTGAGGCAGTCGTCGGGAATCCCTGCGGAGAAGTCGAGCTTGGGCAGGATGCGCGGCGGCAGCAGCGCGGTAGTGAGATAGTTCATCACCTCGACGGCGCTCTGGCTGCACGGCAGCAGCAGAAGGATGATGGCGGCGATGCGGCCCAGGAATGAGTTGAAGTTGTTGTACACCGGCGTCATGATCGCGATCACGATCAGCAGGGTGAAGGTTTCGATGCCGCCCAGGTAGAACTCGTCGGGATGACGGCGCAGGAAAGCCTGCAGCCGTTCGCCGATGGGAAGCCGGACGCCGGCGCGGGCGCGCAACTCGTCGGCGCCTTCGGCAATAAGGTAGTAGCCGACATGAGACCGTCGCCAGACCAGGCGGCGATCGGATTCCTGGTCCTTCGTCGCTCGTCGGCCCAGATCGACTGCGAGCTGGGCAATCTCCAACTCCGTGCAATCGGAGTGGGCCGCGAAATGTGCGACCGTCTGGCGATAGAGTTCGCGGCTCTGAAAATCCATGCGCGCATAAGCGCCGGCGGGATCGGCGGCGAGTACTCGCTCGAATACGATCAGCGGCTCCAGCAAATCTTTCCACGGCGCTTCCGACAACTCGCGCAGACTGCCGATCAAGTCGCTCACCCGTTGCGGCTGGTTCGGCGCCGCCAGCACTTTTTCGGCGCGCGCGGTGAATTCTTCCAGAGCTAGTAATTTCAGGCACGGTATCAGGAGCGAGAGCTCGCTCATGTTGAGGCCGGTCACGGTCTGGAACGTTTCCATGTAGGTAGTGAAAGCGTGGTCCGAATAGCGATACCCGGTTGCGCCGAGCAAGTCGGCGGCGATGGCCAACACTCGCGGCAGAACGACGTCCGCCGGAGTGCGCACATGAGGGACGCGACGCAACGCGGAGGCGGACTCGCGAACCGCGCTCTGCGCCACTCGCACCAGCCGCACGTTGTCGTGCAGCCACCGCAAATCTTCGGGAAGCTTCTCGTCGGGATCGGTGGGGACATCAAGTTGGGCAAGCAGGGGATTGAGCCGGCGATTCAGAGCGGTCAGCCGCTGGGCAAAATGAGCGGACTGCTTGGTCGCGGGAAGCCACACCAGCTTCTGCGCCCAAGCTTGCGCGGACTGGGCGAGGTCACGGTCGTTGGCCGGCGCTTCGACCGTGTCCGGCTCGGTGCGGTCGGTGGTATCGACTAACACGTCCCTGTGATTGGTGCCTGTCATGCGTGATACCGACCGGGTAGAGCGGGCCTTCAGGCCCGGGTCTACTGTTTCCTGATTATTTCTGGCGATTGATCCACGCCATACGCCGTGGATCAATCGCAAAAGTGATTATCATCCGCCGCACGCGGCGCTAAAGCGCCGCTCTACCAGTTCTTAGGAAAACCGTGTCTAGCGATAACTCGCAGCTTGCAACTCGAACATTCCGGCGTACTGGCCGCCCAGTGCCATCAAGCGCTCGTGGGTGCCGTCCTCCACAATTTGCCCCTCGGACAGCACCACAATGCGATCTGCCATGCGCACTGTCGAGAAGCGATGCGAGATGAACAGCGCCATCTTGCCGCCGGTCAGCTCAGCAAAGCGCTCGAACACCTCATACTCGCTGCGGGCGTCGAGGGCCGCCGTCGGCTCGTCGAGAATCAGCAGTTGCGCGTCGCGCAGGTACGCTCGCGCCAGCGCCAGCTTCTGCCATTCCCCGCCCGACAAATCGACTCCGGTTTCAAAGCGCCGCCCCAGCATCTGGTCGTACCCTCCCGGCAACTTCGCCACGACCTCGTCAGCCAGGCTTTTGTGGGACGCGGCGACAATCTCTCCCATGTTATCTATTTCTTCGATGCGTCCAACGGCTACATTTTCTCGGGCCGTCATTTCATAACGCATAAAATCCTGGAAGATCACTCCAATCTCACGATAGAGATCTTCCAGGCTGTACTCGCGCAGATCGATGCCATCGAGCAGGATCTGTCCCTCGGTGGGATCGTAGAGCCGGGTAATCAGTTTGACGACGGTGGTTTTGCCTTGCCCGTTCTCGCCGATCAATGCTACCCGTTCGCCGGGGTGCAACGTGAAGTCCAAGTTGTTCAGAATTCGCCGCTCGCTGCCGGGATAAGCGAACGAGACGTTGCGGAATTCGAATCCGCGCTGGATGGGCCGCGGCGCCGGGAGCGCATTTGGCTTGGAGCGGATGGTGGGCTGCATCTCGAAAAACGCCAGCAGGTCGGTCAGGAACAGTGCCTGATCGGCAACCCCGGAAAGCGTGGAGAAGATTTGCTGGATATTGGCGCTGGCTTGCAGAATCGCCCCCGCCAAGAAATACAGCGAGCCAATGCTGAGCGCGCCCATCACCGTCCGCCAGATGACGTAAACGTAAGCCGAGTAATAGCCCAGCGAGCCGATGATCGACAGAAAGCCGCCCGCGATCAGCTTGCGTTTGGAAAGCGCAACGTTCTCTTCGTAAACCTCGTCGGACAGCCGGGTGAAGCGATCGGTGAGAAATTTGCTGAGTCCGAAGAGCTTTAGTTCCTTGGCCGCTTCCTTGCTGCCGCCGAGAACGCGCAAGTAGTCAAGCTGGCGGCGCACCGGCGTCTGGCGGAAATTCTTGGCATAGCCGAGGAAGGCGAAATGGCTCTCGCCCACGAACGCCGGCAGCACGCCTGCGATCAACAGCAGCAGCAGCCACGGCGAAAAATAAACGATGGAGACCGAGAGCGTAATGGTGGTGATGACTTGCTGTACTAGCCGGCCCAGCATCTGGATCATGGCCAGGCGATCAGTGGCCTGCACCCGGGCACGCTCCAGGCGATCGTAGAAGACTGGATCTTCGTAGGCGATGAGGTCGAGTTCGGCCGCGTGCCTCATGACCTGGATGCTGACGTAGCGCATGTATTTGTCAGCCAGCAGTGAATCCAGATAGTCAATGATGCGGGTGAGGATGTTGCCCAGTACGGCAATAGCGAATTCGGCGGCCACCAGCCACCACAGACGATGCGGGATCGGCTGGTGCTTGGAGAGGATGGCTACGATGGCATCGATGATCAGCTTGCTGACGTAAAGCAGGGCGACCGGCTGCAACGCGGCCAGCAGGCGAAAAGCAAAGCCGAGCGCGACCACGACCGGGCCGGAATCCCAAACGAATTTGAGCACAGGCGGGAGATTGCGCATCGCTGACATGCGCTCCTGCCACGCACTGGTAAAACTTTTCTGCCCCTGCGTCATTGGCCGCTACGATCCGGTCCAGACTCTGCCGCTCGGTCGGTGGTTGCTATTCAATTATAAGGATTGCGCTTAAAGCCGAGGGCGACTCTCTGAGAGATGCCGGAAAAGCCATAGCAGTTTCATCGGTCACCCAGCATGGTATCAGGGTCGTCGTCCCACGGAAGTTGCAGGCCCTTCCGGATAGGTTTCACAGGAAGCATGGTCAGGTTGGACTTGGCCGTTAAGATCACAGCTTTGGGAACAACCATGGTTTACACTGTTTCGCGCGGAGGTCCGGCGATGCGTCGGTTCGTTTCTTACTTCGTCATCCTTGTTACACTCTTCCTTGCCCCCCTGACGTTTGCCCAGGGCACAACTTCAAGCGCGACCGCAACCTGCAATTTCGACGACGAGAAACAGCTCGCGGTAGAGTATCAACGCGTTGTCCTCAACCCGAAGAAGCCTGTCCCCGGGCAAGTCCCGTTCGGCAAAGTTTGGGCGCCGGGCGGCAAGCCCCTGACCTTGTTCACCAACACGCCCATCCAGGTGGGCGCAAGAAACCTGCCGATCGGCGCCTACACCATGTTCGTCATACCGGCGGCGAAGCAATGGACCCTGATCGTCTCCAAGAGCACCGATATGAGCGGCGCCTACGACGAGCAGCAGGACCTGGTGCGAGTGCCGATGGAGTCGGGCGAGCTACCAAGTCCTGAGCTGGAGTTCAGCGTTGCCTTCGAGCACGTTACTCCAGGCCAGTGCAACATTCGCCTCGACCTGGACAAGACCGGCCATTTCGTCACTTTTCAGAAGAGGTAGGGTTGCGATTGGCGGAACGCAAGCTAATGAAACAGACAGTACGGCAGTGCGGGAGGAACTCAACGAGCAACTCTCAAATTCGATCGTCTACTCTTAGAGAAGAAGGTGCCGGTTGTGCCTTTTGCACACATCGGCAAAGTCAGCAGGATTGAAAGTAATCAAAGCATCTATGCGCACATTCACATCGGACAGCGCTCTTCGGATCACTCGATCCACCAAACTTAAGTTGCGGGCATGAACGCTTGGCTTATTCAACTCGTCGAAACACTCGTCTATGAGGCCGTCCCTGAACGGCATGTCCGACAGCATTATGAGGCGCCCTAGCCGCAAGAAGCGCTTCCAGTCATTTTGCATCAGGTTCATCGCCGGCCTGTTCTTCACGAACCTCGTGGATACCGTTTCATACAATATTGGCCACGGAATAACTAAGCGACTCCGTCCCGACTGAAAGTATTCGGAAAAACAGCGCTGCGCCTGCTCATGGTATTGATCAGATTCAACGTAAAGACCCAGAAGGAAACCTGTATCAACACAGATGTCATTCATCCCTTTCTTCTCCGCTGTCCAACACCTGTGCGTAGCCGGTCCACGGAGCAGGCTTTCGTCTGCCGTAGATGAATTTACCGCCTTGCTTCATCGTAATGATGTAGATTCTAGGGTTCTTATCAGGATCGACGATCTGTGAAAGCTCTTTTGCCAGTTGCTCCCGGGTCTTCTCCGATAGGAATGTTGCCACGCTATCACCACACTCTCGCGCGTTGTACTTGTCAAACCACGCGTAAAGCTGATCATAGTTCCCTCGTAGCCCGAGGTCATACGAAATCCAATACCGCATTGAACCTCCTGTTTGCTTAGTCTCCCACCGAGCAACCAACTACGTAAAGCGCTAATCCTCCGCGGACAACGAAATAATAGTTATCGCAGGAACGCACGGACGTACTGCCAGGAATCAGCCGCGGTCAGTCGGCGAAGACCGGCACGTCTTGCTGCTTCGCGCTCTGGGTGCGCCACGGCAGATGCTCCAGCACCCAATCCTTGAAGGCATCCATGTAGAGATAAACCACGGGCGTGGTGTAGAGGGTCAACATCTGGCTGACGATGAGTCCGCCGACGATGGCGATGCCGAGCGGGCGCCGAATTTCTGAGCCGACGCCGCGCCCCAGCGCCAGCGGCAGTGCGCCCAGCATGGCGGCCGCGGTGGTCATCATGATGGGACGGAAACGAACCAGGGCGGCTTCGTAAATCGATTCTTCCGCGGATTTTCCCGTGCGCTCCACCTCCAGCGCAAAGTCGATCATCATGATGGCATTCTTCTTCACAATGCCGATCAGAAGAATAATGCCAATTAAACCAATCACGTCGAGCTGCAGGTGGAACAGCAGCAGCGCCAGCAAAGCGCCGGTGCCGGCCGAGGGCAGCGTGGAAAGAATCGTGATGGGATGAATATAGCTTTCGTACAAAATCCCCAGCACAATATACACGGCAACCAGCGCCGCCAGAATCAGGATCGGCTCCGACGAAAGCGAGTCCTGGAATGCCGCCGCCGTGCCTTGGAAGCTGCCGTGGATGGTGGCCGGCATGCGCATTTCCATCTCGGTCTGGCTGATGATGCGCGTGGCCGTTCCCAGATCGCCGCCGGGGGCGAGATTGAAGGAGAGCGTGACCGCCGGGAATTGTCCCTGATGGTTGACGGCGAGCGCAGTATTGGCAGGCGCAAAGTGGGCGAAGGCTGACAACGGAACCTGCGCTCCCGTGCTGGTGATCACGTACACGCTCTTCAATGCATCGGGAGTCATCTGATACTTGGGATCGACCTCCATCACCACGTGATACTGGTTCAGGGTCTGATAGATGGTCGAGATTTGCTCCTGCCCGAAAGCATCGTAGAGAACGGCATCGATTTGCGCGGCGGTGATTCCCAGCCGGGATGCAGTGTCGCGATCGATGACGACATTGGCTTCCAGCCCGTGCACCTGCTGATCGCTATTGACGTCCTTCAGTTGCGGAAACGTTCGCAGCTTCTGTAGCAACTGGGGCGCCCACTCGTAAAGTTCGTCCAGATTTTCGCCCGACAACGTGTACTGATACTGCGCATTGGCCATGCGGCCGCCGATCTGCAAATCCTGCACCGCCTGGAAATACAGCGTCGCTCCGGGCACGTGAGAAATCTTGGGACGCAGACGGGCGATCACCTGGTCGGCGGTGACCTTGCGCTCCGCCAGCGGCTTCAGGGTCACATACATCCGTCCCTGGTTCTGCGCCGTATTGCCGCCGACAAAAGCCAGCACGTCCTGGACCGCCGGATCTTTCCTCACGATGCGGATGAATTCGTTGGTCTTGGCGTTCATCGCCGGGAACGATACATCCTGGTCGCCCATGATCGTTCCGGAAAGACGCCCGGTATCTTGCTGGGGAAAGAACCCTTTGGGCACGATGATGTACAAAGCCACGTTCACGAAAACCATGATGATGGCCAAGGCAAAGATCAGGCGCCGATGACGCAGCACCCATCCCAGCGATCCTTTGTATCCGCGGCTCAGCCAATAGAACCCGCGTTCACTGGTGCGATACAACGCGCCATGACTGCCGGGATCGTGGGCCTTCAGGAAGCGCGCGCACAACATGGGAGTGGTGGTGAGCGAGACCACCATCGAGACCGCGATGGCCGCGCTTAAGGTCACGGCGAATTCGTGGAAGAGCCGTCCAATCAGGCCCCCCATCAGCAAAATCGGAATGAAGACGGCCATCAACGAAGTGCTCATAGAGACCACGGTGAAGCCGATTTCGCGGGCTCCCAAGAGCGCGGCCGGATACGGCTTCATACCCTCTTCGATGTGGCGCATCACGTTTTCCAGTACCACGATGGCATCGTCCACCACAAAACCGGTGGAGATGGTGAGCGCCATCAGCGACAGGTTGTCCAGCGAATAGCTGAACAGGTACATGATGCCGAAGGTGCCCACAATGGCCAGCGGCACAGCCACGCTGGGGATCAGAGTGGCGCGCACCTCCCGCAGAAAAATGAAAACTACCAGCACCACCAGGACAACCGAGATGAGCAAGGTGCGCTGGACATCGGCCACCGAAGCGCGCACCGTCGTGGTCCGATCCAGACCGACCACCATGTCGATGGCCTGCGGCAGCGAAGCCTTGAGGAACGGCAGGGCCGCGATGACCCGGTCCACGGTGGCGATAATGTTGGCGCCCGGTTGCCGGAACACCACCACCAGAACGCTGGGCTTGCCGTCGAAGCTGCCCATGTTATTGATGTTGGAGTAAGAATCCTGCACGTCGGCAACGTCGCTCAGGCGCACCGGATTGCCATTTTTATAGGCAACAATTATTGGACGATAGTCTTTCGCTTTCTTGAGCTGGTCATTGGCCGTTACCATCCAACTCTTGCCGCCATCCTGTAGCGATCCCTTGGCCTGGTTCGCATTCTCGGCGGCCACGGCCGTGCGCACCGTCTCTAGTCCGAGACCCATGTTGTTCAAGGCGGATGGATTGGCTTCAATGCGGACCGCGGGCTGGGAAGAACCGCCGACAAAGACCTGGCCGACGCCTTCGATCTGGGCCAGCTTCTGTCCCATGATCGAATCGGCAGCGTCATACATCTGGTCCTGGGTCAGGGCATTGGAGGTGAGGGCCAGGATCAGGATGGGCGCGTCGGCGGGATTGACCTTACGGTAAATAGGGTTGGACGGCAGATTCGGCGGCAGATAGTTGCGGGCCGCATTAATGGCCGCTTGCACGTCACGCGCGGCCGCATCGATGTTGCGGTCCAGGTCGAACTGCATGGTGATGCCGGTGGAACCAAGCTGGCTCACCGACGTCATCTGGTTGATGCCGGCAATGCGGCCGAACTGCCGCTCCAGCGGAGTGGCCACGGCAGAAGCCATGGTCTCCGGACTGGCGCCCGGCAGCGAAGCCGACACGCCGATCACCGGGAAATCCACCTGCGGCAACGGGGAAACCGGCAACTGCGTGTAAGCCAATGCCCCGGCCAGAAGCAGGGCGATGGTCAGCAGCGTGGTGGCTACCGGCCTCTCGATCGCGGGTGCGGAGACGTTCATGCCTAATCCCCTACCGCCTCCGCGGGCTTGGGCGCATGCAGATGGCGCAGCGCCGCCGCCAGCCGGTCAAACCACAGATACACCACCGGGGTCGTGTACAAAGTCAGCAGCTGGCTGAACAGCAGGCCGCCGATGATGGTTATGCCGAGAGGACGCCGCAACTCGGAACCGGTTCCCGATCCGAGGGCCAGTGGCACGGCTCCGAACAACGCCGCAAAGGTCGTCATCATGATGGGGCGGAAGCGCAGCAAGCAGGCTTCATAGATCGCGTCCAGCGGCGTCTTGCCCTCTTTGCGCTCTGCCTCCAGCGCGAAGTCAATCATCATGATGGCGTTCTTCTTCACGATGCCGATCAGCAAAATGATGCCGATCAACGCCATCACGCTGAGGTCCATGTGGAAGAGCGTGAGCGCGAGAATGGCTCCCACCCCGGCCGACGGCAACGTCGACAAAATCGTAATCGGGTGGATGTAGCTCTCGTACAGCACGCCGAGCACGATGTACACGGTAACGATGGCCGCCAGAATCAACCAGCCTTCATTGGCCAGCGAAGCTTGAAAAGCCCGGGCCGTTCCTTGGAAGGTTGCCTGGATACTGGGGGGCAGCCCGATGTCGGAGCTGGCCTTCTGAATCGCTTTCACCGCTTCGCCCAAGGACGCGGTACCGCCCAGGTTGAAGGAGATGGTCACCGACGGGAACTGCCCCTGATGGTTGATGGTCAGCGGGCCGGTGCTGGTTTCGAAATGCGCGATGGCGCTGAGCGGCACTTGGCCGGCGTTTGCGCTTAAAACGTTGGCGCTGATGCCATTGGCGCTGGGGGCATTAGCGGCGGTGGCGGCGGGGCTTTGTGCGCTTCCGCTCGGCACATAGATGCTCTTCAGCGAATCGGGATCGGCACGGAAGGTCGGGTCAACTTCCAGCACCACGTGGTACTGATTCAGCTGGGTAAACATAATCGACACCAGCCGCTGACCGAAGGCGTCATAGAGCGTGTTGTCGATGGCGCTGGCGGTAACTCCCAGGCGGGATGCGGTATCGCGATCGATGACGAGATTGGCCTGCGCCGCCTGGTTCTGCTGGTCCGTGGCCACGTCGCGCAGCTCCGGCAAAGTCTTCAGTTTTGCCACCATCTTCGCGGTCCAACTCGCCAATTCCTTGGGATCGGCGTCTTCCAGGCTGAATTGATACTGGGTGCGGCTGACGCGGTCTTCCACCGTCAGGTCCTGCACCGGCTGCATGTAAAGCGTGATGCCCTCGACCCCGGCGATTTCTCCTTGCAGGCGTTTCATGATGGCGGTCACATCGTCGTTGCGGTCGTCGCGCGACTTCAGGTTGATCTGGATGCGCCCGCTGTTGGGCGTGGTATTGGTCCCGTCGACGCCGATGAACGATGACAGGCTCTCCACATCCTTGTCCTTCAAGATCGCCGCTGCCAGTGCCTGTTGCCGTTCCGCCATGGCGGCGAACGAAATGCTCTCGGGCGCATCCGATATGCCCAGAATTACGCCGGTATCTTGCACCGGGAAGAAGCCTTTGGGAACGACGATGTAGAGGTAGATGGTCGCCACCAGCGTGCCAATCGTCACCAGCAAAGTCACGGTCTGATGATTGAGAACGAACTTCACGGTCCGTCCGTAGAACGCGATCGTATTGTTGAAGGCCCGTTCTGACCAGTCATAGAGCTTGCCGCGCTTGGATTGGTCTCTATGCCGCAACAGCAGCGAGCACATCATCGGCGTCAGGGTCAGCGAAATAATCGCCGACAGCAGGATGGTCACGCTCAGGGTCACGGCGAATTCGCGGAACAACCGTCCTACAATGTCGCCCATGAAGAGCAGCGGAATCAGCACGGCAATCAGCGACACCGTCAACGACACGATGGTGAAACCGATCTGGCCGGAGCCCAGCAGCGCGGCCTCCAGCGGGTTGTGGCCTTCCTCGATGTAACGATCGATGTTCTCGATCATCACGATGGCGTCGTCCACCACGAAGCCGGTCGAGATGGTCAACGCCATCAACGAAAGATTGTCGAGCGAGTAGTTCAGCAGATACATCACGCCAAACGTACCCACGATAGAAAGCGGCACGGCGATGCTGGGGATGACCGTCGCCGACAGCGTGCGCAGGAACAGGAAGATGACCATCACCACCAACGCGACGGTAAGCATCATTTCGAACTGCACATCCTTGACGCTGGCGCGGATGGTATTGGTGCGGTCGGTCAGCACCGTGACTTTCACTGAGGCAGGCAGGTTCGCCTGCAGCTGCTTCAGCCGTAGCTTGATGCTGTCCACCACCTTGATGATGTTGGCCCCGGGCTGGCGCTGGATATTGAGAATCACCGCCGGTGTGGTATTCATCCACGCCGCCTGATTGACGTTCTCCGCGCCAATCGCCACCGTCGCGACATCGGAGAGCCGCACCGGATTGCCGTTCTTGTAGGCGACGATGGTGTCGGCGTAGCCCTGGGTGGTCAGCAATTGATCGTCGGCGCCAATGGTGAAGGCTTGCCGATTATCTTGCAGCTGGCCTTTGGCCTGATCAACGTTGACCTGGCCGATCACCGTCCGCAACTGCTCCAGGCTCATACCGTACGAAGCCAGCGCCACGGGATTCGCCATGATGCGCACCGCCGGCTTTTGCCCGCCGCTGATACTCACCAGCCCTACGCCGGGCAACTGCGAAATCTTCTGCGCGAAGGTCGTGTCCGCCAGGTCCTCAACCTGCGGCAGCGGCATACTGTCCGACGTCATCGCCAAAGTCAGAATCGGAGCGTCGGCGGGGTTCACCTTGCTGTAGATCGGCGGTGTCGGCAGATCGGCGGGAAGATAGGTCTGCGCGGAATTGATCGCAGCCTGTACCTCCTGCTCGGCCACGTCAATGTTCTCTTCCAGGTCGAACTGCAAGGTGATGACCGAAGCGCCGAACGAGCTGCTCGATGTCATCTGGCCCAGGCCGGGAAGCTCGCCAAACTGACGTTCCAACGGCGCGGTGATCGACGATGCCGTCACGTCGGGGCTGGCGCCCGGATAGAAGGTCACGATCTGGATCGTCGGATAATCGACCTGCGGCAAAGCCGAGATAGGCAACTGCTGGTAGGCCACGATGCCCACCAGCAACAGGCCCACCATCAACAACGAGGTCGCGATGGGCCGCAGAATGAACGGCCGCGAAATACTCATGGTTGTCCGCCGATGGTATCGCTGGACTGTTGCCTTTGCCGGGCGGGAGATTGCGGCGCCACTCGGCTGCCGGCCTGCAGCTTCTCCTGCCCATCGGTCACAACCCGCTCGCCGCCTTGCAAGCCGGACTTGATGACCACCGTACTGCCTTGGGTCAAAGTGAGCTGGACCGGCCGCATTTGCACAGTGTTGTTAGCGTCAACTAAGTAGGCGAACGAGCCGTCAGGACCGCGCTGAATCGCACTCGCCGGCGCCGTGATCGCATCCTTCAAAGTTTGCAGCAGCAGGTGGCAGTTGACAAACTGGTTCGGCCACAAGGCATTGTCGGCATTGTCGAAAATCGCCTTCAACTTGGCCGTTCCCGTGGTCTGGTCAATCTGATTATCGATGGTGAGCAGCTTGCCCGTGGCCAGCTTCGTCTGATCGTCGCGGCTGTAGGCATCGACTTCCAGCGTGCCTTGCTTCATGTGCTGCGCTACTTCCTGCAACTGATCTTCGGGAAGCGTAAACACGATGGCGATAGGATGCAGTTGGGTAATCACCAGCATGGCCGTCCCGCTGGCCGCGGTAACGTAGTTGCCAGGGTCGACCTGCCGCAAACCGACGCGGCCATTGACCGGAGAAGTGATGTGACAGTACACCAGATTCAACTTGGCATTGTCGATAGCAACTTTGTCGCCGGCGATGGTACCTTCGTAGGTCCCAAAAGAAGCTTCCAGCGTATCCAGGTCCTGCTTGGCAATCACGCCCTGTTCGTAGAGCACCTTATTGCGCTCGTACTGGGCTTTGGCGTTGGTTAACTGGGCCTCGTCTTTTTGCAGGTTGGCTTGAGCTTGCTGTAACGCCACTTCATAGGGGCGCGGGTCGATCAGGATGAGCAGAGCGCCGGCCTTGACGTCCTGGCCCTCCTGAAAATTCACTTGCATGATCTGACCATCAATGCGGGTCTTCAATGAAACCGTATTAAATGCCTCTACCGAACCTAGTCCTGTCAGATAAACGTTGTAATCGCCCTGTTTTACCGTAGCCACTCCCACCGGAATTGCCGGTGGCGGAGCGCTGGCCTTCGCGTTCTTTGCCGGTTGCGAACCGCAGTCGGCCAGCATCGCGCAAATCGCCAGCATCACCCCCAGCCCCCCAAGCAGGCTTGTCTTGCGCGAGTACAGCAGTGCCCCTGTCTTCACGAACTCCTCCTCGCCGGCAATAACGACGGCGGTAGCGTAAAAGTGTTGCCGCCACTCGTCCCGCGTCGCGTAACTGCAACTTGGCGCACCGGTTGCAGTAGTATTACATCCATACTATTAAATCACTATTAGACTGAATGTAAGCGGCCACAGCAGTTAAGACTGGGTGAAGGAAGGTTAAGAAGTGTGAAGAGTAACAACACATCTCGAAACAATTCTTCACCGCCGGCGCGCCCCGGAAAAGGCAAAATGAATGCGGTGAATCGTCTGCTCATTGTCGACGACGACCGCGGCCTGGTCACTCTGCTCAAACGCTTCCTCGAAGGCGAAGGCTTTCGCGTCGACGCCGCTTACGACCATGCTTCGGGACTGACGGCTGCGCTTTCCGGCGAGCACGAACTTATTATCCTCGATGTGATGCTGCCCGGGGGCACCGGGTTCGAGTTATTAAAGGCACTGCGCCAGCAATCGTCGGTTCCCGTTCTTTTGCTCACCGCTCGCGGCGAAGCGGTCGATCGCATCCTCGGTCTCGAGATCGGCGCCGACGATTACCTGGCCAAGCCTTTCGATCCGCGTGAGCTGGTGGCCAGAGTTCGCGCCATCTTTCGCCGCACCCGCGAAGCGGCTCCGGCCGCGGCTCGCAATGAGCACGATGAAGTGCTCGACGTCGGCGACATCAGCATGTCGCTCGCCACCCGCACCGTTACCTGCAGCAATCTTCCCGTGGACCTCACCTCAGTGGAATTCAATGTCCTGGAGCTGCTGCTGCGCAACGCCGGCAGCGTGGTCACGCGCGAACAGATTGCCGAAGTCGCGCTCGGTCGTCCGCTCAACACCTTCGATCGCAGCGTCGACGTTCACGTCAGCCGCTTGCGCAAGAAGTTGGGAGCCTGTCCGGGTACCGACGAATTGATTCGCCCGATTCGTGGCATCGGATACTTTCTCGCCGCCGAAGCTCCCGAGAAGAGCCGGGTATGAGCCGCCGCCTGTTCTGGAAAATTTTTCTTCCCTTCTGGGCAGCGCAGGCCATATTGCTAGGCGCACTGTATTTGCGCGTCCACTATCGCATCTCAGCCGAGCATCCTTGGTGGATCCAGCCTGAGCGCCGTGAAATGCCGGTGCTGGCCGATCTCGCGGCCCGACGATACGAAGGGCAGGGCCAGCCCGGGCTGACGCAATTGCTCGACAGTCTTTCGCTGGCGAATCGCTCGCGCTTCTGGCTGCTGGACCCGGGCGGAAGCGAGCTTTCCGGACGTCCACTTCCCGATCGCATCCTGCGCGGCGCGGCGTCCGCCGAACGGAAGGAAGGTCTGTACCACTCTTATGAGGCCAATGTCTTGGCAGCGCGGGCTACCACCGGGCGCGGGCAATATTTGTTGGTCGCCGAGCTCACGCCGCCGCCTTTGTCGGAGCGCATTCCCGGCGACCTCCTCTGGACCTTAAAGCTCGGTACTTTTTTCTCGGCCATCATTTGCCTGCTGATCGCGCATTATCTGACTAAGCCCATCGAGCGTCTGCGCGATGCCACCCACGAACTTGCTCGCGGCAATCTCGACATCCGCGCCGGCAAGAACCTGGGCAACCGTAGCGACGAGATTGCCGACCTGGTGCGCGATTTCGACACCATGGCCGGCGAACTGCGCAATCAGATCCAGAGCGAACGCAATTTGCTAAGCGGCGTCTCGCACGAATTGCGCTCGCCCATCGCGCGCATCCGGCTGGCGTTGACGTTGGCCCGCACCGCCGACGACGACGAGCGTGCCGAAATGCTCGACCGCATCGAGCAAGACAGCATCCAGCTCGATTCCATGTTGGAGCGCATTCTGATCGTTGCCCGGCTGGAGAGCGGACAACAGAAGCCGAAGTTCGAACCGCTCTCGCTTAACGAAGTGATGGACGACGTCTTGCACGATGCCCACTTCGAAGCCGCCGCCACCGGCGCCACCATTGCCTATCAGGACAGCGGCGACATTAGGCTGAACGGGGACGATGGCCTTTTGCGCAGCGCGGTCGAAAACGTCGTCCGCAACGCGATTTTTTATTCTGGCCAGGAAGGCAAGATCGAAGTCCGCGCCGGCAAGGTCGGCGACACGGCCGTCGTGTCGGTTCGCGACAACGGGCCCGGCGTTCCTGAAAATGCTCTCCCGCTGCTCTTCAAGCCTTTCTATCGCGTCGACGATTCTCGCGGGACCACTACCGGCGGCATGGGCTTAGGATTGGCCATCGTTCGCAACGCCGTGGCTGTCCATGGCGGCACGGTGTCGGCAAAGAACGTGGTGCCCCACGGGCTCGAAGTCGAGTTGCGATTGCCCATCACGCCCATCTCCCTAACCAAGCGCAATTCCTCTGAGGTGCGCCTGAGTCAGGTGTGAAGGACCGCTGTTCGCTGTTCGCTTTTCGCCCTTGTTTCTGGTTCGAAGGGGCGCACCTTTGGAACCTGCCCTGGGCCTGCCCGTAAGGGTGCGCCGAAGCGCGTTCCACATTCTGATTTGTCATCCCGAGCGGAGCCGAGGGATCTGCGGTTCGCTGTGAGAGAAAATTGTGATTGCCTACGGTGTCGGTCGCACTGTCACTTGTGCCGCACGGCAGTCGCGCAAACCTGGGCCGCACTGACGATACTGCAGGTCCTTGGTCAGGCAAACCTCCACTGCGACGAATTCCGCGTTGCTGCACGAAACGCGAAACGCACTGCGCGGTGCGTGATTGGCCTCGGCAAACTTCTGCTCGATGTCCGCCGGACTCACGCTAATCGGCTGCGCCGGCGCGCGATACTCCGACGGGATTTGTACTTGGCGAAACGCCTTCTCGACGTCGCCAAAATAAGTCTGCGTATCCAGGCCGCTGCAAGTTCCGTGCGTCGCCCACTCATGCTGAATCAATCCGCTAGCGGGCATGATCGGCAACATGTGCTGCACCGTCGCCTGCGCGACAGGCTGCGCCGGGGCGCAGTACTGCGGATAAGAACCGTCGTTGTTCTCCGGCCACAGTCCGTGCACCACCAATCCAAAGTGCCGCTGGACATCGCACTCGCTGGATGAGGCGTTGCCGCCGTGCGTGGCGCAAAACTCCGGCGCCCAGGAGAGCGTGAGCAGGTAATAGTCGAAGCTGCCCGGAGTGTCGTCCGCGGAATTAGACCGACGCTTGGCGCACGCGCTCCCCGGCAGCAGAGAAACTACGATTACCAACAATGCAGAAAATATCTTCCGGCAGAACATGTCGCCTATGGTATCGCAGCCCGCACTTCCGTCAGTGCATGTGCACCAGCAGGTCGAGCACAAACATTGAGGCCACGCCGATAAAGACCACCAGCGCCATCTTCACTCCCGGCTCGCGATTCACTTCGGGGATCAGGTCCGACGCCGCGACATAAATCGTCACCCCAGCGGCCACTGGCAAGCCATAGCTCACCGCGTGTTTGCCGATCACCATGGTGAGCACACCGGCCATCGTCGACAGCGCCAACAACACGGAAGCAAACCACGACCGGGTTTTGCTCAGGCCGCTGGCCAGCATCACCGAAGTTATCGTAAAGCCCTCAGGTATTTTGTGGAGGAAGATGGCGAGGAAAATGATCCAGCCCAGCCAGTGCGAAATGAGAAAGCCGGCGGTGATGGCGATGCCGTCGAAGAAGGTGTGAATCATCAATCCGAAGAGAATCGACATGCGCCGGTGCGAATGCAGATACTCGTCGGAGTGCGTTTCCTCGCCGTAATGAAAATGCGGCGTGATGGTGTGCTCGAAGAAGTGCACCAGCAGGTATCCGCCCAGCAATAGCAGCGCACCCTTGCGACCCGATAGAGCCAGGCTCTCCGGGACCATCTCCACCAGCGCGGTCGCCAGCATGAAGCCCGCGCCCAGCGCGACGAAATAACGCAGGTAATTGCGCTCCCAGTGCCTCTGCACAATCACCGCGCCGCCAAAGACGTTGGCCGCCGACGCGGTCAGGCCAAGCACAATGCTGAGCAGGATGGGGTTCATGGAAGAGCAGTTGTCAGTGGCCGGTTGCCAGTGGTCAGCGAGAGCAGTTTCGAGTTTCGAGTTTCAAGTTTCAAGTTGGGCGACACCATCGGGATCATCGAATTCATGAACGTAACACGAGGGGACACAGCAGTAGTACGGCCCACTGCTCCTTAGTGCGAGTCTACTCGAAACATGAAACTCGAAACTAACCCCTAGCCACTATGCCTGATATGCATCACATCACCGTCTTTCACGATGTACTCCTTGCCTTCCAGTCGCAACGTGCCGCGATTGCGCGCTTCAGCCTCGGAGCCGGCGTCCAGCAACTGGTCCCAGTGGATGGTTTCGGCGCGAATGAAGTGATGTTCCAGATCGGTGTGGATCGCTCCTGCCGCATTGACGGCTTTCGATCCGCGCTCCACGGTCCAGGCGCGGCACTCATCTTCGCCCACGGTGAAGAATGAAATCAGCCCCAACAACTCGTACGATTTGCGGATAAGTCGCACCAGGCCGCTCTCGGTCAGCCCATAGCTGGAGAGAAATTCCGCGGCGTCTTCGTCATTCATCTCCGCCAGCTCCGCTTCAACCTTGGCACAAACCGCGAGTGCCGCGGTGTTGGGCCGCGACGAAACTCCGCCAATACCGTACTTCGCCACCGCTTCCTCCTGGTCCTTGCCCAGCGTCGCACTTTCGCCGATGTTCAGCACGTAGAGCATCGGTTTCTCGCTGAGAAACATGAAGCCGCGAATGCGCTTCTTGTCTTCCGGCGTCATCTCCATCTCGCGCAGTGGACGCTCGGTCTCCAGGTGGATCTTGGCGCGTTTTAATAGTTCGAACTCGCGCTCACTCTCCGCCAACTTCATCTTCTTCAGGTCCTTCTCCACGCGCTCCAGCCGTTTCTCCACTTGTCCCAGATCGTTGACGAGTAGGTCGAAGTCGATGTTCTTGATGTCGCGCAACGGATCAATGGCTCCGACGTGAGCAATGGAGTCGTCTTCGAAGGCGCGGACCACGTGCGCCAGCGCATCCACGTTGCGCAGGTTGGCAGCGAATGCAGTCTCGTTCAGCGCTTCTTTGCTCAGCGCAGCCACATCGGCATATTCCACGCTGGCATGGACCAGCTTCTTCGGGTTGCAGAGCGCGGCCAGACGGTCCAGCCGGTCATCTGGAACTTTGGTGACGCCGAGATGCGCCTCGCGCGGATTGCCGCTGCGCTGCGCCACCTGTTGCTTGGTCAACATCACGAACAACGAGGTCTTGCCTACCTGTGGCAGGCCTATGATTCCGGTTTTCATGACTTAGCTTTCAGCCGTCAGCCATCAGCTCTCAGCTTGAGCTTTGGCGAAGGCTGCTCCTTTGGATGATGGCGCAATCACGCCGAGGTTGAAACGAAAGAATGACCGTATAGCGAATATGTAAAGTGCCGGCGCCCAAGGCGAATGCACATCGTACCGATCTTAGCTGATGGCTGATGGCCGAGAGCTGACTGCTTCTTTATGATAATCGTCTCGCGGTAACAAACAGCAATGCCAAGCCCAGGACCAGCACTGTTCCCTCAATTCGCGTGGACCACACGTGCAGGCGATTGAATTCGACCCGGCGCGCATCGTCGTGTGGCACCTCATCGATAAGTCCCATTTGCTGCTTCAGCGCCTGCATTTTCGACGCGATGGCAAACATGCCGATAAGCGTCAGAACGATCATCAGGTAGACCAGCAGGTTGCGCGCAGCGAAAGGCTCGGCCGCTCCGTTAACGACGCGCGAATCAATCATTGAAGTGGCGGCGAAGATCACTCCACAGGAAATCGCCATCCAGTGCAGAATGCCGAGACTGCGGCTGACCACGTTGCCCGCCAACTGGCGCGTGGGAAGAACGCTTGGGTTGAACACCGTGGGTGCGAGGACGAAGGCGAAAAAAATCAGGCCGCCAATCCAGATGACCAGCGATAACAGCATAAGGAATCGAACGAAGGACATAATGACCTCAAGGGAAGCATACAATTGTAAATGGCGCTATTCACGGAAGGCGCGGTCACGGTTGGTGACGGTTTGCCCCGAGGAGCAGAGGGCTCTCGATTTCGCCGATTGCTGGGGCATCCCTGCTTATCTGTTCTCCATCCGACATGGAGTGTGAGCAATTGGGACCATGGAGGGTGCCAGAATATGAAGCAGAAAATATTGGTTTTGACAGGTACGATTTTGCTGTGCGGCGCTTGGGCGGTCGCACAGTCAGGGGCCGGACATGCCGGAGGCAGCACCGGGACGACTGGCGGCCAAAGCACGATGGGAACCCAGAGCCAGACGCCGGGCACGAGGCCGCAGACCACGACTCCCGGATCCGCCATGCCGGGCGCTTCGGCAAATCCTAACGGTACAAATACGCCAGGCGCAACTCAGCCCGGGACAATGCCAAGTGTGGCCCCCCACACGCCGACTACCGCACCTAGGACGCCCAATGCTGCGCCGACCGTCCCGAGTGCCGCGCCCAACACGCCCACTGCCGCGCCCAACACGCCCACCGGATCGCCAACCACCGGAACAACTCCGCCTCCCAACGCGGAAACTTCTCCTCAAGGCAGTTCAACGGCAACTCCGCCGCAACTGTAGACCAGGGGCTAGCAACGGCACGAGGGGGTCTACACGGCTCTCTCGTTGTGTCTCAGAGAACTTTGGTTTATTCGGGTCGAGGCGACTCTTTATGCCTTCCCCGAGCAGTGCCGTTCGCTGCGCCGCTTTTCGCCTCCCGTCTTTGGTGCCTCGCGTTTTACAGTTCGTCTCTCGCTTCGCCGGGACGCTCGTGCTAGCCGCGCACCCGCCGCAAAGCAGCGATACCAGTTGTGACACCTTCTCTTCTAGCTATGCGCTACCGACTAAGAGCTAAGAGTGGAATAGCGAACGAATAGCGGCCTGCGGCCTCTCACTGACATTACCGGCGCATGCGTGATAGCTTATCCCTTCCGAAAGGGCGCCATGTTCACTGACGATCTCCTCAAGGGCAAACGCATTCTCATCACCGGAGGCGGCACGGGTATTGGCCGCGCCATGGCCGAGCGCTTTCTGCAACTCGGCGCCATCGTCTTCATCTGCGGCCGACGCGCCGAAGTCGTGCAAAAAACTGCGCAAGAACTTTCCGCCTCCACCGGTGGAACCATTGAAGGCTTCCCCTGCGATGTGCGCTATCCCGAAGATGTCGAGCCGCTCATCGAGCAACTCTGGGCGAAGGGCCCGCTCGACGTGCTGGTCAACAATGCCGCCGGCAATTTCCTGGCCCGCACCGAAGAGCTGTCGCCCCACGCATTCGACGCCGTCATCAGCATCGTGCTCAAAGGGACTATCAATATGACCCTGGCCTGTGGTCGCCGCTGGCTCGCCACCAAGCGCCCAGGCGTGGTGCTGAACATCGCAACCACCTACGCCGATACCGGCTCGGCCTTCGTCGTTCCTAGCGCCGTGGCCAAGGCCGGAGTGGTTGCCCTGATGCGCAGCCTGGCGGTGGAGTGGGGCGGCCGCGGTATTCGCTTCGTGGCCATCGCTCCCGGCGCCATCCGTACCGAAGGAGCTTTTTCCCGCTTGCTGCCCACGCCCGAACTGGAAAAGGCACTCCTCGATCACAATCCCCTGCACCGCTTCGGTACGCTGGAGGAGATTGCCAACCTGGGCGCGTTCCTCATCAGCGATCAGGCCGGCTACATCAACGGCGAAATGGTGTACATGGACGGCGGCGAGATGCTGGCCGGCTCCAGCAGTTTCAGCATGATCGGTCGCCGCCTGCCCGACTCAGCCTGGCAGATGATGAACCCCAAGAGAACCAAGACCGAATAGATACCGTGCGTGAAATCTGGGTGCGAGAACTCAGTCTAGGGTTCGACCGTGGGGTAACTTCAGCCGAAACTCAATCCTTGAGAGTCGATGATAGGTACCAGATCTGGAATTTGCCAGTGAACTGCACCAGCCGAAAATCCAGGCCGTAGGCGGCCCAGTTTGGCCCAGCATGGAGCCGCAGGTGGAGTGCTGGGTAAGCTGGGAACGGAGTCGAGTCCCGTAGGGACGTCATAGGTTCTTTCTGCCGGCTGTTCAGTTTTCCCTCTCTCAGCCGATATGATTTGCAGGGCCTCGATCACCGGTACGCGAGTTGATTCTTGTCCGGCCTGTTTAGGTTTTCATGAGCGAAAAGGTTCAAATCTCCCATCACGGCCCTTGCGCAGTCCGCTCGCCTTTGCGGCTGGATGCGTTCGGCTCCATCGAGAGCACCTTCATTCTCGATGAGATGCATTATCACGACCCCCTCGGCCTGGGGGACGCAGTGCAATTCTTCGAGCGGGCAGGCCCGCGCGAGCAGCTCTTCTTCGAACCTGCCCAGACCAAGGTTGCCATTGTCACTTGTGGCGGCCTGTGTCCCGGCCTCAACAACGTCCTGCGTTCGGTTTATCTTCAGCTGCATTACCACTATGGCGTTCCCGCAGTTCTGGGAATCCGCTATGGCTATGCCGGATTTTCGCCCGACGCCACCAGTGCGCCGCTGTGGCTGAACGCCGAGATCGTCAACAGCATTCATCAATTCGGTGGCACTCTGCTGGGCACCTCGCGCGGCCCGGTAAGCGCCGACATCATCGTCGACTTCCTCCAGCAACGCGGCATCAACATTCTCTTCACCGTCGGCGGCGACGGTACCCAGCGCGGGGCCCACGCCATCGTCGAAGAAATTCAGCGTCGCAAGCTCCCGATCTCCGTCGTCGGAATTCCTAAGACCATCGACGACGATGTGCAGTACGTCAACCGCTCCTTTGGCTACTACACGGCAATCGAGAAGGCCAAGGAAGTGATCGACTCCGCGCACGTCGAGGCGCGTTGCGTCCACAACGGCCTGAGCATCGTCAAGGTCATGGGGCGCGACTCCGGCTTTATCGCCGCCGGCGCAACCATCGCCAGCCAGGAAGTGAATTTCACCCTGGTGCCGGAAGTGCCGTTCAAGCTGGAAGGCGAGCGCGGCCTATTGGCTGTCCTCCATCGCCGGCTCTTGGAGCGGCATCACGCGGTCATCGTCGTCGCCGAAGGAGCGGGCCAGTCCTTGCTGCCGCCGTCGCAAGAGCGCGATGCCTCCGGCAACTTGCTCCATCGCGATATCGGCCTCTTCCTCCACCACAAAATTCGCGATCACTTTGCCTCCCAGCGCTTTCCCATCGTTATCCGCTATCTCGATCCCAGCTACTACATTCGCAGCGTGCCTGCCTCCACCGTCGATTCCGTGCTTTGCGATTCGTTCGCCCGGCACGCCGTTCATGCCGCCATGGCCGGCAAGACCGACATCATTATCGGCCTACAGCACGGAGTCTTCATCCACGTGCCTATCCCCATGGCGACCACCGACCGCAAGCGCCTTTCCAGCGAGGAGTGGGCTTCGGTCGTGACTGCTACCGGCCAGCCCGACCTGGCGTAGCAGCCTGCCGGGAGAATGCGTTACAACACAGGTTGATTCTGCTGACGTCTTAATCTGGATGGGACGAACTTCAGAGCCGGCCCTGACGTTGCCGAAGGGTGCTCCGTACTGGCCCTTACTCTTGACATCAAGGAGCCGGCTCTAGCCTGCGAGGGGTCTGCCTCTTCAGCAGCCGGTAAAATCGGGGAGGGATCTGTTGCTGCGAGTTTTGCCGGCAAACTATTCGGTCGGCCAGGGATCTATAGGCCAAGGTGAAACTGCCCTAAGCTATCCCACTTCCGAATCCACCGGAACATTCGACGTCACCAGATACCGCTTCGCCTTCTCCTGCAGCGCCGCCGTCATCGGCACGCTCTTGCCCGACTCCAAACTGGCCTGCACGGCCACGCTGTCGCACGTTGCCACCATCTTGCCGGTCTCGTCGTCGTACATCTGATGGATGAAGCGGAAATACTTTTCGCCGACCGTCAGGAATCCGCTCTTGATCTCCACCAGCTCTCCGCCCCGCAGCTCTTCCAGAAACTGATAGTTCTGGCGCACGATCGCCACCCGCAGGTCCTTCTGCTTCATCGACGCCGGTGTCACGCCGATGGCGTGCAGCAGAAACCAGGTTGCCTGATCGAAACGCGAAACGTACATGCGCGAATTCATGTGGCTGGCAAAATCGTACTCCGAAGCCAGCACCGCGCCCTTGAATGTGTGCACCCATTCAGCCATGATTGCCCTTTCCAAAAAAGACCGCGGTTCGCGGTTCGCTCTGCGCTAAACCCTGGCCCTTATCCCCTGACCCCTAACCCCTGCCTTATCCACTCCCGCGACGAACTCTACCATGCGCTCCAGCGTCTTCTCCGCCTGATCGCGATGCGCAGAGTGCCTACAGTCCGGCAGCATCACAATCTCGGTTCCCGGCACGGCTGCCTGGATCGCTTTCACCTGGGCGACGGTTCCATACTCATCGTCCTCTCCCTGAATGCAGACGATCGGGCATCGAATCGCCGGCAGATACCCCTCGATATTCCAGGCGCGAAAATCAGGATCGAGCCAGATGTCGTTCCATCCCCAGAATGTCGCATCCACGTTTGCGTGATAATGTCCCTGTCGGCTCGCCAGATCGGTGGTCTCATACGCCGTCTTTGCCTGTTCGATGCTGGCTATGGTCAGGTCCTCCACAAACACGTGCGGCGCTTCCAGAATCAACCCCCGCACCGCGCCGGGATACTTCCCCGCAAAGATGATCGAGATCGACGCGCCATCGCTGTGTCCCAGCAAGATCGGCTTGCGAATCCCCAGCTTGTCCAGCAGTTCCGGCAGCACCACTTCGCCTTCGTGGTGCATGAACCCGACCGGACGGCTCTCCATCAACTTGTGGGAGCCGCCATGTCCGTAACGCGAATAGACCAGCACGCCACAGCTGGTTTGCGATGCCAGTCGCTGAGGAAAATCTTTCCACAGCGCAATCGAGCCCAGCCCTTCATGCAGCATGACGATCGTGGCCCGGCCCGGCTGCTCCGGCTCAATCCACAGCGTCTCCAGCCGCTTGCCATCGATCCTGACTTCGCCGCATTCTTGGCGCGTGCTCACGCTATTCCGCCGCCGGGTCGCAGGACTGCTCCGCCAGCGAAGCCAGCGTTGCTGCCGATCCTTGCATGGCAACCCGCTGATGATAGAACCAGAGCCCATGCAGACCACCTAATTCTTCGCCGCCGCCCGCGCGTCCCGGCCCGCCGTGCATTAACGACGGCAGCACAATTCCGTGTCCCGTGTGGCTGTCTCCAATGGATGGATCGACCAGCAGCAGCCGGCCGTGCGTCGTTCCCAGCGCGACTCCGGCTTCGGCCAAAAAAGCGGTGTCGTTGCTGAACACCGACGCTGCCAGAGATCCTCCTCCGCGTCGCGCCAGCTCAAACGCGTTCTCCTTGTCGCGATACGGAACTACCGTCGCAACCGGGCCAAACACCTCCAGCTCATTCACGATCGCCGCGTCCGAACCGCTGCGCGCTTTCAGCAGTGTCGGCGGAACGAACGCACCCTTCTCTAGATTCGCGTCCATAGGTGAAAAGTCTTCTGGCCAGTAGGCAAATTCCGCTTGCGCCTTCAGCTTGCGAATCCCTTCTTCCACTGTCTTACGTTGTGTCATATTGACCAGTGGCCCCATGTTTACCAGGGGATTCGCCGGGTCGCCCACCACGACCGCGCGCAATAGCGCCGCGATCGCTTCCCCTACTGCCGCGGCCCGCTCGGCGGGAACCAGCACCCGCCGGATGGCCGTGCACTTCTGCCCCGCTTTGATCGTCATCTCGCGCACCACTTCGCGCACGAAGAATCCGAACGCCACCGAATCCGGCGCCACGTCCGGTCCGAGCAGCGCGGCATTCAGACTATCGGCCTCAATGTTCACCCGCACATTCTGCTGCCGAATCCCTTTGTGCTGACGAATGCTTTCGCCGGTATCGGCCGAGCCGGTGAACGCAACCACATCGCCCAGTTGCAGATGATCGAGCAGATCGTTGGGCGAGCCGCAAAGAATCGAGAGCGCTCCCGGCGGAAGAATGCCAGCCTCGATCACCGCGCTCACCATCTCCTGCGCCAGCCACGCGGTTGAGGTCGCGGGCTTGGCAAGCACAGGAACGCCCGCCAACAGGCTTACCGCGGCTTTCTCCCACAGGCCCCACGCCGGAAAATTGAACGCATTGATGTGGACCGCGACTCCATCCAGCGGCACTCCCACGTGCAGCCCCTGGAAATTCGCGTCGCGCGCCAGCCGCATCGGCGCTCCGTCACGCAGAAGGCGCGCATTGCCTAGTTTCGCAGCGATCTTGGCGAAGTACTTCAGCGTGCCAATCGAACCATCAACGTCGATGGAGGCATCTGCCTTGGTGTTCCCGGAGTTCTTGCGGGCAATCTCGAACCACTCGTCGCGCCCGCTCGCCAGCACATCGGCAATCTTGCCCAACAGCTCGGCACGCTGGCCAAAGGTTAGCTGGCGCAGCTCCGCGCCTCCCACATTGCGGGAGTACTCCAGAGCCGACTTCAAGTCCAATCCTCTCGAACTTGCCCGCGCCAGCGCATCCCCCGTTGTGGGATTCACCAGCGCTGCGCCGCCTTCTGCGCCCACCTGCCATTTGCCGCCCAGGTAGCTTTGCAGCACCTTGGTGTCCGATGCCATTAGATTTTTCACTGTAGTCGCCATGATTTACGCCGTCTCCGATGAAGGCGCCAAATGCGCAACCCAGGGCACGACCCATTGCGCCGCCAACTCTTCGGGCAAAGTACCCGAACTGGCGTCGTGCATCAGGATCTCGCCCGCCCGCTTGGCGCCAAGTTCCGCGAGCATCTTGTCGAAACGTATGCCACCCTGGCAATACGTGTCTTTGTAAGTACGGTCGCCGAGCGCGATCACCCCATAGGTGACGCTGCTCAGATTCGGTTTCTCGGTTTCTAAACTGTTGACCAGCGCCTGGGCGTTGTCGGGCACATCGCCAGCCCCGTAGGTCGAGATGCAAATGAGGAACGTGCCGCCGCCGTGAAAAGCTCTGGCGTCAAGATTGTCCATCACCTGGATGGTCGCCTGGTGTCCCGCCGTCTCCAGCGCCTGTTGTACTTCCTGCGCCACCATTTCAGCGGTTCCAGTCATGGTCCCCACCAGGATGCTAATGCCAACGCCCATGCTTTCGTCCCCACGCGGAAGCTGTTTTGCGCACGATTCTCTCCTCACCTGGCACTATTATACGTGTGGTTCCGGAAGTATAATGCATCCACTGTGGCCAGAAAGCGCGACATTGTGCATCTGGAGGGCAACGAGCAGGCCGAGAGTCCGGTCGACTCCGCCTCTTTGCCCGCCGGCCACGAGACAACGGACGAATCCCACTATCTTAAGCTGCTCGGCGAGCGAGTGCGCGAAACTCGCGCTCGCCGCGGCATGACCCGCAAGATCCTCGCCCGCGACTCCGAAATTTCGGAACGATACCTGGCACAGCTCGAAACCGGACAAGGCAACATCTCGATCCTATTACTGCGCCAGATCGCCGGCGCGCTCGACATTCCCGTCGAAGCCTTAGTGCTCGAAGGCCCCGAACCTCCCGTCGACTTAGTGCACATCACGGAATTCTTGCGCCGTCTCCCTGCGGCCGAATTAGTCGAAGCTCGCCGCCTGCTGGTGCAGCATTTCGGCAGAGTCGATCTCGAGGCTCGGCGTGGACGCATCGCAATGATCGGCTTGCGCGGCGCCGGCAAATCCACGCTGGGGGCCATGCTGGCGCATCGCCTCGAAGTTCCTTTCATCGAACTCGACCGCTTGATCGAGCAGGAAAGCGGCGTCGGCCTTAGCGCTATCTTCGATCTCTATGGCCAAGGCGGATTCCGCCGGCTCGAACGTCGCTGTCTCGACCAGGTCATCGAACGGCACCCGCGCTTCGTGCTGGCGACGGGCGGCAGCCTGGTCTCCGAGCCGGCGACCTTCGAGCGCCTGCTCACCATGTGCTTCACCGTCTGGCTGCGAGCTACTCCGGAAGAGCATATGCAGCGCGTCATCGCCCAGGGCGACATGCGCCCCATGGCCGACAATCGCGAATCCATGTCCGACCTGAAACGCATCCTCGAAGTCCGCGGGCCGCTCTATCGCAAAGCCGACACGGCCATTAACACCAGCAATCATGCGGTGAAGGAGTGCCTGCAGAGTCTGATTCGGGCGGTTCAAGAAAGCCAGGTGACGCTTGCCAGAAATGCACAATAATGCGCCACCATATCTTCAGCAAAATGCACTATAATTCATCTATCACTGTGGGGATTTGACCGCCTGACCATCGCTGTTCTGAGGAGAGTTCAACCTGCATGTCTAACCTGAACCAAGCGGAGCTCGTCACTTTTGACGTGGCTTCTGGAGAGTATCGCCATTGGCGGCTGACCATCGACGGCCGCATCGCGACCCTGGCCATGAACGTCGATGAAGACGGTGGCTTGAAGCCCGGCTACAAGCTCAAGCTGAATTCTTATGACCTCGGCGTCGACATCGAACTGCACAATGTCCTGCAGAGCATTCGATTCGAGCATCCCGAGGTGGCTTGCGTCGTCTTGACCAGTGCTCGCGAGCGCATGTTCTGTGCTGGCGCCAATATTTACATGCTGGGCACTTCTACTCATGCGTGGAAGGTGAACTTCTGCAAGTTCACCAACGAGACCCGCAACGGCATGGAAGATTCCAGCCGTTACGACGGACTGAAGTTTCTTGCCGCACTTAACGGAACCACTGCCGGCGGCGGCTATGAACTGGCTCTGGCCTGCGACGAGATCCTGCTGATCGACGATCGTTCCAGCGCGGTTAGCCTTCCGGAAGTTCCGCTGCTGGGCGTTCTGCCCGGCACCGGCGGCCTCACTCGCGTGGTCGATAAACGCAAAGTACGTCGCGACCTTGCCGACCTGTTCTGCACCAACCCCGACGGCGTGAAGGGCGAGCGTGCCAAAGAGTGGGGGCTGGTGGACGACATCGCAATTCCCGCGAAATTCCAGGATTCGGCTCGCGCCCGCGCGCAGGCGTTGGTGAACGACTCCATCCGTCCCGCAGCTGCGAAAGGCATCAAGCTGAATCCGCTCGATCGCAAGATTGACGACCACGGTTATCACTATAAGCGCGTCGATGTGGTGTTCGATCGCAGCGCCCGCACAGTGACGCTGACGGTTCGTGCCCCCGAAGGCGATCAGCCGAAGACGGTCGACGCAATTCACGCTGCCGGCGATCAGTGGTGGCCGCTGGCCATGGCTCGCGAACTCGACGATGCCATCCTGATGCTGCGTGTCAATGAGGCGGAGCTTGGGTTGCTGCTGCTAAAGACGGGGGGCGACGCGCAAGCTGTTCTCGCCACCGACGCGGTGATGCTCGAGCACCGCAATGACTGGCTGGTGCGCGAGACAATCGGCATGTTGCGGCGGACCTTGGCTCGTCTCGATGTCTCGTCGCGCAGCATGTACGCCATCCTTGAGCAGGGCTCCTGCTTTGCCGGAATTTTGTTCGAGCTGGCGCTGGCCGCCGACCGCAGCTACATGCTGGCGTTACCGGAAGAAGAGGCTGACTCGCCGAAAATCGCGGTCGATGATTTCAACTTCGGCCTTCTACCTGCCGTCAATGGACGCGGCCGTCTGGAAACGCGTTTCAGCGGTGACGCTAAACACATGGGCGCTGCCGTGGAAGCCAAGGGCAAGCTACTGGGAGCGGAAGAAGGTCTGCAGGCCGGTTTAGTGACCGTCTCCCCCGACGATCTCGACTGGGAAGACGAGGTGCGCATCGCCATCGAAGAGCGGGCCAGCCTCTCGCCCGATGCGCTCACCGGCCTGGAAGCCAGCCTGCGTTTCCCCGGTCCCGAAACTGTGGAGACCAAGGTATTCGGCCGACTTTCCGCATGGCAAAACTGGGTCTTCATTCGTCCGAATTCCACCGGCGAGCATGGCGCGCTCAAACTTTTCGGCACCGGAACGAAAGCGCGCTTCAGTTGGGAGAGAGTGTAGGTAGAGCTGACCTTCAGGCCAGCGTGAAACGTGCGCTTCGAAAACCTTTTTCATCGACAATTGCTTGCAGTTGTCGATGAAATTGCAAAATACATGTTCGCTGGACGCGACGCTAAGGCGCCGCTCTACCGTGACTGGAGCTTCGCAATGTCAATTAATTATCAAGACCGTATTCCTAACAACGTCGATCTCGGCTCCAACCGCACCCTACAGCGCGCGCTGGAGCACTGGCAGCCCGAGTTCCTCAACTGGTGGCAGGAACTGGGTCCGCGCGACTTTCAGGTTGCCGACGTTTACCTGCGCACGGCTACTTCGGTGGATGCCAAAGGCTGGGCGACCTACGGCTACGTGCGCATGCCCGATTATCGCTGGGGCATCTTTCTCGCCGGTCGCGATCCCGAGCGCCGCATCGGTTTTGGCGACAGCTACGGACAGGAAGTGTGGCAGCAGATTCCCGGCGAGTATCGCGCCACGCTGCGCCGCTTGATCGTCACCCAGGGCGACACCGAGCCCGCCTCGGTCGAGCAGCAGCGCATGTTGGGACACATCGCTCCCTCGCTTTATGACATGCGCAATTTGTTTCAGGTGAATGTCGAAGAAGGCCGTCATCTGTGGGCAATGGTCTATCTGTTGCACGCCTACTTCGGCCGCGACGGCCGCGAGGAAGCGGAGGAGTTGCTGGAGCGCCACTCCGGCGACGCCGACAAGCCACGCATTCTCGGCACCTTCAACGAGCCCATTCGCGACTGGCTCAGCTTCTTCATGTTCACCTACTTCACCGATCGCGATGGCAAGTTTCAACTGAAATCGCTGGCCGAGTCGAGCTTCGATCCGCTCGCCCGCACGTGTTCTTTCATGTTGACCGAGGAAGCGCATCACATGTTCGTCGGCGACACCGGTATCAATCGCGTGGTCCGCCGCACGCTGGAAGTGATGAAGGAATTGGGCACGGAAGATCCCGCGGCCGTCCGTAACGCAGGTGCGATCGATTTGCCGACAGTTCAGAAGTATCTGAACTTCTGGTTCAGCTCGTCACTCGATCTGTTCGGCTCGGAGACATCTTCCAACGCTGCATCCTATTTCGCCAATGGTCTGAAGGGCCGTCCCGATGAATCGCGCTACGAAGACCACATCGCCACCGATCAGGCTTACGTCCTGGAAGTTCCCGATGGCAATGGCGGATTCAAGACCGAAGAGATTCCGATGCGCAATGCGATGAACGACGTCACCCGCGGCTCCTACGTTAAAGACTGCGACATGGGCGTCACGCGCTGGAATCGCGTGATCGAAAAGGCGGGATATTCCTTCCGGCTGTCGTTACCTTCGACGCGCTTCCGTCGCAACATCGGAAGTTGGGCTGGCGTGCCGACCGACCCCACGGGAAAGCCGATCACGCAGGACGAGTTCAACGCGCAAATCGGCAACTGGCTGCCGAGCGACAGCGATCGGGCCTACATCATGAGCTTGATGCATGGCGTCCACGAGCAAGGCAAGATGGCGGCCTGGATCGCGCCTCCCGACCGCGGCATCAACAACAACCCGGTGGATTACGAATACGTGAAGATGCATTAGGGCAGGGGCTGGAGGTTAGCGGCTAGGGGTTAGTGGCCAGGGGCTAGATGCAGCCAGGGGCGAACAATCATGGCCCAGCGCGTGACCGCTGGGTCTGGTTGACAGGCTAATTGGAGTCCCGTGGGGACGACACAGATTTTCTGACCGACGGCTGAGGCCGGAAGCAAATTGCTAAGGAGACTCTGATTAA
>PMWW01000155.1 GCA_003165795.1 Acidobacteriaceae bacterium
GTCTCGATCATGTGCACCGGAATTCGGATGGTGCGCGCCTGGTCGGCGATAGCGCGGGTGATGGCCTGACGAATCCACCACGTCGCGTAGGTCGAGAACTTGTAGCCGCGGCGATATTCGAACTTGTCCACGGCCTTCATCAGGCCGATGTTGCCTTCCTGAATCAGGTCGAGGAACTGCAAGCCGCGATTGGTGTACTTCTTGGCAATCGAAACCACCAGCCGCAAGTTAGCTTCGATCAGCTCGCGCTTGGCGTACTCGGCGTCAACGTCGCCCTGCACGATTTCACGCTGGGTGCGCTTTAGCTCGGCGAAGTTGGCGCCGGCGTCGTGCTCCATGCGTTCCAGGTCGGAGCGGATTTGCCGCGACTGCCGGCGGAATTCCTTCTTCTGCTCTTCCGAGCGAGTGGCGTCGGCACGCTTCTCAAAATTGACCGCCTGCTTGTCGAGTCCGCGCATGCTGTCGACCGTCTTGTTGACGCGGTCAATCAGGCGCTTGCGTTCAGCGTTAGTAAAGCCCAGGCGGCGGATGACGCGCGAGACCATGATCTGCTCGCGGCCCAGCGTCCAGCGGCAGCGGCGGTAGTCGCGCGGCCGCTTCTTCTGCGGGATCTCGGCCAGCTTCTCGAAAAGCAGGATCGACTTCTTGTAGTGGCGCTGCAGTTCGTCGATCTTGCCGGTGATGTCTTGCAGGCGATTGACCACTACTTCTTCCGTGATCTCTTCCTCGTCGAAGAGTACGACTTCTTTGATGGAGCGCACCCCGCGCTTCAGGTCTTCGCCGATGGCGATGATCTCGCGAATCACGATGGGCGAGCGCGATAGCGCCTTCAACACGCGCAGCTGGCCACGCTCGATGCGCTTGGCAATTTCAACTTCGCCTTCACGAGTGAGCAACGGAACCGTGCCCATCTCGCGCAGGTACATGCGGACCGGGTCGTTAGTTTTTTCCAGCGTGCCAGGCGAGAGATCGAGCTCCACGTCCTCGCCGGCCTCAATGTCTGCGTCGAATTTTTTGTCGCCTGGGGTCTTGGGCCCTTCCAGCACATCGATGCCTTGCGTGCTAATGGTGCTCAGCAAGTCCTCGATGTCGTCGGGCGATTGTATGTCGTGGGGAATCAGGTCATTCACCTCGTTGTAAGTGAGATAACCTTTCTCTTTTCCCACATCGATCAATTTCTTGATATCGTCGTACTTATCTTCTAGAGCCAAAGCGGAGTTTCCTCTAATAAGTGGCGCCAACTGATAGGCGCGCTATTTGTGTGCACACCACGGCGGGAGCGGTACTGCAGTACCGGCATGTGGAGAAACTTGTAAATTTTATCATAGGCCGGGCCGCCTCCCTAGCCTTTTCTGCGGTTTACAAAACTTTGGTCATCACCTTCACTGCGCTGCAGCGCACTGAGATCTCCTGGATCGCCTACCAACTTAGATGTTGGTTGCTCAGACTTGGCTTCAAGCTTTTGCGTCAACCACTTACACGCCAGTTATCGTCGAAACCATACTTTGGCGGCCCCGGCTTGCAGACTGGTGGAACAAGAGCTGCGCGATAGCAGCTCCAACAGCCGCCAAGCGGCGGGATGATGTTTAGCCGGGGCCGTACCGATCAAGCGGGAAGTTAGCCGGGGCCGCGGAGCGGCAACACAGGTTGCGACCCAGTCTCTTAAGGGGCTGAGGTCAAGCCCGGGCATCGTAAGCGGGATTATCTAAATTAGTAGTCTTGGGGTAGCGCCGCCAGTTCTTCCATGGTGAAGACTGGTCCTTCTTTGCACACGTAGACGGGGCCGCAGTTGCAGCGGCCGCACTTGCCCACTCCGCACTTCATGCGATTTTCCAAGCTGGTGTACACCGAAGCACGCGGCAGGCCCATGCGGTCGAGCACCGGCATGGTGTTCTTAATCATGATGGGCGGCCCGATGACCAGGGCGACGGAATTTTCCGCCGCCACCTGCGCCCGTTCGAAGACGGTGGGCACGAAACCGATTTCGCCGGTCCAGTTCGGGGTCTCACCTCCGGGATCGACACACTGGATGACCCGCACCCGTTCCCGCTTGGACCACTCGGCCAACTCGTTGACGTAAACCAGGTCGGCGACGGTACGCGCGCCGTACACAATGGTGATGTCACCGTAGTCGGCGCGGTTCTCCAGCGCGTACCAGATGGCGCAGCGGATGGGCGGCATGGCGATTCCACCGCCGAGGAAGATCAGGTTCTTGCCCTTCCACGCTTCCACGGGATAGCCGTTTCCGTAAGGACCGCGAAAGCCGATGGTGTCACCTTCCTCAATTTCCCATAGAGCTTCGGTGACGCGTCCGGTCTTGCGGAAGCAGAACTCCAGGCCATCGCTCCAGGTCGAACTGGAACAGATGTTGAACACCGACTCGCCGTAGCCGAAGGAGGAAAAGATGCCGAACTGTCCCACCCGGAACTGGAACTGCTGGGCGCAATCGGCGTCACGGAAACGCACCTTAACGGATTTCACATCCGCAGTGTGGCGCTGTACGGCGGCCACTTCCATCAGGTCAGGCTGGTAAATGTTCTTCATGTTCGATCGCAATCAACAAAGGTAAGACGCCCAGACCGGCAGGGCAATTCCGCGTGCAATTACCACAGCCGGTGCAAAGGATTTCCCCGAATTTGTCGGGATAAATCGAGAACTTGTGCAAGATGCGCTGGCGCTGGCGGGAACCCTGATCGGGACGAGGATTGTGACCGCTGGCATGCAGGGTGAACAGGCTGAACTGACAGGAATCCCAGTTGCGCACGCGCTCGCCGTGTTCGTCGACGATGTCGAAACAGTGGCAGGTGGGACAGGTATGGGCGCACGCGCCGCATCCTACGCAGGCCAGTGCATGTTCGCCCCAGATGGGATGCTCGAAGTTCGCCGCGGAAAACTTTCGCACCGCGTCGGGGGCGAAGCGCGGCTCCGGTCCGGCTGCCGCCATGGCCGCGACATTGTCGGTTTGGGTCTTGCCGGCGAAAAGCGACCGGCCTTTTTCCGTTACCGAGCGGACTTCGAACGTATCGTTGGTCAGTGGAACCAGCAGGACGTCCGCGCCTCGTTCGGAGGCGGGGCCAAGTCCTACGGAAGTACAAAAACAGTTGGCGTCATGAGCCGAGCAGGCCAGCACCACAATTGTCGTGTTACGGCGGCGACGGTTGTAGAGCTCATCGGCGCAATCCCAGTTGAAGATGTGGTCAAGGATGGGAAACGCCGCCGCGTCGCAGGGACGAACCCCCAGCAATACCTGCGGAGTCTCGGTTCCGGGTGCTTCCACCAGCTTGACGTCTTGACCCTCAACCCGGTACGCATAGAGCGTCTCGCTCTTGGGAAAGAGAAATTCCTTGGCGGAGTTGGCGGGATGGATGAAGGCGTCGAGCAGCAGGTCGGCAGAATTTTTCAGCGGCAGGTACAGGACGCGACCGCCGGCGTGCTGCGGAGCGGCCACGCGAACTCCTTGTTCAATCCATTCGGCGGCGAGCTTGCGTAAGTTATCGGAAGAAATGATTTCGCTCACCGGATGAACTCCTCGTGGTCGGCCGGCGCCCAGCAGCCGATGGGCGATTCGGCCTTGGGATCGGCGCCAACATTGAAGTCAAACTGCTCCGCCACCGCCCGATGGACAGCCATATTCAACAGCCGCAGATCGATGCCCACGGGACAAGCGTGATTACAGGCGCCACAGCCTACACAGCGGCCCGCTAAGTGGAAAGCGCGGGTGACGTGCCAGGCGAAGTTGCCCACCGGTGTCGGCGAAGTATCGATCACCACCGGGCGGTTCTTGTCCGCGATACAACGCTCGCAGTAGCACATGGGACAGACCTGCCGGCAGGCATAGCAGCGGGTGCAGCGCGCGAATTCGCCCGCCCACCAAGCCATGCGCTCGGCCGGGGGAAGTGCCAGCAAAGCGTCGAGGTCCGAAAAGTCCCCTTTACCGGGCTCGCCGATCGGGATGGTTTTTACGGCGCCGCTTTCGATCTGCGACTCCCGTTCCAGCACGACCAGAGCACCGGCATCCATCGGCTTGGTCAGAATGGCGGCGCGTCCCATCGCGCGCACCTCTTTCCGTCCGAGATAGGCTGCCAGGTTAAGTCCGGTTTCTTCGCAGGTGATCTGATCTACGTCTTCAGGACGGCGAATGAACACCGGACCGGACGAGCCGTAGCCGATAACCACATCGACTTCTTTCGCTTCCAACATCTCCCGCGCGCGCTGCTGAGCGGCAGCGGCATCGAAATGGTTCTTGTGCGGCTCGCGGCCAGCGCCGTACGAGTCCGTGGGCGGCGCCGGGTATTGGTACGGTCCCAGTTGCCGGGTTTCTTCGACCACTTGCTTGACGGTCTGCTGAAACTTGCGCGACTCGGCTGCCGAGATCCAGGCAAAGTGCAGGCGGCGCATATCGAAACCGAGCACCTCCAGCAGCGGACGGAACAACATCCAACGCCGGCGCGCGTGGTAATTGCCGGTGTTGTAATGGCAGTCGCCGGGATGACATCCGGAGACCAATACCGCGTCCGCGCCAATCTCGAAGGCCTTGATCAGCAGATTGAAATCGATGCGTCCGGAGCACGGCAGCCGCACGATACGCACGTTGGCGGGATATTCCAGGCGGGTTGTGCCGGCCAGATCGGCTCCCAGGTAAGTACACCAGTTGCAGACGAAGGCAACAATCCGCGGCTCAAAGACCTCGCTCATGCCAGTGCCTCCACCATTGAGTAGATTTCCTGTTCGGTGAAGCCCGCGATGTCCATGCTCTTGGACGGGCATACGGCAACACATGTCCCGCAGCCCATGCACAATCCGGGATTGACGCGGGCCGTGCGTTTGATCAAATCGCCGTTGCGGGCGTGGATCTCGGCCCGTTCGATAGCGTGATACGGGCAGGCTCCCATGCAGCGGAAGCAGGCGGCGCACATGCGCTCGTTCACTCCGGCGATTTCCGGTTCGCGGGTCAGCTCCTCGCTGGCAAAGGTCAGTTGCACCTTGGAAGCGGCGGCCGAGGCTTGCGCCACCGACTCGGGAATGTCCTTGGGACTATGGCACGCGCCGCAGATGAAGACGCCGCCGGTATTGGTTTCGACTGGCCGGAGCTTGGGGTGGGACTCCATCAGGAACCCGAACTCGTCGTAGCCCACGTTGAGTTTGCGCGCCAGCTCTTGTACGCCGTCGGCCGGCCGCATGGCCGCTGCCAGCACCACCAGATCGGCCTCCACCGTCACCGGCAATCCGGAGAGCGTGTCGGCGCCGCGCACCATCAGCTTCCCATTCTCCTGGGTGATCTTGGAGACGCGGCTGCGATAGTAGCGCGCCCCGTCCTGTTCAATGGCACGGCGCACGAACTCGTCGTAGCCTTTGCCGCCGGAGCGAATGTCCATGTAGAAGACGTGGGCTTGCCCGTCATGCACCTTGTGTTTGTAAAGCATGGCGTGCTTAGCGGTGTACATGCAGCAAATCTTGGAGCAGTAGGAAAGACCCTTAGCATTGTCGCGTGAGCCTACACAGGCCACGAACACGATGTTCTTGGGCACGGCGCCGTCCGATGGCCGCCGGACTTCGCCGCTAGTGGGGCCGGAAGCCGACAGCAGACGCTCAAACTGCAAGGAGTCGATGACGTCTTTGTACTTGCCGTACCCGTACTCGCCGTAGCCGTGCAGCTTATCGGAAGGCTGCTCTTTGCCGATGCTGTAGAGCTTGTAGCCGGTGGCCACAACTATAGCGCCCACCTTTTCTTCGATTAGCCGGTCTTCGTCTTTGAAGCTGATAGCGCCGGTGGGACATTTCTTTTCGCACAAGCCGCAGCCGTTGCGCACCAGCTTGGCGCAAACCTTGTTATCGATGACCGGGCGCGCCGGGACCGCCTGCGGAAACGGCACGTAGATGGCCCGCCGGAACCCCATGCCGTAATCGAACTCGCTGGGATTTTTCTTGAGCGGGCAAACGTTCCAGCACTCGCCGCAGCCGGTGCACTTGGCGATGTCGACGTAGCGCGCCTTGTTGCGAATGGTGATGGTAAAGTTCCCGATGAAACCGTCGACCGCTTCCACTTCGGAGAAGGTGTAGAGCTTGATGCGGGGATGCTGTCCCACTTCCACCATGCGCGGCGTCAGGATGCACTGCGAGCAGTCGAGCGTGGGGAAGGTCTCGGACAGGCCGGCCATCTTGCCGCCAATGGAAGGCTCGCGCTCCACCAGCACCACCTCGTAGCCGCCATCGGCGATATCCAGGGCCGCCTGGATTCCCGCCACCCCCGCCCCGATCACCAGGGCGCGCCGCGTCACCGGGACCTTGATGGGCCGAAGCGGTTCGTTGTGTCGCACCTTTTCCACCGACATCCGCACCAGCTCGGCAGCTTTCAGCGTGGCCTGTTCGCGATCCGGATGCACCCAGGAGCAGTGCTCGCGGATATTGGCCATCTCGACGAGGTAAGGATTGATCCCGGCGCGTTCCGCAGCCTTGCGAAATGTTTTCAAGTGCATGTGCGGCGAACACGAGGCCACCACCACCCGGTCCAGCCGTTCGCTGACAATCTTCTCGCGCAGCAGCGACTGGCCGGGATCGGAGCACATGTACTTGTAGTCAAGGGCGCAACGCACTCCCGGAATCTGGGCGGAGAGTTCGGCCACCCGGGCCACATCCACGGTGCGGGCGATATTCTCGCCGCACCAGCAGAGAAACACGCCTATGCGGGCCACGTCGCCTCCATGAAATGACGGTTGATTCCCAATTCCTCGGGCGCCAAACCCAGCGCCAAGCCGGCCAAATCGGAAAGATAGTAGACCGGCATGGGCGAGGTTCCGTGGCGCCGTGATACGGCTGGCTGTTTCATATCAAGGTTCACGTGGCACATGGGACAGGCCACCACCAGGCAATTGGCGCCGTGCGCCTGTGCGTTTTCCAGGATGCGATGGCAAAGTTCCAGCACGGTGTCTTCGTCGGCCATGGTCATGCCGGCGCCGCAACACTCGGTCTTGAAGTTCCAGTCCACGGTTTTAATGCCCAGCGCCTTCAGCACGGTTTCCATCGACTGCGGCTCCTCGGGATCATCGAAGGTGACGATCTGCGGAGGCCGAGTGAGCAGGCATCCGTAGTAACAGGCGGCCTGGATAGACTCCTGTTTTGTCGTCACCGCGGAGGCGAGTGTATCCAGGCCTACCTTCTGAAAAATTTCGATCAGGTTGAGGACGCGGGTGCGACCCTCCAGCGGCAGTTCCACGATGGCGCTAAGTTCGGCGCGCGCGTCTGTATCTTTTATATCGGCCGAGACTTTCAGCAATTGCATCGAGCACAGTGGGCACGGGGCCAGTAGCTCGTCCAGGGACTGCTGCTCAGCCAGCGCCAGGTTCCGCGCCGGCAACGCCTGCGACAATTTGTGATTAAGCGAATGGGCGGCCGTGGCCCCGCAGCAGATCCAATCCTGAATCTCCGCCAACTCGACGTCCAGGCGCCCCAGACAGGCGCGCAACGACTGTTCGTAGTCGTTGGAAGAACCGTGTAAGGCGCAGCCGGGATAATAGCCAATCTTCATGCCGCGCCCCCATTGCACTTGTCGAAAATGCGCGCTACCACAGCGCGGTCCTGGACCCGCTCGCCTTTGAGGTGGAGCTTGCCTCGTTTGCGCAGTTGCGGCGCCAGCGATGCGTCCTGAAATAACGGCCCGATGGCGCGGTCATGACGGAAGGCGCGCAGCTTGAACGAGGCGGTCAGCTCCAACTCATTCAGTCTTCCATTGCGGCGGATGTTGTCCAGAAAGGCTTGCTGGAAGGCCACGATCCTACGGCGCGCCGGCGCCACCGTATCGCGGGTGACAGCCATCTGGCGAAGAGCATCAAGAATGGAGGCGCAGTCCACGCCCTGCGGACAGCGTGCCGAACAGGTCTGGCAGGAGACGCAGTCCCAAATCGATTGGGCCGCCAGCGCGCGCTCTTGGTTACCGGTTTGCAACCAGCGGATGAGCCGGGTAGGCGACACATCCATGCGCTCGCTGCGCGGGCAGCCTGCGGTGCACTTGCCACATTGATAGCACAGCTCCACTTGGTGCGTGGCCCAATTGTTTACTGGAGAGTGTGTCGAATCCGACAGCGGTGAAGGTGTGCCCAAAACGAGATCTCCTCACAGTCCGGGAAATTCTCAAATGTGAACATATCATATCCTCAAAGGCTCAAAACCAAAAAACGGAAACATTTGCCCGGTCTGGCCCAAATTGGGCCAACCGCCTGGCAAGCCAGCAGCAGCCTTTGGGTTTGCCGCCATCGCGGGCGCTCGGCCTCGGCGCAATACATGTCCAGCAGGATTGGGATTCGCTAGAGCGTCATGGATGACTAGCAAGCGGACAAGATTACCCCTTTACTCAAACGGAGGGGCGGCCCACAATGCCCATGCCGGGGGTTCCCGATGACGCGGAGGTGTGCGCAGTGGATGAGCTCAAGAAACTTTGGAGGTGGTCGGTTGTCGGAGGTGCTGCCCCTTTTTTGTGGGGAGCGGGGATAGCGGCCATGTATGGAGACGACTACAAGGTGGCTATATGTCTCTACTTTTGCGGAATTGTCCTGTTGGTAGCCAAGTTCGTAACCTGGGAGGAGCACAGCAACTATTCGTCCAGCAAGAAACTTGCCCTATTGATTGTGACGGTACTTCTGGGAGCGGTTGCTTTTGTATTCTCGCTCTACTGGATAACCGTTAGAAAAGCTGATGTGCGGACAACACAGTATGACGCCAAAATAGCCAAAGAAACACGTGCTCCGTCGCCAACTCCCTCGACAACTCCATCTAGTCCATCTGCCGCAGAGCTGGCAAAAGAGGATGGCAAGCTGGTACCACAACCCGCTCCTAGAAACATTCATCATGTTCAGTTATCGGATGGAGTCGGTGCTTCGGATACCCGTAAGCCACAGAAATCGCCGCCTTCTTCGTTCTCGCCGCAACAAACTGCATCGGGAGATAACAGCGGTCAGGTTGGTGGAACTGTGACCGCGGGTCCATGCAGCAATGTTCAGATTGGAGGAAATGGAAACCGGGCCAACACAAACTGCATTGAGCCTAACTAGAGACATTATTACGCTTACGGTAAAAGCGAGTTTCACTGCCCATCTGCGGAATCCATCTAGCCCTCCAGAGGACCTTGCATTGGTTGGATTAAACGAGATGAGCAGGAATGGCACATATTTTGAGGGTCGCCAGGGTAAAGTAATACTTGACCCAGTTCCTTCTATTACTTACACGCGAGATGCGGCAAAGGGCGAGGCGGGCACTATTATGGTCTACAACCTTCCTGCTGCATCACCCTTGACTGGTAAGCCAATAGATACCCTAACCGACTACGATAAGCTAGTCGTTCTTCCCTGGGGTATAAACGGGAAAGATTTTGATGTTTTACTATTTACGGAAATCTTGGTATTGGTAAATGGTAAGGAGGTATTTAAGGAAGAAAAGGAAGATAACTTTAAAATTTTACTAGATCAGATTCCGGTCGTTACGGCTCACGTCAAGATTAAGAATTAAGCGGCTCTCGTAAGCGTTTTGTACTCGACGTGCTCCACTCCCAGCATCTTAGGAAGCGTATCGCGGCAATTGGACACGGGGGTTGCTGGGAATGGCGTGGGTTAGGCCAGGGTTGCGCTATGCCCGGTGATTACCGCCGCGATTCGATCAGCGGCGTGGCCGTCCCACAGCGGCGGGACCTTCCCCGGCTTTGCTCGCCCCGCCAGTACACGCTCCACTTCCTGGCGTATTTGTTGCGTGTCGCGACCAACCAAAACATTGGTTCCAACCGACACCGTAATCGGACGCTCGGTATTTTCACGGACTGTCAGGCAAGGCACACCCAGGAAGGTTGTCTCCTCTTGAATGCCTCCCGAGTCGGTGATGACCACGCGTGCCCGACTCTGCAGTCCCAGAAACTCAAGGTAGGGAGCCGGCTCGAGTAACTGCAAAGCCGAATCGTGCCGGCCTGAACAAATTCCCCACTCAACCAGACGCTGTCGGGTGCGAGGATGTACCGGAAACAGAACTGGTAGCTCACGACTAATGTCTTCCAGCACCTTTAGCAGCGACTTAAGCCAATCCATATCGTCCACGTTGGATGGTCTGTGCAATGTGACCAGCGCATAATCTTTAGGCAGGTGCTGGGGCAGTCGCTCGACGGCTTTCGGCAACATCCGAATCAACGTGTCGATCATCACGTTACCGACCAGATGGACCTTGGCGGGATCAATGCCCTCGCGCTTCAGGTTGTCATTGCCATCTTCCGAGGGAGTGAATAGGAGATCGGAGAGTTGATCGGTCAGCAGACGATTGACTTCTTCCGGCATCGCGCGATCGAAAGAACGTAACCCGGCTTCAACGTGCGCTACCCGGACCATTAGCTTGGCGCATACCAGCGCGGCTGCGACGGTCGAGTTCACGTCCCCATAAACCACCACATAATCGGGTTTGCGGTCCAGAACGACGGCCTCAAATTTAGAAATGATCTGGCTGGTTTGTTGAGCGTGGCTGCCCGACCCGACTTCCAGGTTGATGTCCGGAGCCGGCAATCCCAGTTCCTGAAAGAACACATCCGACATGTTGAAGTCGTAGTGCTGGCCGGTATGCACCAGGGTCTGCCGAACTTGCTCGCAGGCATTCAGCGCCCGCACTACGGGTGCGGCTTTCATGAAGTTCGGCCGGGCTCCAACCACGTGAAGGATTTCCATCTTCCAGATATTTCCGCACTTGCCGAATGCCAAGGCGTGAGAATTCAATAGTAGCAAGCGGCCGGCCAATTTGTGGGCGGCTGGCAGCGATTCCTCTGGACCGGCACGAGCCTAAGTGCCGCGGACTTGGCCGACAAGACAACAAACGGACCGAGTCGCGACTACCGGGCCCCTACCGAACTGGCGGCTCCTGTCTTCGGCATTGGCGATGAAAATCATCTCCCGGAAATTCCTAAGCCCCCTGCACCATGGTTCCCTGGAGCTCCGGAAATTCATCGCTGCCCTGCGCTTGCGAGGACAGATTCTCCCCATCTATGCTTTCCGCAGGCCAGGGTTTCCACTAGTATTCGAACAGAGGAGGACTGCATTGGCAAGCGTGAAACCTTGCCGGTGAGCCATGCGGATTCTGACCTTCACCAGCCTGTTTCCCAACTCCCTGGCTCCGGATTCGGCCATCTTCCTGCTGCAACGGATTTCTCACCTGGCTCGACGCCAAGGGAACCAGGTTGAGGTGGTCGCGCCCATTCCCTACGCTCCTAAGTATCTGCGCGATACCTCTAGAGGATACCTGGCCTCACTCCCCGCGATGGAAATGATCGCCGGCCTACCTGTTCATCATCCTCGCTATGGTTTAATTCCCCGCGTGTCGATGCCGGTGCACGGCCTGCTGATGTATGCCGGGTGCCTCAGCCTGGCGCGCCGCCTTCATCGGCAGCATCATTTCGATTGCATCGATGCCCACTACGTTTTTCCCGACGGCCTGGCTGCCGTGCTGATTGGAAGGTCTTTAGGCATCCCGGTCGCGCTCACCGCGCGCGGGACTGACATCCATACCTTCCCCGGCTTGCCGACCATACGGCCGCAGATCCGTTGGGCTTTGCGTCATGCCGCCGGAATTGCCGCCGTGTCCAGTTCACTGGCAAGCATCATGCTCGCACTGGAGCCTGCAATCGGGTCAGTCGACGTGATCGAAAACGGGGTTGACGGGGAACGGTTTTTTGCCGAAGACCGGCTGCTGGCCAGAAAGAAAATCGGCCTGAACGCGGACGAAAAAATCGTGGTAAGTGTTGCCGCCTTGAAACATGTGAAAGGCCCGGACTTGCTGCTCCGCGCCGCGTCTCTTTTGAAGAAGAGCACGCCCCGTTGCCGAATTCTATTCGTAGGCAAGGGACCGGAACTCTCTGCCCTGCAACGATTAGCTTCGCAACTCGATTGTGCGGACATTTGTACATTTGTGGGCCCCGTAGCAAATGAGCAGCTAAGACATTACTACAGCGCCGCCGATGTTAGCTGCCTCGCTAGCCGAAATGAGGGATGGCCCAACGTGGTGCTTGAATCGCTCGCCTGCGGTACGCCGGTCGTGGGCACCAACGTAGGCGGGGTGCCCGAAATTCTTCGCCAACCCGAGCTCGGAATTGTGGTTGCTGCCAACCCGCAGTCGATCCATGCCGGCCTGCGTCAGGCCATTGACCGGCGATGGAATCCTGACCTGCTGGTCGCCTATGCCCGAGCCCAAACCTGGGACAATGTCGCGGCGCGCGTGGACGACTTTCTGCAACGCTCGATCCAGCGAAAGTCAACCATTCTGCATCCGGCAATTCCTTCCTGAGCGGCGGTACGACATCTGACCTGGCTCACGAAAACCGGCATAATCGGTCTGGTAGACTGAGGCTCAATGGATCGCGGCATCACAACTTGGGGTGGGCTGCCGAGGCTCTTTTTTGGTGCGTCCGACGATATAACTCCCGCCATTTCCCCGTCCCTCAGCCCTTCTGCCGATACGGCGCATCCCGTCCAGCCCGGCGGTTCACAACCGCGTATCTTGGTTACTCACGCGCTGGTCGCCATATGCGTGATCGTCTTTCTGGCGATGTTGCTGTCTCGCGTCTCGCCCACTCATCCTAGCTCCCAGCAGCTGCTTCGCTGGGGCGCGAACTTTGGGCCGCTGACTCTTGGCGGACAATGGTGGCGCCTGTTGAGCTCGGTGTTCCTCCACATCGGCGTAGTGCATTTGGCCGTCAACATGTGGTGCCTGTGGGACTTGGGATCGTTCGCCGAGCGCATCTATGGTCGCGCCACCTTTCTCGTAATCTATCTCGTCACCGGCGTGGCCGGCGCCATGTGCAGCTTGGCGTGGCATCCCTTCGCCGTGGAAGCGGGAGCGTCGGGCGCAATCTTCGGCATAGCCGGAGCGTTAATCGCGTCCTTCTATTTTGGCAATCTGCCTTTTCCTCGACAATCGATTAAGGCCGCCCTGTTCAGCGTGGTCGCCTTTGCCGGTTATAACCTCTTCGTCGGCATGCTCAGTTCTGCAGCGGGCAACGCCGCACACATTGGCGGCCTCGTGTCCGGATTGGTACTCGGGCTACTGCTGGCGCAGTTCCCGGGACGGCGGACGGTGCTGATGGGGGCAGGGTTAGCGATCGTGTTGGGCTGCCTGCTTCTCGCCCGAACGAATGGGTACGTGGTGCCGGCAGAACAGGGCCGTCATGCGCTGACTTCGGGACAGAGCGACGGGGCCATACGCGCCCTGACCGAGAGCGTCAGGAAAAACCCCAAGTTTGCCGAGGGGTATTTCCTGCTGGGCCAGGCCTACATGCAAAAACAACAGTTCCCAGCTGCGGAAACGGCTTACCGTCATGCACTTATGCTTAAGCCTAAGGCCAGCGACGTCGGCTACCAACTGGGAATGGCGGTGGCGGCTCAAGGGCGCGCCCACGATGCCTGGGCAGTTTTCAGCGATCTGGCTAAGAGTGACCCAGCCAGTCCCGACGCCCAGATGGGAATTGGCGTAGCCGCGGAGTTAGCCGGAGACTATCAACTTGCCTTGCAGGCATTCCGGCGAGCGGCAAAGCTTGATCCGCGAAATGCGCAGGCCTACGCCAATCTAGGCCTCACCGCGCTACGACTGCAGAAAAATGACGAAGCCATCTCTGCCTTCTCCACCTGCGTCGCCCTGCAACCGGACAATGCCGGCGCGCTGCTCAATCTGGCCATTGCTTACAAGGCGAAAGGCATGGAAAAGGAAGCGGAGACGGCCTACCAACGCGCTTTGGACCTCTCGCAAAAAAAAAGTAGCTTCTTGCCAGAAAGCCCCGTGCCTAACTCTTTCGTCGCGCCTGGTAACTAGCAATCCGGCACATTTAGGCCACGCGAACGGGAATTGTTTTCCCAAGAATTGGGAACTTCTATCCACCAGCGCTATTCCTTAACTTGTCGGCTTGTCGCCTAGGCTTGAATCTGGCGCGCTTTCTCGGGATAGCGGCGTCGGTAAGTTCAAGCCAGGCTGACCGGATTCGCTTCTGGCCGATCTGGCCACCGTATTGCTTACTCTATATGTTTAGCTATCGTGACATCCTGCATTAGCTTCGTTCCCGAGGCAGGTTTTAGATCTTGTATTCGAACGTCGAAACCCCAGAAAGCGTCGAAATTTCGGCGGCGGCGACTGTGTCGGCGCCTGCCCCGTCAGACCCTGCCATGGTGCGGGCGATAGCGTGGACGGGCGCCTCAAAATGGGCTACCCAACTCCTCACCTGGACCTCGACAATTTTCGTGGCGCGAATTCTCTCGCCTTCCGATTACGGTCTCTTTGGTATGGCCACAGTGTATCTGGGTATGGTGGCCTTGATCAGCGAGTTCGGATTAGGCCAGGCAGTGGTGGTTTTGCGGGAGATGTCGCGCGAGCATATCGCGCAGATTAACACCCTTTCGGCTGCATTCGGCGGGCTGTTGTTCGTTGTCTCTTGTGCTCTCGCCCGCCCGCTCGGGCATTTCTTTCATACCTCCAAGCTGCCTCCGGTCATCGTGGTAATGAGCCTGAGCTTTCTCATCTCCGGTGCCCAGGTCGTACCCGACGCATTATTGCAGCGCGGCTTACGATTCAAACTTCTGGCTGGCTTCGATACCGTCCGCACCTTTGCCCAGGCACCTGTAACCATCCTGCTCGCCTGGCTGGGATTTGGTTACTGGAGCTTGGCCCTGAGCAGCGTAAGCGGTGTAGTGGTTTATTCAACCTTAGTGATACTGGCTCAGCCCTGCGCCTTTGCCTGGCCTCGGTGGAGAGAAATCCGCGGCGCGCTGAGGTTTAGCAGCGACGTCCTGGGATCGCGCGTCGCTTGGTATGCCTACTCCAATTCAGACTTTATGGTGGCGGGACGAATGTTGGGCCAGTCAGCCCTGGGCGCCTATGAAATGGCATGGACCATTGCCTCGGCCCCGGTGGACAAGGTTACCAGCCTGGTCACCCGCGTGACCCCGGCATTCTTCTCAGCCGTGCAACATGACAAGTCCGAGTTGCGGCGCTACCTGTTGCGGATCACGGAAGGCCTGTCTCTCATCACCTTTCCGGCAAGTGTGGGCATCGCCTTACTGGCAGATCAATTTGTAATATGCGTGCTCGGGCCCAAGTGGCTTGCCGCTGCTACCCCCTTACGGCTTCTGGGACTTTACGCCGGATTTCGTTCGATCACTACGCTGTTTCCCGGCATCCTCTATGCGACTCGACAGTCGCGGTTCGTGATGTGGAACACCGTAGTTGCCGCTATGGTATTTCCGGCTGCCTTCTACTTCACCAGCCGCTGGGGTACCACCGGTATCGCCATCACTTGGATTTTGCTCTACCCACTTATTACCGCTCCCTTTATGTGGCGGACTTTCATTGAGATCGAGCTTCCGGTCGGAACCTACTTAAAGTCGTTGCTGCCCGCCCTGCGGGCGTGTCTCGTCATGACAGGCATGGTGCTGGCAGTCCGCTTGGCGCTTCCCTCGACGCTGCCTCTCGCCATGCGCTTCGCACTCTCGGTGATGACCGGCATTCTGGCATATGCAACTATTTTGGCATTAATTGACCGCCAGCGACTTCGTTCATTCTATGCTGTGATACGAAGCGCGCGGAGTGGGTCGAAATGAATCAGGGAAGTCGGACTAACTATGAGACCAGGCGAACCACGCCAATATTCGTCAGGGAGGTATCACCGGTGGTGAATGACCAAGCGTTTTACGATCTGCGGTGGGCTAGCGGATCTATTACTACGGAGAGAGAATGGAATCGGATTACTGCCACCATACGTGCCATTCCTCCCGATTGTCACTCCATTCTCGACGTAGGCACCGGAAACGGTTTACTCGCCAACGAGCTGGCGGGAACCGGAAAGTCGGTCACCGCTGTGGACATCAGCGAAGTAGCGCTTTCGAAAGTTAGAGGACCGACGTTACTTCGTTCGGCGGACAATCTTGAAGGAGTCGCGGATCGGTCGTACGATCTCGTGCTTTGCACGGAAATGCTAGAGCATCTTGAGCATGCCACCTATGTAGGCGCTTTGCGAGAGTTCAACCGCGTAGCTCGCCGGGCAATTCTTATTACCGTCCCAAACCGAGAACTGATGCGTGAACATATGGGTCTCTGCGGCCACTGTGGCTCCCGCTTTCATATTTGGGGACATCGCCGCCGTTTCACGCAGGACGATTTGGAGACATTGTTTCCGAGCTTTGCAACCGCCTGGGTCTCTGCCTTCGGAGACCAGCTGCCAAAATACAATTGGCCCTTGCTATGGATGCGAACTGCTATAGCGAAGGCATGGTTCATCGATGAGCGCAGTCCTTGTCCCGAGTGTCACTCTTTTGCACCCGCGGCACCGAAGTATCCGTCCCTAGCTCGCCTTTGCGATCTGCTTAATTCGAATCTTCCAAAGCGGCGCCGGGAACCCTGGCTTATGGCGCTCTATCGAGTTCGATAGCAACCAGCATAAGGTGTGCCCAGGGCAGGCAGAAGCATAAATTTACTGCCCCACCAGTTAGCGACTGAAGGTTGGCCGGAACCAGTTATGCCGAGACTGTAGGGCAAGAAGTTACCGTCGTTGCGGATGTTTCCAGCAATCGCTTCTCGAGCAGGAGGGCATCGAGAAAGAACTTGGCGGCCCAGTTCAGCACCTTGTACCGTCCATACTCGCCCCACACTGGCCAGGAACCAGTTATCCCACCACGAATAGTGGGATCGGGCGATGAGATATCATGACACGACATCAGATACCTATTTACCCGCTGGAATCCTTCGCGGTATCGACTATTTCCCGTAATTTCGAACAACTCGGCCCAGACAATCGACGTCTGCGCGCTTCCCGTGAGGCAACACCAATCCACGTCACTCTTAAATCCGCGATCGATTGTTCCAGGAATGAAGCCACTCTTGTCCATTAGATCGAGGAGTGAATCGGCGGTCCTTTGCGCCGACCGAATCAAGTCCGCTTGTCTGACTAGTCGACCCATTCCTACTAACCCCTGCATGCAATACGCCATGGTATGGAGCAGCGGATGTTCGGGGTCGCTCAGACAGCACTTTTCAAACCACCCGTTCGGAAGTTGCAAGCGCATGGCATATTCGGCATTGTTTAGCGCTGCTGTTATGTAATGGGGACGCTTCACCACAGCTCCAAACTCCGCCAGCCCCCACGCCGCCTTGACGTTATACACAGTTGCTGTGGCTTCCGCTAGTGGTGAATTCCCATGAATCCAATTGCCGTCCGCCTCTTGTTGGCTGAGCATCCAATCGGCGGCCCGGATACCTGGGTTCAGGAAACGGTCATCCAGCTTCACCTTGAGCAAAGCCGACCAGCCAAGCAGGACCTGTCCGGTATTGAATATCGCCGGCTGCGGATGGGGCGCGTCGACCCGCCCCGCCATCACCGCTCCGGAATTCAATTGAACCGAGGCCTCCCAGCATCCCATGTCGAAAGCGCGGCGGAGGTACTCCTCATCGCCGTAGTGCTCCGCCAAGCGCAAGAAAGTAGGAATGATATACCCAGTTGTTTCGGGATAGCTCGCTAGAAAGCCTCGCCCCAGCTCTGCCCCGTAAGCCACACCCCGGTCAGCGCCCGAATCCTGGGCCCGGACTAGCCATGCGGCGGCCTCGGCGATGTGTAAATCAATATCCATGTTGCCGTCCGGTTTAGGAAAATATTTTCGGTGATTGACCCAGTCACGCAGTTCCGTGATGTTGGACATGGCTTGTTTGAGACGATTTCGCATAGTCGTACCCATCACTTGGCCGAAGTGTTCGTGCCCGCGCTACCTTTATGGAGCAAACGGATTTCCGAAACCCTGCCGAGACGCTTCCCCCAGCCGAATATTTTACTAATAATTCTAGCGATTCCGAGGAATTTGGCAGCTGCGGTGCAACTTCCTATTCCATGGATAGTCGTCCGCCGGTAGCGGTCATGGTTGGCCTGGAAGCTAACGGTCTGGGTGTCGCCAGGTCGCTTGCCCGCCAAGGAATTGCCGCGATCGCTTTGGCGAGCCCATGGGCGAACCCTTGCTGTTACACCAACGCCTGTACCGTCGTTCGTGGAAGTGCCTGGTCGGCCGACGGCGTGGTGAGTGATCTACTGTCGATTGGCAGCCGCCTTGAGGCAAAGGCCCCGCTACTGCTCACCAAAGACCAATCCGTCCTCTGGATCTCCGAAGCGCGAAACGAATTGAGCCAGTTTTTCGAGATCGCGCTTCCGGCAAGGGAAATAGTCGACCTATTGATGAGTAAAGTCCAGTTTGTGCGACTGGCCCAAAGTGAGGGATGGCCGGTGCCTCATACATGGATGATCGAAAGCAAAGATAGTTTGATGGCAGTGTGTTCTGAAATCCCCTGTCCCTGCATCCTGAAGCCCCAGGTAAAGAACGATGCCTTCCGCCGTAACTCTCCCAAGAAGGCTTTCCGGATCAACAGCCGGCAACACCTGCTCCAGACCTACGACTTAGTTGCGGCTTGGGAGAAGGAAGTTGTCATACAAGAATTAGTCGAGGGCGGCGACGATAGCATCGGATTTTGTCTCGGCTATTGCGATCGCAATTCTTCGCCACGGGCACTTTTCTCGGGGAGAAAACTCATTCAATGGCCAGTCGGCTGGGGCAACACCGCAGTCTCTGAACCTGCTCCGGTAGAGTGGCGAGGGCCCATGGAGAAGCTGACCAAAGAAATTTGGCAGAAGGTTGGATATAAAGGGTTGGGATCCATAGAGTACAAGATGCGGCTGGGCACCAATACGCCTGTCATCATTGAACCAACCGTCGGGCGGACAGATTTTCAAAGCGAGCTCGCCGCATTAAACGGGGTCAACATTCCCGCAATTGCCTATTATGATCTAGCTGGTATGGCTGCACCCACCCTCATCGAACCACGCGAGATAACCAAGCTTGTCGATGGTCCGTCACATTTAAAGGCGGCGCGGGTTTTCATGTCATCACCGACCGAGCTAGGCTTGCACAAATGGCTGGCAGCGCGAAAAGGCAGGAAGCGGTACATGGTCCTTCGCGCCGGCGACTATCGTCCTTTCTTGAATTCTATTTACGTGCAAGCGCGCGCCATGTTTGGTGGCGTTCTGGAAAAACTCGTAGGCACGCGACGCAAGAGAAAACTCACCGCTAAGGCGACAAGATAGCTCGTCCTGTAACTTCGCACGCGCAGGATCGTTCATCGCGCACTTTCATAGAGTATGCCCATACCCAGAAATTCTTGACACCCCACTGGATCGAGCCACACATCTGCCAAGGAAGCGAGTACGAGGGAAGATGATGAGAGGGCCATGGCGCCGGCAACCTGCCGGCGGTGGAAGTGTGCTATGAGATCCGAAGACGCAATGGTTGCGGGCGAAATTGCCCAAGGCAGGCCGGCAGAAGTGAAGCGGTGACATCGGAGCTTACATTGTAAGTCAACCTTGTGTAGCGGCGCCTGGCCCACTTTGGGGGTGAAGATGGGCCAAGGCGAATCGTGCTACAGCGCGGCTGAAGTTGAAGTCAGCCGCCGCCGTCTCCCGCTCCAGATGGCCGCGAACGCCAGCAGACCCATACCCAAATCAACTAGAGCGCTGGGCTCTGGGATGAAGAAGAAGTACTCCTGCGGCGAAGAAGGGTTAATAGGGGTCAGGATCTCGACGTCGGAGAAATTCATTCCGTAGTAGCTAGCGGCTGCCGCGGTTGCTGCAGCGTTCAGCCACGTCTGTTCCCCTGGCTCCATTGGCGTGTCGCTGGAGAACAGCGCCCAGATCGCAAACTGCGCTCCTGCGATGTTGGCGAGAGATGAGTTGGAATTGATCTGGGAGGCGATCCATGCGGCCTCGTGGTACTGGGTGGAGTCTGCCACACCGAATCGCGTGCCGCTCAGATTGCTAAAGGTACTTACCGCGGCCGTCCATTGCTCTCCAATGGTTACGGTGTGATCGAAGTCGTCGCAGATAACAGCAATGGGATTGGCGCTATTGATTGACAGGTAATACGGCATCAGATACTCGCCGTACGCGTAGTTCGACCCTAAGCCGTATTCGGACCCGCCCGCTCCCGTGAGTTGGACCCCGACGTTAGACCCGGCATTTGCCGCAATGGTGACACTCAAGAAACAAGCGAACAATACGAGGCGCAGACACAGCCGTGAACTCGAATTCCAGACCATACTTTCTCCAGTCGCAGTGGCGATACTTTGTTTTCCTTGCAAGTCTTCTGTAGGATTTATTGCACTCAAATGGCCAAAAAATCGTGGGAAACTCCGCTAGGCCGCCGGCTGAGAAGTTTGTCCTTGAGGGCAGTCGCGTAGATTCACGGCGAACCACCGCAGCGCCTCCTAACATATTGAAAAACTTAGCTTTACCTTCCGCGCCATTAATCGCGCTGTTTCCTGGGTCCCTCAGACCGGGGTAGGAACGGCCTATTTGAGACCGGGGCTAGCGGCAATTAGAGGCAGCGCGGCGGCCTGCGCCTAGCAGATTGACGAGGGGTTCACGCAAGTTTTTTCCGAGGAAGTTCGTCAAATGTCGCTTCGTACCGGTGGTCTATCTCCTGGGCTTTTGAGCGGGATCAAGCCTGACCTCCCGGGTTACCGCCGAAAGAACCTGGTCGGCACTGAGTTCGATGCCGGTGCCACAGCCGAAATCGAGCACGTCCTTGCCCTGGAGTTCTGCTGGGTCGAAATTCTCCAGAACTGCTTTCGCAATTCTGAACTGCGCCCTTCTTGATAACTGGCGGCGCCGAAAGTTGTCGGGTTACCGGCCACATCTCCGGGCTGGCCGTTCAGAGGTATGATTAGCCGAGCGTGGTTTTCAGAGTAATGCTACTGGAATGTTGACGACGGGAGACGGTGTGACCAAGCAACCAGGGAACGGGTGGTCGGTGGCCATTGTTTCGTCTCGAGAAAGCGTCGATATTCTAAGGTCAGCGCTCGAAGCCGTCCTTAAAGCTTTGGGGTCGGCTCCCACAACCATCGATCTCGTCGTGAATGGAAATCGGCAACTGGCCGTGCAGATGGCAGCTGCTCTCCCAGAACTTCAGCCCAGCGCCTCATGCCCAGTCTCAATTCGCCTTTGGCACATCGCCGTGGCCGACAAGGCCCACGCATGGAATCAGTACCTGCACCTCATCTGGCCGCAAAGCGATGTCGCTTACTTCGTCGATGGTTACGCACAGGTGGCTCCTGATTCCCTGGGCCTACTTAACCAAGGCCTCGACAACCGTCCTGACGCTTGGGCAATTTCAGGCGTCCCCACGGTTGGCCGCACGGCCAAGTCCCTCAGACAAGAAATGATCGAACAGAGCGGTGGTCACGGCACTTTGCATGCCCTACGGGGCAATGTCTGCCTACAACTGCGGCAGCGCGGCTTTCGAATTCCACTGGGCCTGTACCGTGTCGATGGTTTGATCTTTGCATTGGTGGCCTTCGCCCTCGACCCGGCGGCGAATTCGTGGGACACCACCCGAACCGTGGTACATCCGGATGTGACATGGACGTTTCGGCCGCTGGCATGGTGGCGCCTGTCAGACCTGCGGACGTACGGTAGGCGACTACTGCGACAGGCGCAAGGGGACCTGGAGAACCGTGCCATTCGCCAACATCTGGCGGTGCAGAAGAGAGCGCCCGAGTCGCTCCCGGCAACCTGTTCTGAACTGGTTCTCTCTTGGTGGAAGGCTTCTCCATCCGAAGTGCGCGCCATGGTCCTTCGCAACCCTCTTCGCTTTATCGCAGCCCGCAAGCTGCGCCGCTGGCGGGACTGGTCGCTGGCCAAGTCGGCTCCCGAGCTGCTGGCAGAGAGAAATTTTGTGCAGGTAGTGGGCGGATCATGACTTTCGTTCCCCAAGCCCGCTAAAGATTGGTATGGGAATCGGACAGTGACCGGATCCTGCTAGATCGATAACCGTGTTGCAGCGGGATGGCCCTGGAGACCTCGTCGGCCGCTCCCTGATCTACCATCACATACAGGCATGACAGAATCCAACCCATCCCGGCCAGGATCACGGTGGTGACGTCGCCGTAGCGGCCTGGAATCTGTTGCTGCTCCCATTCCAAGGCGAACGCCACCGCCAGCACCACACCTCCAACCCAAATCATCGGCAGCAGCTTGCGGCCAAATCCCAGGACCGTCAGGCAAGCCAGAGCCGCAAACGGCCATGTACCTTCCAGAATGCTCCCGAATCCGCTGACCGTGTTGTCGATCTGGCCGGCAAACGGGACCCAATTAAACGAATGCAGGCCTCCCACGCCGGAACTCAACTCCGCAACCGTAAAACCGGCGAAGATGCACACCATCGAAAGGACAGCCCGCAGCGCCGGTTTCTTTGGTGCCAGCATCAGCAGGATGGCAGCTACAACCAGTCCGCAGACAGCCTCCAGCGAAAGCTGCCGGCTAACGATGAAAGGCTTGATACAGAGAACGGCTGCCGCGAAGTACAGGAACATCAGCATCGCGGGTCGGCGGGGGCGCGCAACGGTGCCGATCAGCAGCGTCAGTCCGGCGACGTTGAGAGTGTACGGAAGCATATTGAAGAACGAAAATGCCCCGAGAGCATTCAGCGAGTACCAAACCGGTTTAAGGCCATCCCGGATACTCGATATATCCATTGACGGAACAAACGGACTAAGCTGCGACAAGGCCCACAGAAACACAGCGCATAGTCCAATGTCCACGCCTCGGCCTGCGGCAAACCATTCGTCGCGCAAACCCTTGATCCGCAGCATCAACGCGCTATGGGGACGGAGCGCAAAGCCCATGCACGCCCCCAACGACGTTCCTATGATGTTAGTCAGCAGATCGATATTGGAAGCCGTCCGGCTAGGCAGGAACATCTGCACCGATTCCATACTCAAGCTCAATAAGCCGCCTACCAACGTCACCGCCGTTATCGACGAAAATTTTCCCGCTAGGTGGAATGTCCACACCAGAAGAATGCCCAGTGGAATGTAGGCCAAAACGTTGGTTAACACGTCAGCACGGGAAATGTGAGTTGGAATTGCCGCGGTCAAAAACGAGAATAGCGGTTCATGTGGAACTGTCCAGCCGGTTAGAGGATAGAGGCTGCCGTAAACGATCAGCGCGGTATAGAACAGCGTTGCGAACCATGTGCTTCGCCCGTTCCGTAGCGGCGGGCTATTGGCCGTGCGCGAATTCAATTTAGACTGAAAAGACAAGCTGCTCATATCGGATGGAAACTTAGGACAAAGTCCAGCACACTTAGCAGGCTGCTGAAAAAGTCGGATTCTCCAGTGTTTGCAGGGACGCACCTTCAAGTGCGCCGTAATAGGTCCCTTATTTTTGTCATTCCGAGGCGGCTTCAGCCGCCGAGGAACCTGCTTTTCGGACTGTTTCAGCAGCAACCTGTTAGAGGGAAGCACTGACTAAGTCGGGCCTTCGAAGGGGACGGCCTTNNTCCGTAAATGCCCGTTATAAAGGGTGGGCTTTAACCTCTGAGGCACTCCCACCTGGCTTAGTCAGACCGTCCTTAGCATTGAGTGAGGAAATGTGTGTCCATCACCTGGAAATCATTAAGAGGCCAACAAATTATTTCCACTCCTCCCCAAAAAAAGGAAGGGCGAATCTCCCTTCCTTAGAGTCGTTCTGGAAGTCAAACCTGAGTTGCCTGTTTCAGCCACCCCGATCGACCTAATTAGCCGCGAAGCAGTTTCTTACGCAGTCCAGTCCCCAATGCCAGAAGCCCAGCGCCCAGTACCGACAAAGTTGCCGGTTCGGGAACGGTCGTCTGCATAGAAATGGACCCTTGGTCTACTAAGCCTTGGCATACGCCGCCCTGGCTGCAGTTGCTGTTAAGCGAGATTGTAATCGCGTCGCCGCTACCACCAACGAAAGTGTAGCTTCCGAAAGCGCCCCCTCCGGTGTTGGTGCAGAAACCTGCGGGGCACAGCTTAATGCTACTAATAAGCAGACCTCCGGAAAAGGTACCGACGGTTCCCGAGGCAGAAAAGGAACCGGTGGTGAATGTCGCCGTAAAAAGCTCCCCAGTAGACGTGCCATGGCTGCTAGTGACAGTGCCGAAGACGTCGATCGTACCTCCGGCCGCAAAGTTGTACAAGCAGTTCCCTCCACTGCAACTGCCACCCGTCTCCAAGCCACTCGATAAGGTCATGTACCCACCGGTTCCACCGCTTATCGTGCAACCCGCACCACAACCGAGTCCGACCGTGTCGAAGAGGCTTTGGATCAACGCGCCGCTTCCTCCGCCTCCCGCTCCGACGGTCAATGCATCGCCAACCCCGGGGGTAAAGTTCAGAGTTCCTTGTCCGTTGACATCAGTACCCGTGAATTGAATGGTTCCGGCTCGTGCCGTAAGAGGCGCTACTAGCAAACCGACTGCTAACAGCGCCAGAAAGACTACTTGATACTTCCCTCTCATTCCGTGACCTCCTCCAGTACCTAGGTTTCTGGTTTGGTTTTCTTCGAAAAGCGCCGTCGCGCCTCCACCCGTATCAAATACATCTCTGCAGTTCTGATTCCAAAGTCTCCGGGTCTCCATGTTAGGCAGAATGAACGGGAATACTCCTTGCACATATCCGATTCCTGTCTCGACACGCAAGAAAGTACCTAACAAAAATGAATACACTTGCCAAACTATGGGACATGTAACAGCTCGATCAAAGCAAGCATTTGCCAAACACGGAAACAATTTATTTCAAGAAATCGGCGAGAATGCTGGACGCTTCCGAGGGATCAGACTGGAATGGTGCAGACACTGCGTATAGAACAGTATTCTGGGGATGGCCAAAAAGTCGATTGCGGGCCTCGATGGCTCGAAGCTGATAGGGATCGGACGTGAATTGATCGCCGATAGAATACCAAGTCCATACCAGGCGATGCCGGGACCCTCGAGCAATCGTGTATTCGGCAACCATGAGCGGTCTCCCGGCAATGGTCGCTGCCTGGGCGCTGCTGCCTAGTAACGTCCATGCTCCCGATCTTCCCACTGCATTAGATGAATTAATCAGCTCGACCCCACGCCGGTCTCCCGAATAGGAGGCGAAACAAACCGATACTTCGCGCGGTCCTGAAAGGAAGGTCTCTATAGTCCTTGCTCGGATTGAGGTAGGTTCGGGCGCCCACTCCTGGTCCAGATTGTCGACCGCTATCCAGCCTGGGGGCGCAGCTAACCCATTGGCTGCCATGGGAATCGCCGGAGTGCGCGACCACAGGAATCCAGTCAGTGCCGTCGCCGAAACGGCGATTATAACTATCATCGCTAGATTAGCAACCAACCTGACAGGTCGCGCGGAAGGTTCATTCGATGCCGCGCCAGGAAGGGTTGCGGCGGTCACTGGTTCAGACCACCTGAACGCAACCGTGAGCAGAATCGCGGTCAGCAGAGAAAAGAACACAAAGCCGTAGATTACATGGTCCACCCCGGTTGCGATCGCGTTACCGGAAAGATACGCCAGCACAACAATCCCATACGCCCTGACCGCATTTGCGATGATGGGTAACAATGCCGAGAGCAGCAGGAAAGTGATGCGGCGTTTCCAGCTGCGGTATGCTACCCCCGCGACTAGAACACCAATGACAATCGAAGCGATCAGATAGCGAATGCCGCTGCACGCCTCGGCAACTTGCCAGTTGCCGGACGGAGTTGACAATATCAGACCATCTTGCACTGCAGGAATGCCAGAGAGCCGGAGAGCGTTCACCGTAAAGGCGGCTGTCCATTGCTGAAGCAGCGGCACCAGGCTGTCTCCGACCGGGACCGCAAAGAAAAGAAAAAGTAAGGCGAACCGCAAGACGCGGACCGATGCATTTCCCAGAAATGTCCAGACCAATGCATCCAGCATGGTGATGAGCGCGATGTGCTGGATTACCTGCACATCCGCCACGTTGCCGGCAACCCACAACCCTGCCGAAAAGAAAAACAATGTCAGACCGAGAAGCGACGTTGTGGGATGAAGTGTTCTTAGATCGTCCCGGCGGCGCCACACCAGGAGTGCACAGAGGGGGACGATGACGAACCCGTAGGAATACGTGCTACTGCCATTCCAGATCGTAACCATGGAAGCCATGGTCTGGCGGAATGCAAAGAGCGTGACCATCCCCGCAGTCGCCAAGGCTATCAGCGGCCCGAGCCAGGCTGTCGTAACCGCCTCGCGGTCATTCAGCTGGGGCTCAACAAGAAGAATCGGAGCCGAAGAACTGGAAACGGACATCTCTCCCCTGGTCTAAAGCAATTATTTACGAGCACTTACCAGACCATTCACGGCATTTTAATGGGGCCTGTGAAAAATTTGTGAATATATCGTCGTAATTGTCAACCCCTGTCCGGCTCATGGTTTCGAATCATCAGGCAACAGGAGGAGCGGGTATAGCAGTACCTTTACCAGCTCCAGAAGCACTAACTTCCGCGGCAACGCATTCTGCCACCAATGGTCACGGTTAAAGTTCGGGTTCTCCGCCGGAACGGCCACAAATCTCACCTCGGTTCGCGGCGGTATTAAAGCGCGGCAGCACCACCGTACTCGTCGCAAATGAAAACCGCTGCTGACTATGATCGCACTGCGCACGAACTCTCGCTCGTGTAGCCACCGTGAAAACGCCACCATCTCGCTCCACGTTCCGAATCGCTGAAGCCGGACCTGCTGTGCCTGCGCGGCGCCCTTGCGCAGTGAAACAAAGTAGTGCCGGCATTCGGGTGCCACGCCGGCGGCCAGGGTAAGAAGGTCGGTCGGCAGGGGCAACTTGAACTCGGAAAACCGGCGGATCTCGAAGCGCCCCACACTGAGCAGCACGGTGTCGGCCCAGCCCTCGTCGAACAGTTGCAGTGCGAAATGCTTGCGGCACTCGCGGCCGGCAAGGACGAAGATCACATCCGCCACTTGCGGAGCATCAGACGCCGCCAGCCAATCGTAAACTCTGTTAAAAATCGGCACCGCTTCTCCGCTCAGGACCCAACCGCCGATTGGGGGACCAGCTTGGCCGCGTCGCCGCGATTGCTGGAAACAAACTCATAAACACCCTGATATTTCCGCGCCAACACCTTCCAGTCCTTGTCACGCAGTATCATTTCGCGACCGCGCTCTCCCAATTGTTCACGAAGCGCCGGGGAAGCGATCAGCCGCTCTGCCTGAGAGCAGAAGTCCGCGACATCTTCGGGGCGAAACAGTAAGCCGGTGACTTCGTGCTGTACCAGCTCGCGGTGTCCTCCAACGCCGCTCGCCAAGACTGCCTTCTTGAGCGACATTGCCTCCAGCGGCTTCAGCGGCGTCACCAGTTCCGTCAAGCGGACGCTGAGTCGGGGAAACACCAGGACATCTACAACTGAGTAGTAGCGCGTTATCTGCTCATGGGGAACGTGGTCGATAAACCGCACCTGGTCGGCCAAGTTGTAATCGCGAATAGCGGCGCGGATTGCCAACTCTTCTTCGCCCCGGCCAATGATCAGCAAGCTGAATCGGTTTCCCCGAGCACGCAGCTCGGCGGCCGCTCGCATCAGCCAGGTGATGCCTTCATAGCGATACAACGAACCAAAAAAGCCAAAAACTGCTCCCGGCGACAAACCCAGCTCAGCGGCAAGCTTGGTATCGCGCGGCACGGGAGTAAAGCGCTCGGCATCCACACCGTTGGGTACATGGAATAGTTTTTCGGACGCGATGCCCCGGGAGCGAAGGTCGTCCAGAATGTGTTGCGCAATTCCGGTAATTGCGTCGGCGTGTCGCGCTACGTAAGTTTCCAACCCTCGCGTCAGCCGGTACCTTAGCGACGTGGTTCGCGTCCGTTCCTGATCGACTGCGGCATCTTCCCAGAAAGCGCGGATTTCGTAAATGAAGGGCAGGTTTCGCCGCCGCGCCGCCTGCAAAGCTGCCAGCCCGCACAATGCCGGAGAATGCGCACAGATAGTATCAATACCGTAAGTGTCGATCACTTGCAGAATGCGATTCCGCAGTAGCCGGACAATCTGCCACTCTCGCACCAACGGCCAGCGGCGATGCAAAGCGGCCTTTGCGATGGCACCACGCACCGGGGTCCGAGCATACGAAACACCGTCGACCGTGACGTCTGCCGCCGACGGATCATCCAGTTGCTGGAGCGGGCTGGTCACCACCATGATCGGCTGACCGAGGCGATGCTGTGCCGTAACCAAGTCCCGGCTACGTACACTGTAGCCGCTGAGAATCGGCCACGAGTGATCGAGCACGTGAAGTACGGAACCACCCGCCATCCGGCCAATACCTGTCATATCTCCTCGTTTAACATCCCATTGCTTCAAAACTGTAGTCACTTCTTCGCGGCTTGCGTGGTCAGTGTAGCTTTGCCCGTCAGGACCTTGACAAACCCATCTTCCGGGTCCGGATAGCTGACATACAACGTATCGTCTGGTCCGATCGCTGCATCCACATTGGAATATTGTTCCATTGCACCGGAGACAATAACTTGTATTTGCCACTGTTTGCCATCCCAGAATGCATGCTTCACCCCGCCTACATCACCAAATATAATGTGGGGGACGCCGTGTGTATCTAAGAGCAACGCTGTACTGCCCCGATAAAAGTCAAATCCGCCTGCAACTTCCCCCACCTTTTCGATGGTCCATTTGCCGTCTTTCCGGTATGCATACTTCAAGGTTGTGTCGTCGAAGTAGCTAATATGGGGCGACCCGTCCGCCGCTAATACCAGGCTATTGTCATAACCTCTGTAAGTGCCCGCATTACTCGACGAATCGACGCTGTCAACGTTCCAGAGTTTACCGTCCCACGCCGCATATCTCAGATCGCCCCCGGCAGTCCACTGACTGTAGGCCAGATGTGCAAAGCCCTTGGAATCGACTACCATTGAGTTCCACTTACCTGAGACACCTCCGTCCACCGAGCGTACGACCCACGCGCCGTTCTCGAGGCTGGCATGCCTCAAATGGGTGAATTGCTTCCCCCCGGGCAAGAATTCGTGATACCAGCTCAAGTGCGGTGTCCCAGCCGAATCCACAGCCACCGAGCAATGATAGGAGATGGTGCCTGACCCAGGATCAATCTCCTGCGTGACCCATCGGTGGTTGTCAAGCGTAACGTACTCCAGAACTCCGAATGCCACACACACATGGGGCCGATCGCCCTTGTCAACCGCGACCCGCGGAAACACATTCTGCGAATAATGCGTCGAATCAATCACTCGCGTGGTAAACCATTTATCGGATGTTGCCGGCCGAAACGCGTAGTACACCTTGTCATCTTCGGTGATAAACGTAAGATGAAGGTTTCCGCTGCCGTCAATTGCAACAGACGACGTGATGCCCCGTCCTACATTTTGAGAGCTCCAGCTCCAAACCTGTGCCCAACTTCTTCCGGCCAGCAGCACCGCCCCTACGACCACCAGGAACGATAACCGCCATACCTGGTTACGACCCACATACTTCGTCGCCATAAACCTCCAATACTTCTCCGTCAAGCAATCGCCGCCCCTGCCAGGAAGCTCTCTTCATATACCTCTGGAGTTCCGCTCGCGTCCTCAGTTCCCAACATATGATATTCGCGCTCAAACAAGATCTTCAAAACAATCACGCAGGCAATGATCTGATACATGAAATCAAAATAGGCCCGCCCTAGTGTTGCGCCACTCACTGTATAGGCCAGCAAACTCACCTCGAACATTTGGGTATATGGAACAGCCCACTTCAGGGCGTCATAACGCCTGGCCGCCCTCCGGATCTTTCGCAGCGCCGCAAAACAGGAGATCAGTAACGCTAGAAACAGTCCCAGTCCGACGAAGCCTTGTTCTCCGAGCATCTGCAAATAGATACTATGTGGACCCTTAAAGGCAGTATCAAGCCTTGATCCAGGAATATATCTGACCATCAAATTGCCGTCGGGATAGGCGTCAAACCCTCCGCCTGTAAGTGGGTAATCCAGCGCCAACCGCCACCCTCCGTGCCAGGTTGCCAGCCTGGATTCTGCCGATTGGTCCATCTTGCCATGCATAAAATCATCCATCCTGCCCTTCCATTCGTTCGAGCTCATACCGACTACCAGGAAGAGTCCCGCAGCAACCACAAAAACACTCAGCACCTTGTGACGGGACTTCATCAGGAGTGCGCCGATAACTACCGCCAACCCTAGCGCGCCCCCCCGGGAATAGGTACCGATCACCGAAATAATCGTGCCCACCGTCAAAACGCGCAAACATACTCGTATCCATTTCCGAGGCTCGTCTTGGGCCAAGAAAAAGAGCAAAGGAATGCTCATATTTAGGGCGAGGCCAAAGTCATTGTTATCGGCAATAAAAGTCCCATCTGGCCCCCAAATTCGGTATTGCCCTGCGGTTTGGATGAAAAATATCGTCGCGATCAATGCCCGGAAGCCGAAACTTCCCGCGATCACCATCACCATAATGTGCAGTTTATCTCTATTAGTGACCAGCAGGATTGTGGCAATGGTCATCAGAAGTATTTTGCTGATTTCTCGCAAGTGAAACTGCGCATCTACCACATGACCGGCAAATACCGGCACATAGCTAATATAGATCGTCGTAAAGACAAACCATGCCCACAACAAAAGTAGCAAACTGCTTTCCCGCGTGACAGTGTGTTTGTTCTTCTTGGCAAACAACATGCCGACTATAGTTGGTATCGCAATGACCAGGGCGACGGGAAAGTCCCTCGCAATCCCCCATCCATACCGATGAGGATTAAAGTAGGCCAGCCATGACCAAACGAGAAGTCCATAGTATGGACTGAGCACCGCCAAGGGTACCGACAAAAATACAATCGCCAATACAATGTAATCTCTCACTTAGTTTCCTGCGCTAGACCACTCCCTGGCGAACTTTGCTGCAGCTCAAGCTCTTCATCCACGGGATGAAAAAACAACCAGTGCAAGCGGAGCGCAAACTTTGCTATCGACGTATCATTGCTGACCAGAAGCCGGCGTAAGCGGAATAGGTCCGCACCTGGCGCATTTACGCCGATGATGGCGGTGAGTGCGGTCCGAAAGCCTAGGTCGCCGAGCATCGGAGCAGCACCCGTGTCACACTCGCCCAGTTTACCGAAAGGAAAGGCAAAATCTTCTACTTGCGATCCGAGCCTCTGCTCGATCAGCCGCTTCGAGTCAGCTACCTCACGGGTGAGCGCTTCTGGCCGAAGACGACTGGCGACGGGATGTGTCATGGTGTGAGCTCCGAAGGAAACTCCGGCTCGCTGCATCGAACGTACTTGGTTCCAGCTCATCATGGCACCGCGTACCTCCTCTGTCCCCAGCGGGATCCTTCGTTCGAGCTCCCTACACCAGACTTGGCGTTCTTCATCCGAGATAGATCGCAAGTAGGTAATAGCTTCCGTCGCCGCCGCCAGGCGAGCCGCATAGCTGTTTAACCTGTAGGTCCGAGGTGTACCTAGCGTCAGCTCCAGCTCGGAATCAGCCCTCTGGAAACGGAGGAATATTCGGTCATACCAGGAAATTTCTCCACTCTCTATCGCTCCAGCGGTCAGGTAGACCGTCACCGGGATATTGTATTTCTGTAGCACCGGCAACGCTTCTGTGAACGTCCCCAAATAACCGTCATCGAACGTGACTACAATGCCTTGACCCTGAGCGTCCGGGTCTCTTAGTTCCGCAGCCATTTGTTCAACCGAGAGTACCCGGTAGTATTGGGCAATGTACTGCATTTGTTTGGCAAATACTTCTTGCGCCAGGGTGCAATAAAGAGGAACACCCTCGGTCCCAACCCGGTGGTATCCCAGCACCACATATTTGGCTTTGCGTACTCGGCGGAGGCGTCCCTGGCGCCTGCCGTCGGCGGCCAGCTCATAGCGGCCCGAAAAGCTATGAAAGGCCCGCAACAATCCAGTTTGATATGCGCTGTTAGCGATCACTTGTTCCCAGCTCCCGGACTTCGGCTGAAGTCGCGCCTTAGAAGGCATGGGCTGCTCCTAGCTCCCGGGCGCCGGCCGCGGCCCCATCAAAGTGCCGCCGATGCCACAGCTCCAGCATGATCAGCACCCACATTACCTCTCCGTAGTATGCCGGGTAGCTGGCGTTCATATGTTTAATGTGGGCCAGAAAATCTGGCTGGAAGTAGCCGCGCTGGCGGGTTTGCGGCTCATCCAAGACCGCCGCAATCGACCGCATTTCGGGGTCACTAAGCGCCCAGTAGCCAACCGGAACACCGAAGCCATGCTTCTTTTTGTGGAGTATGCTGCTAGGCAGAATTCCCTTCATCGCTTCTTTGAATATGAACCTCTTCTCGAAGCCCTTTAGCTTCAACCGGGATGGAATACGTCCGGAGAACTCAGCCAGATTGCGGTCCATGAATGGAAAGCGTACTTTAACGCCAGCCATCTCGGCAGTCCCTCGGACTTTTCTTACGTCGTTGTCCGCCAAAGTCATTTTCACGTCGAGGTAAAGCAAGCGGTTGAGCTCAGAACTCGCCTGCGGCGCCGCGTGAAAATGCGAATCAGGAATATTCAGCCAGCTAGCGGCAGGTACCTGCTTTAGCAAATCGCGATCGAAAACCTGTTCGGCAACCTGCGATAGGAAAAATGAGTAGGAAAACATCCGTTGGGGATTGGGAAGTTCCGCGCGGCGTATATACCGCGCTGGCAACGACAAGAATCCTTCCGAGGGGAGAAGGTGCGCCAGTGGCTTGAGCAAGCGGTTGCGCAAGAATCCGGGAAGGGAATGGTACAGGGCGAATCTTTTGTCGCTGGCATAGCGTTCGTTGCCGGCGAATAGTTCGTCGCCACCATCGCCCGCCAGGAGGGTCTCAACGCCATTTTCCCGGGCCATGCGAGCACAATAGTAAGCTCCGATGGCCGAAGAATTTGCAAACGGTTCATCAAAGTAGTCGACGATCTTAGGTATAGCCTCGGCTGCGTCGCCCGCTTGTAAACATTTTTCGTGATGGTTGGCGTGAAAGCCTTCGGCCGCCGTCCTGGCAAATCCTATCTCGTCGTACCGCGGATTTTCAAAATAGATGGAAAAGGTATTGACCGGGCTCTGCAATTCGCTCGAAAAGGCCAGAATACTGGTACTGTCAGTTCCGCCGCTTAAGTAGGCGCCGGTTCGTTCGGGCTCGCAGTCGTTCCAATGCGAGTGCACCGCTTCCCTCATCTTCGCCCGCAGTTGCTCCGCCCAATATGCCGTGCTCTCGTCTGCAGACTCCTGGTAATTCAGGTCCCAGTATTTTCTCTTGACTATCTCGCCTCGAGTGAACAGCAGCATTGTTCCAGGCTCAAGACGGTCGACATCGTTGTAAATAGTCAAGGGCGCAGGCACCACGGCGTGCAGCAAGAACTGCACCAGAGCGGCCGGATTGATATCAACCTGAGCTTTCCCGGCGACGACTGCACTCAGACGCGAGCCAAACAGCAGCCGTCCACGGTCACGCGTCCAGAAAAGCGTTTCCAGTCCCAGGCGATCGATTGCCAGCGCGAGTTGCTGCTGGCCAGCATCCCAAAGAGCCACAGAGAAACTGCCTTCCAGTTTCTCCACGAAGCTCAAGCCATAGAGCCCATAGAGCTCGACTATGAGTTCCGCGACCGAGTCTCCACTCCAGTTGCACCTGGCTCTGACGTCAGCCACAAGGTTGTTAAGGTTGCACAAATCGGCCGAGGTGGCCACCAGCACGCCGTTCCGGCTAGCTATGCTTTGAAACTTCCAGCGCGGCGAAACCCCGAAGAGCGCGCCCCGGTCTGCCAGCGCGTGGGGCCGGTGGTCGTCCGCCAAGCCAGAGGCACACAACATGGGTTCCAGTTCACTCGGCCGGAGTTGCGCGCCGGCCTCAACGATCCCGCAGATACCACTCATGCGATTCCTTGTACTCGAAAGGTTTCCTGCCACTTGCGAAACATCAATACGGACCAGAGATACGCCGAACGATCAAAGCTTCCCGACTGGTGCTGTTTCCATATCTTGCAGAGGTAAGCTCGATTCAGGATCCCGTCGTCGGATTTCATGATTGCAGAGTAGGCGACATCTTTTATTTCCTTGCGGAACCAACGGTCCAGGGGGACTGCGAACCCCTGCTTGCGACGGTAAAGAATGTCGGCAGGCAGAAGCGGCTCCAGTGACTTCTTGAATATGTACTTACCGGTCGTTCCACGGAGTTTCAAGTCCGAAGGCATCGCGGCCACCGTCTCCATCAACTTGTGGTCGAGAAGGGGAGCGCGCAGCTCCAGCGACACCGCCATACTGGCTCGGTCCACCTTGGTGAGAATGTCGTCAGGCAGATAAGTCTTGATATCGACATACTGGATACGAGAGAGAGGATCGGTAGTGTCGGCTTCATCGTAGTACTTACGAAAGACATCCATTGAATCGTAGTCTGCTAGCGAGCGCTGAAACTCCGGCGTAAATAGACTGGATTTTTCGTCCGGTCTGAAAATCGAGATGGAATTGAAGTATCCCTCCAAGGGGGAGCGCGCCAGCGACTGGAAAGTGGCCTTGGCTCGAAGAACACGCGGCGCCCAGGCCAGCCCCGGATACCATCTGCCCAACGGTCCAAAGACCGCGCTGCGTACGGGCGCGGGCACCAGGTTACGCAGCTGGTTTTCGCGGCGATCGAAAAGATAGCGCCGGTAGCCGGCAAAATTTTCGTCGCCACCATCGCCGCCCAGAGCGACGGTCACATGCTGCCGGGCCATTTTGGAAACATAATAGGTCGGAATAGCGCTGGAATCCGCGAAGGGCTCATCGTAGTGCCAAACCAGCTTGTCGATGATTTCCAGTGCCCGCGGTTCGACCGTGTCCTCGTGGTGGTCAGTCCCGAACTGCGTGGCTACCTGGCGAGCAAAAGCCGATTCGTCGTATTCCTGCTGCGGAAAGGCAATCGAGCAAGTCGTCACCGGGCGGTCCATCTCGCGGCTCATCATGGCGACGACGGACGATGAGTCCACGCCGCCGCTTAGAAACGCGCCCAGCGGCACTTCACTCATCAAGCGAATTCGGGTGGCTTCGCTAAGTCGTTCTCGAACTATTTCCGACCATTCTTCTTCCGCATGGTCTTCAATGCTAGCGAAGGAAAGCTTCCAATACTGTACTTCCCTTACTCCTGCCGCGTTTGCCACCAGATAGTGGGCGGGCAGCAGTTTTCGCGCACCTCGGTAGATCGTCCGGGGCGCCGGTATATAGCCGAGCGAGAAGTAGTCGCACACTGCCAACGGATCCATGGTGCGCGGCGAACCATCCGCCGCCAGGATCGCTTTTAGCTCAGAACCGAAGATGACGCGGTTGTGGTCCACCGAATAGTAAAGCGGCTTCTTGCCAACGCGATCACGGGCCAGCAATAAGCGGCGGCGCTTGCTGTCCCAAATCGCAATTGCAAACATGCCGCGCAGTTGCGAAAAGCAATCCTCTCCACATTCTTCATAGAGGTGGACGATAGCTTCAGTGTCCGAATTCGTAGCAAAGCGATGTCCGCGGGCGCGCAAGTCCTGGGAAAGAGCCGGATAGTTGTAGATCTCGCCGTTGAGCAGGACCCACACCGTACCATCCTCGTTGCTAATCGGTTGATGGCCTCCGGCAACGTCAATAATGCTCAGCCGCCGGTGCCCCAAACCAATGCCGCGGTCGACATAAATTCCTTCATCATCCGGACCGCGGTGGCGCAGGGACTCGTTCATGCGATGCACCACTTCGCGATCGACGGTCCGGGCCTGATCGAATTCGAAAATACCGCTAATTCCGCACATAGGTTTCCGCGCCCGGGATGGCTCCCTTTAGTTTTGCCAAGCCTACATACAACTCACAATAACGGTGCAACATACCCTCTAAACTGAAATGCCTGAGCGCCCGGGCGCGCGCTGCTTGGCCAAATTGGGCCCGCAGCCGGTGGTCCTGAAGCAGGGTCCGCAGCCTGGTGCTTAGCTCGGTCGCGTCTCCCGGTTGGAAAAGATGGCCGCATACTGACTCGGCGACCACTTCGGGATTTCCGCCCACTCGAGTGGCCAGTACCGGCAGCCCTGTGGCCAGCGCTTCCAGAAGAGTGTTCGACATACCTTCCATAAGCGAGGGCAGCACGAAAACATCGAGCGCGTTGAGCAGGTCGGCCACATTGTCACAGGCCCCCGGAAACAGGACATGACCATGCAAGAGCGGGGAACGAGCGACGTACTCCTGCAGTCGCGCCAGCTCCGGCCCGGAACCCACGAGCAAAACGTAAATATTGGACATGGCAGGCAGGAGCACTTCCGCGGCCCGCAACAAAGTCATGGCATCTTTCAGCGGAACCATGCGGCCCACGGAGCCGACAACCAACCCATCCGCGGGAATCCCGAGGTGACGGCGCATTGTGCAGCGCACCTCAACCCGCGACTTGAACTTTTCCCCGTCCACGCCGTTGTACAGGACATGGATTGTCTCGGGTTTACACCAGGCTTGCGCAGCATGATAGCTGCGCAACTCCTGGCTAACCGTGAAAACGGCAGAAGCCCAGCGGTACGCCAGGTGACGCAACGTGCGCTGCCGCATGGGCAAGCCAGCCAGCATCTCGAGCTGATAACCGTGTTCGCTGTGGATGATGACGGGGACGCGCGCCATTCGCGCCGCCAAGATGGCCTCGATCCCGCCCCAATTTCGCGAGTGAACAATGGCAGGACGAACTCGCTTCATGAGTTTGGCGAGCCGCAACACGTTGAACTGGAAGGCTGCTCCCTCGGTACCGGCGTCCATAATCTCCACGCCCGTGGCCCACGACCTTGCCGCGGGCGCGGTGCCGCGCAGAGTACAGATCGAGTGTTGAAACCGTCCGGCTTCGAGTCCGTTTACCAGCTTCATGATGACTTTCTCGGTACCGCCAACGTCCAGCCGGTCGAACACATGCATGATTCGCAGCGGAAACCCTTTTCGGCGCGACATCTGTTCGCCGCGTAGGAAAGAAAGCGAAGCCGGGCTGGCCGGCGAGGCGGCATCATCTATCCGGATTGGAGCAGCAGATCGAGTCATGGTGTCACTTCGTCGCCAATATTGTGGGCGACAAATCTGCCGGCCTACTCACTACTTCGCTCATCAGTTCTTCCAGACGGCGCAAACGCGATTCCCAGCTAAGCTGCTTTCTCACTGCGGGAGCAGACTCGCGGAACTTGCGGCGTAACAAGAAATTAGCGAGCACGAAGTTGACGGTCTCGGCAAATTGTTGGGGATTATCGGCGGCGAACAATCCCTCATGCTCCGACAAACCTATTCCCGCAACCGCACGGCTGCTGGTCACCACCGGAGTTCCCACCGCCAAAGATTCGGCGATCTTGTTATGGAACCCCTGGGAGATTCGAAACGGAGCGACAGAAATCTCGGCGTGGCGAAAATACTGATAGACGTCAGGGACCGTCCCGGTGACGGTGACTCCCGGAAGCTTAGCCAGTCGTTGTACTTTGCGATCGGGATTGCGGCCGACGACCACAAAATTCAACTCGGGACGTTGCCGGCGAAGCAGCGGAAAGATGTCGCGTGCGAAGTGCTCGGCAGCATCGGAATTGGGTCGGTAATTCATGGTGCCGACGAAGACAGCAAACGGTTGTAGCCGGCGAAGGCCGGTGTCGGCTACCTCAGCAATGGCGGTTGGAACTTCGACCCCGTTCGCCATCACTTCCACCGGAAACTGGTTTCGCGCGGCACCGCAGAGTTCCCGCGCGTCATGCTGGGTGACCGCCAGCGAGAGGGCGGCTCGAGAACCCAACGTTCGCTCGCAGGCCGCAACGGCGCGGGCTTCACGGGCATAGAGCCAGGAGCGCGGCGGGCGGCAAGAGCCGGCATATTGCTGCCACTTCGCAGAGTCGGCATCGACAAAGTCCACTACTAAGCGAGCCGGCGACGGCGACGGAACGTACTGACCCATGGAGGAGCAATAGACAAAGATCAGATCATGGCGGTGCTGCCGCAACGCCTGGCGCACGGCCTCGGCAAAAACCGGCGAATAAAAGAAAGCTGCCGACATTGACCGGTCGCAAAGACCAGCCCAGGCGGCTCGCAGAAATCTGCCCGGCTGGCGTAAGGTTTCCACGTGAACACTGCGGCAGATTTCCCGGCAAGCCTTCTGGTGTACGGCATCGGCTTGCGAATCGGCAAAGCAGAACAGATCGACTTCATGCCGTCCAGCCAGATACTTCAATTCATGGAACGCACGGATTCGCTCTCCTTTGTCAGGAGGGTAGGGCAGCCGATGAGTAAGGAACAATATCTGCATTTCGTAAATCCGGGGGTGACGATGGGCCTAACTAAGGGAACCAGCGAACGACTTTGGGACCTAGCCACGTCGTGGCCCGGAGAGGCATTTGACTCCACAGCCGAGTGGCGATCTCAAACTTAGGGTTGGTAGGAGAAAAGTTGGGTGCCTCTTTCCGCCTTACCAGAAATGTCTGGTAGTCGAGGGTCTCGATTTGCATGTTCCACGAAGACTTGAACTGGTAAGCACCGGTACCTCGTTTACTCCGGCCAAAGTCAAAGCGACGCAGTCCCTTGCTGGCCGCATCCTTCATGAGTTCCCAGTAAATGAAGTTATTGGCAGCGAGATGGTTCGCGTCGCCAGAAGCTCCGGCATAGTGAGGAAACAAGGTGTCCCCGGAGAACAAGGACAGCACTCCGGCGACTGGCCGACCGTGATAATAGGCCAGCTTAAGGTCGATGCGGTCGCTGAATTCTTCGGCCAAGATTTTCAACCAGCGCTGGGAAAATACCGGTGTCCCAAAGCGGCGCCAGTTGGTGGCAAACAATTGGTAGAACGAAGCTAGTTGCTCTTCTACTCCTGAACGCAGCTCCAGGCCGGCCTTCTCTCCCTTGCGAATCATGTACCGGGTATCGCGCGGCAACTTCTTCAGGCTGGCTTCAGGGTCGGAGCCCAATTCGCAACTGAATCCCACGTACAAGGTTTTGGGTATGAATCCCGGATATGGCTTGCATCGCCTATGGCGCAGTTCTAGAAAATCCACGTTCTCGGCCCGCGCAATCTCTTTTGCGCGCTCGACCAGGGCGTCCCCGGATTCCTCATCCTGGGCGCAGACGCCCCCGTAGTCGGCGAAGGGCGAGGACATCAGGCAGCGACCCACGATCCAGTTCGCCACCAGGAACAGCGGCAGGACGCCGGTGATTTCGCCATTACGTTGGGCATAGATAGACCGTGGCTCATAGTCAAACGACTTCTCGATGGCCCTCATCCACGCGGTGGCATGAAAGGGGGTCGCTCCCGGCTGAGAGTGGAGCCATCGGTCCCACGCCGGGGCAATTCCGGGACAGAACTCCCGCACCGTTACTGCGACCGGCTCCGTCTGCTCGACCATGAGCTGCGCTTTAGTCGCTATCACTCTTGGCCCCACGCAGATTCGAAAAGAACACCGACTGCGGAGTAGGGATATTGTCGTGTTGTTCGAACAGCCATCCTTCTTCCACATTGAGGTAGTCGGCGAGCAATTTCCGTTCACCTTCGGAAGGTTCACGGTACCCATTGATGATTTTGCTAAGCTGGCTTTCGCAAAACTTCAGTTCCCTAGCGATTTGGTTTTGTCGAATGCCGAGTTTGAAGATCTGCAATTTGAGGTTCGGATACATAGGCCTTTTTCCGCTTAAAGTCAGGTTGCAGTATGGGTGTGCGTAACCATACGTTGCACTCCCGGTGGACTACGGCTATGGTTTTCCTTTCCCGCGCGAATAGCGGTAATAACCGTAGTAATTTGACCGTCGCCGCTCCTGCCCGTTCAAAACGATACCCAGCACCTTCTTGCCTTGAAGATGCTGTCCAATCTCGGTGAGGGTCTCACGCTTGGTCTTGCGCGCCCGTACAACGATCAAGACGCCGTCACAGGCGGCGCTAATAAGATCGAAATCGGCCAGGCCGAGAATAGGCGGACAATCCACGATCACCTGATCAAAGAGCTCGTTGCAGTGACCGATAAATTCTTTCCATTTGGCGCCGGCGAACAAGTCTGAGGCCGCCGTTAGGAGCTCTCCCGCACCCACCGCGTAGAGCCGGGGAACGCTGGTGGAGAAGACCGCGTCTTGAAACGTGGTCCGTCCGGCGAGCACTTCCGCCAAGCCGGGCTTGTCAGCATTACCCAGCAGGCCACTAAGGCCGGCAGTGCGTAGGTCGCCGTCGATGAGCAGTACACGCTGAGTTTCGAGCTGGGCCAGCGATAGGGCCAGGTTCAGTGCAGACACCGTCTTTCCCTCACCGGAAACCGCGCTGCTTACCACGACAGAGCGAATTCCCTGGGTGATTTGAAAGCGGGTCAGCTTGGTACGCAGCGCGCGATAAGATTCAAAGGCCGCATGGGTCGAGGTTTCTTCGTCTTCGGTCCGCAAAACCGGACGCCGCATGGGCGCCAGCTCGATCCTCTGGCAGTTCAGCAGCGGGGCTGCGGTTACGCGGCGAGCGGTCTGGGCCTCGGCTTCAACCGCGGTAAGCAGTTCCGCCAAGGCCGCACTATTGGCCGGCTGCTCGACAGAAAGCCTTTCTGCCTCCTGCATTTCACGGAACAGCTTACTCATAGTTCGCTCCGGTTTGGCGTCTTGGCCGACGGCGAAGCACCATAGGTGGGAAGTATTGATAGGTTGGCCTTCTTGCCGGCCACCGCAGTAGATTCGAGTTCGTGGCGCATAGCAGCTTCCTCGACGATGTCCTCCCCAATTTGTGTCCGTCCGGTTTCACATCCGACGGCAAGGCAGGTGTCAGAAACCAGGTTGATCAGCCGCGGCACTCCGCCCGTGTATTCATAGAGCTTGTCGAACGCCGAGGAGGTGAAGGGCACGGCTTTTTCCAGCCCGGCAATGCGAAGCCGCTCGGTGATGTACATGCGGGCTTCGCTGGGACTCAGTTCACGCAGCGTTGCCCGGACGGCAACGCGTTGCCTGACCGCTCGCAGCGCCGGATGGCGCAGCAGATCGGTCAACTCCGGCTGGCCGCACAGAACGACCTGAAGAAGTTTTTCGCGGTAGCTGTCCGCATTCATCAACAACCGGACCTCCTCGAGCACGTCGACCGTCAGCAGGTGGGCTTCATCCACAATAATCAGGCAGGTCCCACCATCCTTGGAGGCGGCAAACATTAAGCCTTGCAGAGCGGCAATCCGGCAGGGCTTCGAGTTGAAGGTGCGGGGGACCTCGAATTCAAACAGGAGCGTCTCCAGCAATTCCTCCGGGCTGAGCCGCGGATTGACAATCAGCGCCGTGGGCAGAGTTCTTTGCGGGTAGCTGCGCGCCAGCACACTCAAGAGCCCGTTGAGGACGGTGGTCTTCCCCGTCCCAATGGGTCCGCTGAAGAGCATTAGACCTTTGCGGCCGATGACGCCCTGGGCCAGCAGCATCAGCGCATTGCGATGCGGCTCGGCCAGCTGTAAGAACTTCGGGTCGGGGGTAAGCCGGAACGGTTCTTCCTTGAGATGGTAAAAGTTTAGGTACATATCAAAAGAACCGCACACTAAAATGGGCAATGCCAAGTCCGAGAATTACCGCTGTTACCACCGTGGTCAAGCTGGCGGCGCACAAACGGACTCGCCCATTCCACTGCTGCTGGCTGGTCAGTATTTCCGGAATACCAGTGAGCACCGGCTTGCCAAGAATCCGTTCCGCTTGCCGGCCGTCGCGCACCGACTCGTCCATGATCTCCATCACCACAACCACGCCGATCCCTATAAGAACGCCTCCGATCAGCCCCCCCAGGAACAGCAAAGGCCGATTTGGCGAGTACGGTTTTTCCGGGACCTGCGCGGGATCGAGGATCACGAAGCGTTCGCTCTTTTGCCGGCTCTCCATTGCACTAGCGGTGTCGGCCGCCAGCTTCTTGTCCAACAAGGAAGTGTAGCGAGCACGCAGGGTGTCATAGTCCCGCGTGACCCCGGCGGTTTTCTCCCAAAAGATCGGTTCCCGCTGGATCTTGGATATGTGGAAATCAATGTCGTTCTGGACCTTGGCTGCGCTTGCCTTTTGCTTCGCGATGTCCTCATCGAGTTTCTCTAGCTGCGCTTCCACCACCGGGTTATGGCTCTGGCGGGCAACTGGGCTTGCCGTAGCGCTGTTATCCGGTGCGGGAACTATCTTTGCTTTTAGCTGCTGGAGTTGTGCCTCCAGGCGGCGCACATCGGGATGGGCCGGCCCATAGCGGCTGCGGAGTGTGTTCAGTTTGGTCTGTAAGTTCTCCACTTGCGACTGGTAGGGCGAGGTGCCCGCTCCCAGGTCCATATCGACGGTGGGTGAGGCACTGGCCATGACCGATTGCAGATAAACCTTTTCCTGTTCGTCGCGGCTGACTTGCTCGTCGATACTGCGCACTTGCATGCGCAAACTTTCGGCCTGTTGCACATGATATTGTTCGGACTCGGGAAGGTCTTCCATGTATTGAGAACGAAGTGCTCCCAACTCACCCTCTTTTTGTTGCAGCTGCTGGGAGGTCTTTTGCAGCTCGCTTTCCAGGAAATCGGCGGTCCCATACGACTGCTGCTCACGGGCTTTTAGATTTTCCGCAATGAACATGGCGGCGATCTGATTAGCCACCTGGGCCGCTTCCACCGGATTCTTGCCTCTAAATGTAATCCGGAAAGCGTTGAACTGTGATCCCAGGGAGCTCACCGGCTCCACGCCGATCGATTGCTGCATGACACGAATGATTTCCTGCTCCCCTATCCGCTTCCTGAGCTCGGGATAAAGGCCCATAGTATCGATCAGCTTTTTCAGTTCGGCAGGAGATGTAACCTGCTCCTGGATGGTAGAAAGCCGGTCTGCAATACCTGACGTCACGCTAGACTTGATGTAGCTCTCCGGGACTTTTTGTGGATCGACCAGAATAGTCGTCTCGCAACGATAGACATCGGGTAGGCGCCAAGCGACAATGGCGGTGGCAATCAGCACCCCTATCGCGGGAAGGACAATCCAGAACAGCCGGCGCTTGGCAATGGCGAGATAGTCATGGAAGTTGAGGTCCCCGAATAACTGGCTGGATACCGGAGTGGTTGGCGGGTTTGCCATAGTTTAGATTCCTACAGATCTGCCGGGCGCAAAAAATATATGTTTCTTCTATATACAAGCAGCTTCACTTCCAAACTCACGGCCCGGTTAAATATCTCAGCCGCCTGGAAATAACAGCTATTTGTCGCGGGTTCTTCGGGGATAAGTCCGATTGGGAAATTGTTTTCTCACGTCTTAGGAAGTCAGGTGTCCACAAGAAAGAAGAGAGACTGGAACTAAAGTCCCGACGGTCGCCCCAGTGTCCATGACAACCCGAAGGTGACGGAAGTTGTATTTCCGTTGTACAGGCTGGCTTCGTCTGTGCGCTGGCGCACAAAGTTGTAGCCGGTGGTTAGGGCCACATTGCGCAACCATTGATAAGAAAAATTTGCGCCCGCACGTTCTCCACTCTCGCGACTGCCGGTCAGAACGCCACGGAATGCACCACCACCGACAAAGACCGTCATCTTGCGTCCCAGATGACGGCTATAGGAGACGTCGGCCTGGTCAAAATACCCACTCGATACAAACACACGACTGGCCTCGGTACGGCTGTAGGCAGCGCTCATGTAGCCGCTGTGCAACATCTTGGAAACCGCAATGTTCCCGCTCGGCGTCCACTGCGAGGAAGCGGTATGTTGGTAGCTGGCGGCGAGGTTGGCCGAGATTGACCAATCGCGTCCTAGCTTCTGTTGAATGCCGGCGCCGATGCTCTGGCCATTCCAACTGGAGACGCCCGATGAAAACTCATTGGAGGTGCTGGTCAGGTGCGAGAAGTTATAGAAAACCGACACGCTCCGGTTGGGATTGATGGTGTGCGCCACCGAGATTCCGAATCCCAGGTTACGCACCAATTCCAAGTTGCCCAACTGGTCCAGCATTGTGACCCCCAACTCAGGATTGAACGAGACTTGGGTCCGTCCACTGAGTTGGTAGCTTCCGGAAAAATTTGTTGCGTTATAGAGCGATGAACCGCGGGCTTGAGCGTAGACGGCTTGCGCAACGATTCCGCCGTTCACGTAGTACAAGAGATATTGCGGATTTTGCAGCAAAGCATCGTTTTGGTAGTAGCTGAACCCATCGCTGGCCTGGAAGCTCCAGCGCTGGAACTGATAGCTGAAGGTGGCACCGGTGTTGACATTTACAAAGGGTTGGCCGCCGATGAACGACAATTCTGGTTTGGCCAAGATCGCCAGTGAACCTTTGCCTATGTGCTTGTTCAGAAAGAGGTCAGAGGTGATCATGGAGCCCCAGATATCCTGGGGAGGACCAGTTAAGCCGCTGGCCGCCTCAAAAAATCCGGAGGTCGAAACATCGAGGAGATGAAAGGGGCCAAGCTTCAATCCACCAGGTTGCAGGGTGAACGGGTTCGCCAAGTTAAAATGGCTTAGGGTGCTGGGTGCAATCATGGTCGGGTCGACTTGAGGATTGGTTACATCTGAAGGTGGCAGCTCTATGGGGGCGGAGCTGGGACCGGTTGTGCTGTCGCTAGTGACTGCCGAATCGGATGATGGAGCGGCATTTTCTTGGGCGACGGCAACTTGCGGCAAGCAAAGTAGCAGTATGGCCCAGCAAAACATACCGGCGGAGCAGAGATTGCGCATATTGACTTCCTCCGGCAACCTTATGGCACCACGATTACGTCGCCATTCGAAAGCTCAAAATCGGATTTAGGATCGGCACCCTTGATGGCCTTTTTGTAGTCGAAGTGGAGTTTTTCCTGGTGGTCGCCGACCTTGCGCAGGATGTAAATCTTGTCGGACTTAGCGAAAGCCCCTGGTCCACCGGATTCGGCCAGGATCTGCAGGACGGTCTCGTGTCCAGTCAAGGAAACCGCTCCGGGATGACCAACTTGGCCGACGAGGTAGACGCGGCGGCTGCGAATGGTACGCACGATCACCGTAACCTGCGGCTCATCCACCACCGGTTTCAATTTTTCGGTCAGTATGTCCTGCACCTGCTTGGTAGTTAAGCCGACCACATAGACATCGTTGATCACCGGCACCGTGATCATGCCGTCGGGGCGTACCACCACCGGCCCAGAAAGGTCGGGCTCCTTCCACACCGAGATCTGCAGATCGTCAGCAATCCCGACAATATAGGACTCATCCGGCTTGCCCGCGGGGGCTGATTTCGGGGTCATCCCCGCTTTGACCTTGGTGTCAGGGGAGGGTTCCGGTACGGGAGCCGGGGTTGAACTGGCAGACGAAGCGATCTCCGTAGAAGGGGCCAACGCCGGGGACGTATTCCCGGCAGGGGTTCCGGCTTTCGGAAGCGCCACAGCATTGGCCGGTAAGGCCGGAGCCTGGGCCGAGATCTGGCAGATCGAAGCGGCTAGAACAGCGATCAAGATCAATGCTCCGGCAGGAGTGCCGAACGGTTTCCTCATATTGCCTCCCTCAGGCTGGGCATTGTATTACAGGCAAATAGGCTGCCATTCGCCGGATTTCGGCACATTCCCCGCGCTGCAGGCCTCGACGCCAAGCCCAGGCCAACACTTTGGAAAATAATTTCCCAAAGCCGCTGAAGGCAAGTTCTCAACAGGACCGGTTGGGGACCACTGAGGACCTGAGGGATTGTCCGCGAATGGAGTCGAAGCCGGAACCGGGCCCTCAATTGGCACGCAATATGCTAGTCACATTTATGCTCCAAGAACCACAGCGCGGCGGCTGTTTGTTATGAGTGACGAAACCCGATTTTCCTGCTACATCATGACCCTCAACAGCGAAAGACGTCTGGTCGCGCTGTTGGAGTCTGTGCGGGAGGTTGCGGACGAAATCGTGATTGTCGACTCCGGCAGTAACGACCGGACGCGAGAGATCGCTTTGGAATACGGAGCCCGCTTTCTTTACCATGAGTTTGTCAACTTCAAACGGCAGCGGACGTTTGCCATTGAGCAGTGCAGAAATTCTTGGGTGCTGGAGTTAGATTCGGACGAGGTGTTGTCGAACGGGCTCCGCGACCGGCTGCTCGCCCTGAAAGCAAACGGCTGTCGCGATGGGGCAGCGGTACCCGATGCCTTTGGGATCAGGCGCCGCTGGTTTCTCCTGGGCCGGGAGGTCCATTGCTTTTACCCTTCACGATGTCCGGACCTGCCGATACGGCTATTCCGCAAAGATAGGGTGAACTATGAGAGGAGCCGCGGGATACACGAAGCTTTGAGCGGCTTTCATTCTTCCGTCCGCATTGAAGAGCCGATCCTCCATTTCACCTGCGACAGCATAGAGCAGATGTACGCCAAGATGGATTTGTACACGACCTTGGCCGCTCGCGAGATGGCTGCCAACGGCGAGCGGGCAACTGCGCTGCAATTGCTTTTCTACCCTTGGGCTTTGTGGTTCCGTTGGTACATCATGCTTGGCGGGTGGAGGGACGGACAGCTCGGCTTAGTGCACGGCCGCTATGTTCGCGATACGGTCTACCAAAAATATCTAAAGCTCAAGTTTGATCATCAAGGGCCGGTAGAAGCCGGAAAAGCTGAACGAGACCTATCTTCCAAGCAACTGCTGGGGACGACCCAAGTCAAGGGAAAAAGCTGAAATGCTGCCGTCACGAATTCTAAGTCCGCTTTCCTTACTGATACCATGACCATGAACGGTTACACCACCATGATTTCCTCCTCGCTAAAACGCACACTTCGGGAGCTCTATAGCTTTCATCGAAGAGATAGCGAATACCAGGACCGTCGTGATTTTTTCCACAAGGTCTTCCGCGCACTTTCATTCAATGGGATCGACGGGGATTACGCCGAGTTCGGCTGCTGGACCGGCAAGACCTTCCATATGGCCTATCGCGAATCTCGGAAGTTTGAGAAAAGTTGTCACCTGTGGGCGTTCGATTCTTTTTGTGGCCTGCCGCCGCAATCGCTGCCCGAGGACCAGCATCCGGTGTGGATCGAAGGGCACATGAAGACTTCGCTGGAGGAATTCACCGCGATCTGCAGACGGAACGGTATTCCCGGATCAGAATACTCCGTCGTCCCGGGATTCTATGCAGATACGCTAGGGGGCCACGCACCCACTCCGCTGTGTCTTCCCGAGAACATCTGCCTGGCCTATGTCGACTGCGATTTGTATACTTCGACCCGCACCGTGATGGAGTTCTTGGGCGCACGGATGAAGCATGGCATGGTCTTGGCCTTCGACGACTACTACAACTGGTCTGCCAACGCCTTAGCTGGGGAGAGACGCGCGCTGCTGGATTTTATGGCCCGACAGGACCGCTTTCGGCTGCTGCCCTACATACAGTTTGGTTGGCATGGCATGTCATTCGTAGTAGAAGACGCTGCGTTAGCGAAACGATCAGAGAAGGCCCCCGATGCCGCAGAAGAGTGGAGTTCGGCGATCGGGTATTGAGCGTTGGCGCCGTGCCACTGGCCAGAGAGGGCTGCGAACATTCCAACCGCTAAGAAAGCTGCCGCCCAGTCGCGTGGCTTACCGGCTGTTGGCTACGGCAGCTTCTGGCAAGTTTACTATGCCCTCCCGTCTTACGCTCCTACTGAAGCGGAATCATGCTCCAGCGAGGATCATTCGGATATATGCTGGACTGGCAACTGAAGTTACTCTTCAACCAACTCCACGCCGATTGCCCGCTGTATCCATTGACCGTGTTGTGGGTCATGTAGCTCAGGATTCCCAGCTGCATAGCCGAACGTCCAGAATCTGAAGTGCCGCACTCCCATCCGGTGGGTAAGACCAGATAATTATTTTGCAGTGTGGGCCAGTCCGCGATCCAACCCTGCGGTCCAAGACCACCGGTGATCAGGGTGGATGGATAGACATACTGACCAACTAGATAGTGATTCAAGACTGGGTTCAGTACTTCGTTAACCGGCCGGATGGCCATGAATCCCAGCAGGGAAGTGGTATCTGCCTGGCCGAATTGGCGAATCATGCCAAAGCTTGCAGCCAGGAACGCTTCTTGCCAGGGTGCGCCGGCATTGCTGAGAGTGTTGGGGTTGACGTTGTTCTCGCTGCCGTTCTGCGCGTAGGACTGCGAAGCGCTATCGATCTGCCATGCGCCCAGCGGCGAAGGATTCGCAGCCTGGCTCTGTACCAGCACATTCTGACCGAAGCTGTAAGCGGCTGAACTGGCGGTTGTGACCGGAACCGTCATGGCCAGCCCGTGGGCACCTTGCTGCATGGCAAGGTTGTTCATCAGCTTGTCCTGCAGGTAGGCTTGTTCCGGGGTACCGTCTGGGGAGATGAACGCGCCATAGGCCAGGGTACGCAAGGTCCATGCGTCATCGCGCACCAGATTTGTCTTTAGTCCCAGATAGCCTTGTCTCCAGCCCATGTTGCCTAACGAGAGGTTGTAGCATCCTTCGAGACCGGAAATGAGGTAACCTGCCTCGAGTTGCTCCTGTTCCAAGTAATAGTATTGACCGGTGAGACTATAAGGGACATAGCCGAAGTCGGGCAGGTGGCTCGACCCCATCGCCGGCCAACCGCCGTGGCTGGGAGCGGAAGTCGTATAAACTGTGTCCTCGCCTTCGGTCCCACCACATCCTTGAAAAGAGCTATTACCATTCCAATTGCCCAGATAAAGGGTCACCTGCTGGCGAGCGTTCACCGAAACAACGTGCCCGTAGGGATCAATCGAACCATTGCCCGGTTCGTCGAAGTAATGGCCCGACCCGGCATTGTGGTCCGCCTCGCGGAACCACATGGGGAATCGGGCTGCGAAATCAGCATTATCGGTGGCCATCTTCTGTAAATTGGGATCACCGGTCAGCAGATAGATGGTGTCCCAACTAGTCGTCATACCAATCCAATCTCCATGAGTCGATTCGCCACCGGCATCGATGGCCTCGTTGTAATTGACAACGCCTCCGTTGTTGGGATCGTCGAAGCCGGGAAGGGTGAACCGCGCGGGAAATTGGGTCTGCAGACTGGTGTAGGTAGCGTACTCGGCCGCGATCGAACTGGCAGGCGGCATGTAAGTTAGATCCCAGTTTGGATAGGCACCGGTGGTAAGCAGGTACTGCGGGTTCCAATTGTATTGCACAGGTGGCGGGTCGGAATCGACCCAGAAGGCACGATGCCAACGAGTAAAACCCCATTGAGTAAAGCTGGGCTGCGATAGCCTCGTGGTAGGTGAGTTATACCCCGTCTGCAGAGTCAGAGCGAACGTCTGATTGCGGGCGCTCTGGGTACTGGTCGAAGACGCCCAGGCATTTTCCAGGGTGAATCCCACCTGGACCTTGCTCCCCTGCGGATAGAACCAGGCCTCGAAGATGGGGTGCAGTGGATCGCCGGTACCTCCGTCAGTATTTACGTCTGCGCTGCGAGCGTTGCGGTCCTCGATGATCACGGCGGTGACGATGGGGCCCTGCAACCAATAGCGGTAGAGGCCGGCCTGCAACATTGCCCGCGCGCTGATCGACGGGCTCACGGTGCCCGTGAGTTGCATCGCCGCTTCGAAATCGTAGGGCGTATTCAACATATCGCCTTGCTGTAGGAAGCCGGTGTTATTGCCGGTCCCCTGGTTCTGGAAGCTGACAGCCGTACCGGCGGTGGAGACGCTGGGCAACACGAAGCTGATGATGGCGAACTTCAAGGAGCCGTCCGGCCAGCGGTTCTTCACGTCGCACTGCGTGAGTATGGGTACCCCGCCAACGACAGCCTGGGCGAAGTTTGGAATGTCGCCGTCTTTGAAGAACCGGCCAACCGAGATGAAGCGGTTAGTCTGTCCCGACCCGGTCAGGTCGGAAACGGTTATACCGTTCCCGGTTCCTCCTCCGCCGCCGGAGGAAGTTACCGTCAGACTGACAGTAGTGGTCGGCGCTAAGCCTCCGCCCGTCGCCTTTACCGTGATCGAATACGTTCCCGTGGGCGTGCTTGCGCCCACCGTGACCGTCATCGCCGAGCTGCCCGAACCGGGCGCCGGAATCGTGCTGGGATTGAAGCTCACCGTCGTGCCCGAAGGCGCGCCCGATGCCGTCAAACTCACCGCACTGTTGAACCCACCGCCGATAGCGGTGGTGATCGTCGACGTCGCTTGCGTGCCTTGCACGATCGTCAACGAAGCGGGTGACGCCGATACCGTTAGACTCGGCTGATTTGCCGTAACCGTGAGGCTCACCGTGGTGGTCTGCCGGATACCGCCTCCGGAAGCGGTTACTGTGATCGGGTAGGTTCCCACCGGCGTGCTCGATCCCACTGTCATGGTCATCGTCGAATTGCCCGAACCGGGCGCCGGAATCGTGCTGGGATTGAAGCTGACCGTCGTGCCCGAAGGCGCTCCCGTCGCGGTCAGACTGATGGCGCTGTTGAACCCACCGCTGATGGCAGTGGTAATCGTGGAACTCCCCTGGGTGCCTTGCACCACGCTGAGCGAAGCCGGCGTGGCCGATACCGTGAAGCTCGGGGATCCGCCGCCGTTACCTTGGCTCAAACCAAGGTAAGCAATCGGGGTAACGTCGCTGCTGGGGTTGTTCGTTCCCACGATCACCGTCAATCGCGTGCCCGACAGCGTTACCGGCAATGCCACATTGCTCCCTGGCCACGCCGCCGCTGTCCAGTTGTTCCCTTTTGCATCGTCAAAATTCGCTATCAACGGGTTGCCCGTCACCGTGCCCAGCACCGTACTGCCGTCCAAGAACTGCACCTGGCACAGCGTCCAGCATTGGGTATAGCCTTCGTCCCCCAGCGCCAGCGACACATTGTAGGTGCCGGCTGACGGCAGATTTACATAAAACGTCCCCGGCGATCCATTGCGCACGTAATTGATTCCCGCCAGACGGGGATCGACCGTCGTACTTCGATCGCGCGATTGAATCAATCCGGTATTCACCCAACCAAAGGTCACTCCCCCAACCGTGGTCGGATACGCCGTCGTTGCCAATACGTGGGTGGTATTGGCAGGATCGGTTACAAAGCCAGCCGTCGCCCGGAAGTCGAACCCTTGCTGCCATCCCGAGGACCCAGCCGTTACGGTCAGGGTGACGATCGTGGTCGGCGCTAAGCCTCCGCCCGTCGCCTTTACCGTGATCGAATACGTTCCCGTGGGCGTACTCGCGCCCACCGTGATCGTCATTGCCGAGCTGCCCGCACCGGGCGCCGGAATCGTGCTGGGATTGAAGCTCACCGTCGTGCCCGAAGGCGCGCCCGATGCCGTCAAACTCACCGCACTGTTGAACCCGCCGCCGATAGCGGTGGTGACCGTCGACGTCGCTTGCGTGCCTTGCACGGTCGTCAACGAAGCGGGTGACGCCGATACCGTTAGGCTCGGCTGGTTCGCCGTAACCGTGAGGCTCACCGTGGTGGTCTGCCGGATACTGCCTCCGGAAGCGGTTACTGTGATCGGATAGGTCCCCACCGGCGTGCTCGAACCCACCGTCATGGTCATCGTCGAATTGCCCGAACCGGGGGCGGGAATCGTGCTGGGATTGAAGCTGACCGTCGTGCCCGAAGGCGCGCCCGATGCGGTCAGACTGATGGCGCTGTTGAACCCGCCGCTGATGGCAGTGGTAATCGTGGAGCTCCCCTGGGTGCCTTGCACCACGCTGAGCGAAGCCGGCGTGGCCGATACCGTGAAGCTCGGTGAAGACACATCATTGAGACGAAGAATCCAAGCGTTGTTGCTGGCATCATTGACGTTGACAAAGATGTCGAGCGAAGGGAAATAGCGAAAGCGTCCGAAGCCGCCAGTGTAGTTGCTCGGATTCGTAGAGTCTGGCGGATAATCGGTTCCCTTTGTGCTGCCAATGGTTACCTGCAAACACTTGTGCGAGGGTACCGTACCGTAATTGGTGACGACCGCATTGGGCTGGGAATTCAGCAGAATAATTTGATTGCCGAAGCTGGGATAACCAACCATCAATCCCAAAGCAGAATCCCACTCCAGCCCCATTGCCTGGTATACGGGAGCTCCATTACAACTGGGATCATCCCAAATAATCGAGGCACGAGTACTCAGATTGTAGCCGCGTATGTATCCCTTGCTGGCGGGCCCGTTGTTGTACTGGTATTCAGGCGGATATTGATCCCCGGTGATGAAGATAAAGAGATTGTCGATGGGATCTACGGCTGCGGCCCAGTTTTGTCCGACACTTGCCGGGATGCTGGTGGAAAGCGTTGTACGAGTATGAGCTACCGGATCGTAATCGTAGATGTTGTATTGGCCATCATAGCCGACGAAGTGGCCAGTGTTGGGATTCAGGGCCACTGCTCCCATGTATCCGTTTCCGTAGGGCGCCAGCAGTTGCCAAGTTCGAGTTGAGGCGCTGATAGCCCAAGCTTCAGGTGAGTTGTCTCCTAGATGGTAAACAGCGCCACTGAAGGCATACAGCGAATTCTGCGCCGGGGCAAACGCGAGTCCAAAATAGGTGTGCCTTGAGGACGGAGAGCCGCCCGACGCAGGGTAGTGCTGGGTGTCGCCGCTCTCTACATATGGGTTATAAGACTCCCAGTTGGGGACCAGTCCCTGTTGGTCGGTCGGATAGGCAACCTTATCCGGCGCATAAAAAATCTCCCAGGATGGCGTGCCCCGAAGGTCAAGGGCCATGAGTTGGTTGCCGCCGTAATCCGTATGCCCTCCCCCGAAAACGTACAACCGCTGATTGACGTCGTCACCAGCTCCTCCCGACCAGGGCAGTATGATGTAGTTACACGAGTCGTGATAGCTGAATTCCTGATAGGTGGTGCATGCTGCGTTGCCACACGCTCCCTGAGGATTATTCGCCGGGCACGAATTGATCATCTGGGTATTGGGGAGGGGATACCAACCGTAGCCGGTTGGAAGCTGTGCGAACAGGAGAGCGGGACAACAGATTATGAGTGCTACTAGAAGACTAAATCGCGTCCCTGTTCGCCCTTCAACGTTTCCAGAGAAGGTGGAAGTAAACCAATTGTCCATGGCTGCGATTCTAACTGAGGTACTCGTATTGCCGTATCGCCGGAATGAGGGCCGCACAAACGTAGGTAACCATCAATGAGTTACTAAAATGGTAGCAACAGTAGCACTTTACGGCTAATAAACTGGGTAGCATGCTAAACATTTAGTGGCACTTACACGCCTGGCAAGGCATTCGGCTGGCAGACAGAGCAGGCGCTGTGGTGATGATGCCAAAGTCTGGCTCTTCTGCAAGGAAATAGGGCAAGACCAATTTGCCGAAGAATTCGAAAAGGCAGGTCCCGAAACCGACTTTGAGATCGGCTCGGGATGACAAGAATGTAGAGATATGCGAAGGCAGGCTGCAGCTGCGACCATTTCAAGAGCACCCTAGCAGGCCGTGGTGCAAGGCCCGTCTTCTCAATATCGCAACATGCGGCCCTGCTGTTGAATGAGTTACGACGCGGTTGGCGAGTTTTGCACTTCTGCCACGGGCTGTTAGGCCGAGTTTTCCAGCAAACTGAGAAGCCACGCCGATCGCCGCCTGGGGCGCCTATTTTGCCGGCATTTCCGCCAGGATTTTCCTGGCATCGGCAGCATCGCCAAAATTGGGCATCTTCAGGGCCGCTTCCAGTTCTTTCCGCGCCTCATCGTTGCGTCCCAGCTTGTAATAGGCAGTTCCCAGATGATACAGGTACGAAGCGTTGGTGGGATCTTTGGCGGCTGAATCTTTGAGATTTTCGACGGCCGCTTCGTAAGAGCCTTTCTTGACGTAAATCCAGCCCAGCGTATCGGCAATGCCAGGGTCGTTGGGGGCCTTTTCTTTCGCTTCCTCGGCCAGCTTGAGGGCCATGTCGACATTGCCGCCGTGCTCGGCGTACAGCCAGGCTAAATTATTCTTGGCGACTACGTTGTCAGGATTCGCATTCAGTGAACTCTCATAGTAAGTCCTGGCTTTGGTGAAATCGCCCTTTCTTTCGGCCATCTGACCCAGGCGAAACAACGCGTACGAGCGGCTTGAGTCCTGCTGGGCCGCGGCCTTCTCATACGATTGCTGCGCCAAGTCAAATTGTTTATTCAGAAAATAGGTGTCGGCCAGGCCCAAGGACGCCTGCGTAAGGTTCGGGTTGATGGTCAAGGCCTTGTTGAAGGCGTCCAGCGCGGCCTGAAGGCGTCCCGTTCGCTGCGCCACTCGGCCCAGAATTTCAAAACCTTCTGCCCAATTGGGGGTCTTGTTCAACCGTGCCTTTATTGCTTCGATCCCCTGATCGGCCTGTTTTTGGGCGACATAACTGGCACCCAATACATTGAGCGCAACCACCGACTCTGGTGTCATGTCCAGGGAATCGCCAGCCAGTTTTGCGGCTTGAGCAAACTGTCTTTGCGCCAGCTTGACGGATGCCTGCGCCTGAAGAACGGCCCCCTTTTCCTTTGCTGTGGTGGCCATACCAAGGCTGGCGTTCAAGTCCGTCTCCGCCGCCTGAAAGTCACCCTTCGCCATGTAGGCCTGGGCCAGAAGCAATCGCGTGCCCAGGGCCCTAGGTTTTGCCGCTACTTCCTTGGTCAGGTCTTGGATCACTTGGTCCGCATGGCCCTGGCTCAACTGGATGGCGGCCAAAGTGTCGGTCGCTGCCGGATAGTCCGGGTTGATCTTCAGCACGTCCTGCAGCGCGGTTTGTGCTTCGTCAAGTTTCCCCACGGCTATGTAGGCACGAGCCAGACTAAAGATCGTCTCGGCCGCGGCGGGATTACCTTTACGACTCTTCTGCAGCTCGGTGATGGCGTCGGCCGGCTTTCCGCCTTCGAGCAGCACCCTCCCTTTCAAGGCGAGAGCTTGCCAATCTTTAGGATTGTTCTTCAGCAGACGCTCGATGGCGTCGCCGGCTTCTGGATAACGGCCATCGACGATATCGGCGGCCGCCAGTCCGCGCCAACTCTGCCAATCCTTCTTGTTCGTCTCCACCAGGCGCTTATATTCGGCTTCCGCATCTTGGGGACGGTTCGACATCATGTAAAACTCAGCCAGAATGTCGCGATATTCGGCCTGGTCCTTGCCCTTTTGCTGAACTTGCCGGTAGAGCGGCTCGGCCTCAGCCATTCTTTGATGCCGCATGTAGAAGTTCGCCAGCAACATGGCGAAGGGAATGTCGCCATTGTTCTGCTGCTGGGCTTGTTTCAAAACGGCCTCGGCGTTTTGCAGGTCGCCCTTTAATTCGTAGATGTTGCTGAGCGCCCCGAGCGCGGCCGTGGACTTCGGGTCCAACTGCCACGCCCGGCGCAGGGTCGCTTCCGCTTCCTCGGCTTTGTTGTCGTGCAGTTGCAGATAAGCGAGGTCCGACAAAGCTCGGGTGTTGTTGGGCTCGGCGGCCAGCACTTGGTCGACCAGGCTGCGGGCCTGCTTGTAGTCTTGCAGACCAAAATCGCTCTCCGCCAGCAATAAGGTCCCGACCTTGTCGTCGGGCCAGTTACTGAGAATCAGCTGCGCCTGTCCTTTCGCTTCGGCAAAGTTGCCCGCCCGGGCCAGCATCTCACCAATCATGATCTGCGCCTGACGATGCTTGGGATCAGCTTTGACCGTAGCGACAAATTCCTGAAAGGCGATCTGGGGGGTGCCGCGCTGCAGTTCGATATTGGCCAGCTCGAAGCGGGCCTTGGCCAGCTTGGGATTGAGCTGAATGGCCGATCGCAACTCGATGATGGCCGCATCCGTGTCGTTCTCTTTCAGCAACTTTTCGGCCCGCGCGTAGTGCTTTTCTGCCTTCACTTTGGGGTCGCGGGTGCAGCCGGTTAGCGCCGGCAGCAGCAGGCAGGACAGCAGCAGGGCCGCCATCTGAAAGTAGTTTGGCAAATTGCGACGATTCCAGCCCCGGCGCGAGAAATTGTTTATCAGTTGTCTCATGACCGACCCCTTTGCTAAAGACGCATTCATTTGGCGCCGCGTCCCGATAAAAGAACTTTGGCGGTTTCAAAGATTATGGCGAGATCTAACGGCATCGACAGGTGCTTGATGTAGAACAGGTCGTGCTCCAGCTTTATCTTGGTTTGTTCAACCGTCGCGCCATAACCGTACTTAACTTGTGCCCAGCCCGTGATCCCCGGACGCAGCGAGTGACGCTGCCCGTAATAGGGGATTTGCTCCTCCAGCATCTCCGCCAGGGAAGGCTGTTCCGGGCGCGGACCGACCAGACTCATGTCGCCGCGCAGGACGCTAATAAGTTGCGGCAGCTCGTCCAGCCGGAACTTGCGAATGAATCGTCCCACCCGGGTAATACGCGGGTCACTGTCAGAAGTCCACGAGGCGGCTTTGGGCACCGGCTCGTTTCGCATGGAACGAAATTTCAAGATTTCGAAGTGCCGCCCGTTGAGCCCGATTCGCCCCTGCCGGAACAGCACGGGAGCGCCGCTCTCCAGGAATACGGCAAGCGCGATCACCGCCATTAAGGGCAGTGCCAGGACCAGACCAATGGTGGAGACGACAATGTCGGTCAGGCGCTTGGCGGCCAGGACCAGGCGCGATTGGCGAAATCCGTCAGCCAAGATCAACCAACTCGGGGAAAGGTGGTCCAACAGGATTCGTCCCGTGGTGCGCTCGTACATGTCATGGGCCTCTTCAATCTTCATGCCCACAAACTTCAGGCGGAGCAACTGCTTGATCGGCGTGCCGCCGCGCCGCTCGGACAAGGAAAGCACGACCCGATCCACCCGTTCCGCAAGAGCGCAGCGCTCCACATCCTTGGGGGTTCCGATTACCGAAGGAAAAATCACTTCGCGGCTTTCCGTGGCATGGTCGGCAACCGCCGTGGCCGCACCGCCGAGCAGCCCTTCCGCCCCGGCAGCTTCCATCATGAGCGCGCCGGACCCACGGCTCCGCAGCGCCGGAGATGGGCTATATCGCAAGGAGTAGTGGAGCGGAAACGGCGAGACCCGAGCGCCGTACTCCCGTTCCCCGATGGCAGCGCTACCCGTGCCCAGGCTGTCGCTCTCCCGCAGCAGGCCAACGATGTCGATGTTCAGCTCCGGCCGGCGCAGAATCTCCTCCGCTAGATAGCATCCGGCCGGACCGTCACCCACGATGAGGATGCGCTCATTGCGCCGGAGAAACGGCGCGCTGGCATCCACCAGCAGGCGCCAGCCAGACACCGTAGCAATGATGAGAGGTGTGGCAACTGCGGCAATGCCACGCCCCAGACTCAAGTCCGGGTAGCAGTAATAGAGGAGTGCCAGAACCAGGCAGGCCGAACCCAGTGCCTGCAGCAAACGTACGAACAGCACCGACCGCCGGCTCACGATCTGGAGATCATAGAGATCGTAGTAATACAGCGCCAGTTCGCACACCACAATCACGATGCCGTAACGCAGCAGAACTCCGGGCTGCCTTATCTGCTGCCGGAAGGCCTCGATGTCCATCAGTCGCAAGGCGGTGGCGAACAGCAGCCCGCAGGCGATCAAAGCGCCTTCCGATGCAATCAGCACCAGAGTCTTGCCGGGAATTCTTTGCCCACCGATTTTCATGTGAACTTTTGGTAGGCGGAGCCGGAATTGAACCTGCGACCTCCCCGATGTAATCGGGGCGCTCTGCAACTGAGCTATCCGCCTATGCAGAAGTTGCAATCGCAAGTTACGTGCCAAAGCCCTGAAGCGCCCCAGCCGGCCCCGATTCCAGGAAAACGCCCATCTTAAGAAGCCATGGTTCGGGAAGGTACCGGTTCCGGTGTCGCAGTTGGCTTAGGTTTTAGCTGAATTTGGGCCGGGAGGTAGGTTTCCGGCCAAAAAATAGGAAGAATTTTTCCGCAAAAACACGAAAGGTTTTTTCCGAATGGCTTCCGCCAGGCCATTTGCGGTCGAAAATGAAGCTTCTTGAAGTCTGGCATGTCGCTTGCTTCACTGGTTGTAGGTTTAAGGATTACAAAGCAGTTATGAAAGCCAGACTGAGCGAAACGTAATGGCCGTGCACCTCCGCGAAGCAGATCTCATGCAAGACGAACCTGCGCTGATCGCGTTGGCCCGTACCTATTTGGGAGCGACGGATGCCCACCGGTTTCGTTGGCTCTATCACGACAATCCGTTTGGCCAGGCTCGAGCCTGGCTGGCCTTTGACGGGCAGACCGAAGGTCCCATTGGGATGGCGGCACTGTTCCCCCGGCGAGGCTATGTGGGCGGGGCCGAAGTCCTGGGCTGCGTACTGGGAGACTTTTGTGTTAGCGAAGGCTATCGCAGCCTCGGACCGGCCGTCCAACTCCAGCGGGCTTGCCTGTCTTTGATCGAGTTGGGCCAGTTCGCCTTCTGCTACGACTTTCCCAGCACCGCGATGGTCAGCATCTACCGCTATTTGGGCCTGCAGCCAACCCACACCTCGGTGCGGATGGCTAAGCTCCTGCGAACGGAAAAAACGATAAGGGAAATGGTGCCGGCGCGGGCGCTTTCCCGGGTTATCTCGAAAGCGGCAGACTTTGTGCTGGCACTGAAGGACAGGCAGGCCGCGGACCCCGAGGGCATGGAATACCGGCTGGACGAACAACCCTGTTCCGCCCAATACGCCCGGTTGGCGCAGCAGGTGGGATCGTCGCTAGGCAGCTGCACCGTGCGCAGCCCGGAATACTTGAACTGGCGGTATCGGCAGCATCCCACGCAGCACTACGAATTCCTTGCCGGGTATCGCGGTGGCGAACTGCAGACCTATTGTGTCTTCACCCTTTCCGAAGGCCGGGCCCAAATCGTTGACCTGTTTGGCAGTCCGGATGAGAAAAAAATTACCGGTCTGCTCAAGCGCCTGGTGCGATTGCTGCGCAGCCGCGGAGCGTCGGCAATAAGCATATCGGTGCTGGCGGGCGATGTACGCACTCGCTTACTGCGCACCCTGGGATTTCGGGGCCGCGAGTCGGTACCGGTCATCGGTTGCAGCGGCAAATTATCTAACTTCGGGCCACGGCTTTTGTTAATGCATGGCGACCGGGAAAGCTGAGACATGGTGAACAGCGTGGCAAGCAACGTGAACGGCAAGGAAACCCTGCTCCGAATTCGAAACTTCGTTGCGCAAAACTTCTCTCTGGCGCGTCGCCGGGTTGTGACCGATAGCGACAATCTTCTGGAGAGCGGAGTTATCGACTCCCTCGGCGTCCTCGAACTCGTAACTTTCCTGCAGCAGGAGTTCTCGCTCCAGGTGGACGATGACGAACTGACGCCGGAGAACTTCCAGAGTATTCAGTCGATTGCGCAGTTTGTTGAGCAGCGCCGGCAGCTACCCCAGGAACTGGCAAAATGAGTTTGAGCATCAGGCCGGTGGATTTCGTCGCAGACCACCAGGAGCTACTGTGCGTACTGCAACGCAACCTGCAGGACATTCCCCATGAGGCCAGGCTGGCATGGCTTTATCGGGACAATCCGGCCGGTCCAGCTTCCACCTGGTTTCTGTGCGACGACAATGGCTTGGCGGTCGGCGTCACCTCGCTGTTTCCGCGGGCGGTTTGGCTGGATGGCACGGCCGCACTGTGCGGCCAGGTGGGTGACTTCGGCGTGGACTTGCGATTTCGCAGTCTGGGGCCGGCCGTCATGCTGCAGCGCGCCACTTTCGCGCCCGTGGTGCAGGGATGTCTGGCCTTTTGTTATGACTGCCCTCCGCATCAGAGGGGAATGGCCATGTTTCACCGCATCGGGTTACGAGAGAACTGCCTGATGCAGTGGTATGTAAAGCCGCTGCGCACCGAGCGGCAACTGCAAAGGCTGCTGGGCCGCACTACCGGGCGCATCACAGCGCGGGCCGCCAATCCCATTCTGCGGTTGGCTTCCAAGCGCGCTAAGCAGCGCCCGGGGACAGACTTCACCTTGCAGACCGACGCCTTCGGTCCCGAGTTCTCTGCCTTGGACAAGGCGGTACACGCCCCCAGCGCGGTGCGCAATCGGCGCAGCGCGGAAGATCTGAATTGGCGTTTCCGGCAGAACCCTCTCCGCCAGTTCGAAGTTCTTACGGCGCGGCGCGACACCGAGTTGCTGGCCTATCTCATCTTTTCTGTAGTCGATGAAGACGCCCTGGTCTTCGATTTGTTTGGCCGTGAGTTGGACCAAGTCGGTCCGCTGCTGCTGCAGAAGCTGACGGAACTCCTGCAGGAGCGACCGGTGCAAACCTTAAGAGCAATGCTGGCCGGCGATGGCTCATACTCTTCGGTTTTTCGCCGTGCCGGTTTTTCATTGCGCGGGGCCGCCGCCCACGTGGTGGCGTTTGCCGGATCCGAAGGCGCTGTTCACGATGCCCTGGAACGTCCGCTGCAATGGCAGTTCCAACATTCCGACGTGATGGCCTAGCCGCCATTCAGCTAAATTTGGAGAAACGATTCATGGACTACTTGATACATCACATGTTGCACGGCAGTGCCCGCCGCTGGCCCGACAAAGAAGCTATGGTTCACGGACCCCGGCGGCTCTCGTACGGCGAAGTGGCCAGTCGCTGCACCTCAGCCGCCATGGGACTTCGCCATGCCGGAATGCGGCGCGGCGACCGCGTCGGCATTTATCTCGATCCCAGCATCGACCAAGTCCTCTCCATCTTCTCCATCGCGCAAGCCGGCGGCGTCTATGTGCCAATCAATACCGTGCTGTTCCCGGAGCAGGTGGCCCACATTGTCCGCGATTGCGGGATGAAGGCGCTGATCACTACGCCGGAAAAGCTGAAAACCTTGCTTCCTGTCTTGCACGAAATTCCATCGCTGGAATTCTTCGTAGTCACGGGAGAGGCCAATGGCTGGGGCCACGGCGAGGCAGGGCAGCAAGCCAAGCCAGTGCATCGCCTGCAGGAGATGCTGCATTTGGCGGCGCCGGCCACGTGGACGGATTGGGGCATTTCCAAAGATCTGGCCGCCATTCTTTACACCTCAGGTTCAACCGGAAAACCCAAGGGCGTGATGTTGAGCCACGCCAACATTATGGCCGGCAGCACCATCGTTTCAACCTATCTGGAGATCACGGACCAGGAAAGAATATTGGCGGTGCTGCCGTTCAGCTTCGACGCCGGCATGAACCAGTTGATGACCGCCTTTCAACAAGGCGGGACGATCGTCCTCATCAAGTTTGTCTTCGCTAAAGAAATTATCGCCGCTCTGATTGACGAACGCATCACTGGCTTGGCCGGCGTTCCCACCGTGTGGTCTCTGTTGACCAATGGAGCACTGCAGAAGCACCAATTTCCGGATCTGCGATACATCACCAACACCGGCGGAGCCATGCCCCAGCCGGTGCTCAAGATCCTGCGCCAAGCGTTGCCCACGACGAAGATTTTCCTGATGTACGGTCTCACCGAGGCCTTTCGGTCCACCTACCTGCCGCCGGAAGAACTCGATCGCCGGCCAACCTCGATGGGCAAAGCCATCCCCGATAACGAGATTCTGGTGCTCAACGAGCAGGGCCGGCAATGTGCGCCGGGCGAAGTAGGCGAGTTGGTGCACCGCGGATCGACCGTCTCCATGGGCTATTGGGGTAATCCGGAAGCGACCGACCGCGTCCTGAAGCCGAATCCTCTGCTGCCGCCGGAGTTGGGTGACTGCGAACGCGTCTGCTATTCCGGCGACTTGGTGAAAAAGGATGAAGATGGCTTCCTCTACTACGTTGGCCGCCGCGATACCATGATCAAGTCGTCGGGATACCGGATCAGCCCGACCGAAGTTGAAGAGGTGCTCTTCCAAACCGGCAAAGTGCGGCAGGCGGCCGTCATCGGCGTGCCCGACGACCTGCTTGGCCAGACCATCAAGGCGTTCCTGGTGCCGAAGGACGGTGAGGAGGTCGAGTCCGAAGCTCTGCTCGACTTCTGTGCCGAGAAGATGCCGCGGCACATGGTCCCGAAATATTTCGAACTTCTGTCCGAACTTCCCAAGACCTCTAGCGGGAAGGTTGACTACCCGGCCCTGCGTCGCCGTGAGGGTCTGTAAGCGATGCAAGTACAACAGCTCATCGGCGAGATGTTCCCGGCTTCGAACCATCAGCTACACATCGGCGGAGTTGGCGTGCAGAAGCTTGCCGAGCAGTTCGGCACGCCGCTCTTCGTTTATGACGAATCTGTCCTGCGGCGCAAATGGGAGCTGTTGCGTTCGACTTTTCCGCCACGCTTCCACATCTACTACTCCGTCAAGGCCAATCCCAATCCCAACCTGCTGGCGGTTTTTCTGGCGCAAGGCGCCGGACTTGAAATCGCCTCCGCCGGCGAACTGCACCTGGCGCAGGAGGCTGGTTGCCCGCGCAGTCGCATCCTGTTCGCCGGGCCGGGAAAAACGCCGGCGGAAATCGAGATCGCGCTGCAGGCCAGGATAGGCGAGATCCATGCCGAGTCGCTGACTGAGTTGGAGCGCATCGCAACCATCGCCGGGCGGTTGAACCAGACCGCCCCGGTGGCCCTGCGAGTGAATCCCAACGGCGACGCCCAAGGCGGCGCCATGCGAATGGGCGGGAAGGCAACTCCGTTCGGCATCGACGAAGAAACCCTGGACGGTGCCCTGGACTATGCGCTCTCTTGTTCGTCTATCGAATTGCGCGGCATCCACCTGTTTGCCGGCACGCAATTATTGGACTGTGAAATCCTGATGAGTCAATACCGCAAGGGCCTGCAGATTGCGCGTCGCGTGGCCGAGCGCATCGGACGGCCCCTGCACAGCGTGGACTTCGGCGGTGGTCTTGGGGTTCCTTATTTTCCCAACGACCAGCCGCTGGACATGGTATTGCTCAAAGCCTGCCTGAGTGAATTCGTTCAGCAGATCGACGCCGACCCGCATTTCACCGGCACGCGATTCGTCATCGAGCCTGGTCGTTTTCTGGCCGCGGAAGCGGGCGTGTATTTAGCCCGCGTGCTTGACGTAAAAGTTTCGCGCGGAAAAATCTTCGCCATTGTGGATGGCGGCATGAACCACCACCTGGCGGCATCCGGCAATCTGGGCCAGACCATCAAACGCAATTTCCCCGTTGCCGTTGCCACCAAGCTGCTCCAACCGGAAGCCGACACCGTTGATATCGTGGGACCGCTGTGCACGCCTCTGGATGTACTCGCCCGTTCCCTTGCCGTGCCGCCCATTGAAGTGGGCGATCTGATCGCCGTTTTCCAATCCGGCGCCTACGCTCGCAGCGCTAGCCCGCTCGGCTTCCTCAGCCACCCGGCGCCGCCGGAAGTATTAGCTGCCGATGGCGAAGCGCGGCTGATCCGCAGACGAGGCGAAGTTGCCGACTATCTCCGCGATGTCGAGTTTGCCTGCCCGGCAATCGCGGCCAACAGCCAGGAGTGATTCACAACTCGTGACTGCCCCCTGCCAAGTCGTCGGACCCCAAACCGGCACGCAATCTCCTGGGACTGATGCTGTCCCTCAATCCGATGGCCGCAGCCCGGCGCAGCCTCGGCGTCTGCCCGTGCCCGGACGCGTGCTGGTGGTGGCTTATCACTTCCCGCCTCAGGCAGGCAGCAGCGGGTTGTTGCGGTCGCTGAAGTTTTGCCGATATCTGCCTGAATTTGGCTGGACCCCCACAGTGCTCACCATCCATCCGCGGGCATACGACCAAGTGAACGATTCCCAGCTAACAGAGATTTCCGCAGAGGTGGAAGTGGTCCGGGCGTTCGGCTTGGATGCGCGACGGCATCTATCGATCCGCGGAGCTTACCCTCCTGCACTCGCGCTGCCCGATCGCTGGGCCAGTTGGCTCCTGGGCGCAGTGCCCGCTGGACTTCACCGGATCAAGAAGCACGACATCGACGTGATCTTTACTACCTTCCCCATCGCCAGTGCGGTGCTGATTGGTTATCTGCTCCACCAGTTGACCGGCAAGCCCTGGGTGGTGGACCTTCGCGATTCCATGACCGAGGACGAATACCCCAAAGATATTCGCACTCGCCGGGTCTATCGTTGGATCGAAGGCAAAGTTATTCGGCACGCATCGAAGATTTTGTTCACCGCGCCGGGCGCCATTCGCATGTACCGCCAACGCTATCCCCAGCTGAACGCCGAACGATGCTTGCTACTGCCTAATGGTTACGATGAAGCCGATTTTGCCGGCATCGCAGCCCAGTGCGAGCCTGGGCGGAAAATACGATTGTTGCACTCGGGATTGATTTACCCGTGGGAGCGCGATCCGCGTCCGTTTTTTCGTGCGCTGGCAAGGCTGAAGGCGGAAGGTCAGATATCGCAGGAAACGCTTTCCGTCGAGCTGCGAGCGTGTGGCTCGGAGGCGGAGTTCCAGAAAGACGTCGCCGCCCTCGGCATCGGTGACCTCGTCCACTTCTTGCCCGCCCTGCCCTATCGCGCAGCGTTGCAGGATGCGGCCAATGCCGATGCTCTGCTTCTCTTACAAGCGGAATGTTGTGATCATCAAGTCCCCGCCAAGGCATACGAATACTTGCGCTTGCAAAAACCCGTCCTGGCACTAATCACCGCAGCCGGGGACACGGCCAGTTTGCTGAACCAGGCGGGAGGAGGGACCATCGTGGACTTGGCCGATGAAGATGCCATCTGCCAGGCGCTGCCCAATTTTGTACGACAAGTCCGCGAGGGCACGCATCCGCTCCCCTCGATTGCGGAATGCCGCGTCTTCAGCCGCCGCAATCAGGCCGAACGGCTCGCCCATTGCCTTCGTGATGTCGTGGAATCCTTGCGGCCGGCGGCGAGATGAGCCGCTGACCCGCCCACTTTTTCTCAGGGAAGCACCTGGACTGGAACAATCTCGCTGACGCTTTTGAAGGTCACCGTGGGCGGCCCGTCGGGGGAAAATTTCCTGCGATAAACCACTTCGGCGGTGACCATCAAGTGTTTCTCCCCGGGCTCTGCAGCCTTGACCTGCCATTTCCATTCCGTATGACCACCCGCAAGGATGTGGTGAATGGGTTGGGGAAGCGGCGATCGGTCTGGCTGGATCTCGGTCGATTCGGCCTCTTTAGAAGACAAGACCACCTGCATCTCATCGTCGACCTTTAGAAGATCTGCGGCGTGTGATTTCGCGTCCTTGGCCAATGAGGCGGGAAGAAAACCATCTGCTCCTTCGGGCGGTCGAAGCACCACCACCTTCACCACAACCGTTTCATTTGTTTTCCAGGTTTCCGGCAAAAATATTTCTATCATTCCCTTTCGGGCTGCCTTGAAGCGAGCTTCCACCCTGCGCTTGAACTCCGGCAGATCGCCATGATTGGCCGTCGCCGGCGACTGCTCAGCGGTTGCCGAAACCGCAGCGTTGCTGGACGTAGCAACCGGTTGTAGAGAGAAGACTTCGGAGCGCCGGTTGTGGACGGAAAAGGATTCACCTGGAAGAAGGCCCGTCGCCGCTATCGTTTCCTGTCCTGGGTCATTGCCAGAGCTGCTCCTAACGCAATTCGCGAGCGGCATCCGCGCCGCTGCAATAATTCCACATTCGCCGTTCGCAAAAGAAGCACGTGGCGATTGGAAGGGTAAGACTTGTCCTGCTGCCACTCCTACCAAGAATAATGCCAGTGCCGCGGCCCCAAACCGTTGGTGAGCGGAAACGAACTTTCCCGGCCAGGCGCCGCGCAGGCCCGCCTTCCCGATGCCGGGCCCCGTGCAGACGCCAATTAAACTCGCCCCGACCATTTCGCGATTACTCCAGCCGCAATATCCAGGCGGGTTCATTGGGATGCTGTACAAAAAAGTAAATATCTTCATTGGGGAAATACTTGAAGCGGCTGTATACTCCGGGACCAACTGACATGGGTGGGTAGTTCACGCCCAGAGTCGAGCCGTAGCTCGCCGCAAAGCACTGCAGCGGCTGGATTGTCCGTTGCATTCCCTGGTAGGTAATAGTAACCGGATTGTTAGGATCGGTATTCAGTAAATATGCGGTGTTAAACGGGGCTGTGCATGCCGCCCCGGTGCAGTTTGTCGACGAAGGAAAGATAGTCATGACGCTGCGCTTGGAATCCCACGCAATGCCGGCCCAATATCCTAGCGCGCCTTGACAGGATATTTGTTGGTCTAGGTTGGCGATGGTGCAGGACGTGCCGTTGCAGCTATCTATGTTGACGATCTTCAGATGGTATCCGCCATAATTATCGCCATTTTCCATTACCAGCGAATGATGGAGCGGATCTATCTCCATATTTAAGTTATAACCCACATAAGGAAGTGCATTCGCAAGCGTTACATAGGTATCGGTGGTCGCATTATAAGCGTAAAGACTGGCGTCTTCGTCGAAGATCAAGTCATAGCCGCTGGTCGGATGACCGGTAGTGTAGTCATAGGTGGCGGCCGTGTACCAGGCATAACTCGAGTTGGCCAGGCGTGTCCAATAAGGCGGGTCCTGGTTCAAGTTTAGGCTCCAGTTACTGTAAGCCCCGCCGGCGGCAGGATTAGCGGCAACTACGCCGCCCCACGAGTAGAGCCGGTTGGTTGCGGGATGATACGCCAGGCCTGCGTAGGTTTCTCGAGCATTGGGCTGAAAACTAGACCCATAGCCGCACGAAGGCTGGCCGTCGGTCCCATCGGGAGCGGGCGTCGACTCAAAGTGCACACCGTTATATGCCGACTCCCCATATGGGGTATTCACGGGATTTCCGGCTCCGTCATGCCACATTCCTTGTCCGCAATTGTTAGTGCCTTTGCAGGCGCAGTTAGGAGGTACGTCTGTGTTGTCAACCGTCCACGTGGGACCGGTGATGCGGGAGACGGTTAGACTCGGGCCACTGAAATTAAATTCATACATCTCATTTCCCTGATAATTGTTATGGCCGGATGTCCACAAGAAATATCTGTCATTGAACCTGTCCGCTGCGCCGCCGCCATAGGCCACCAGACTTCCTTCCTGACACAAGGTCAAAAAGTCGAGTGCGTCAAAGGCCCCAACTTCGGCATTGTAGTAAGTTGTTCCGGGACTCACGCTACAGACTATCGTTTGGTTGCCGAGCGGTAGCCAGCCCGTTCCTGGGGGAAGATTTACCCCGCCGTTGGTAGAGATGGTGAGTGTAATCAAAGTATTGTTGCTTACGCCGCCGCCAACGCCAGTCACTACGATGGGGTAGCTTCCTAACCCGGCATTCGCCGGGACCGTGATCGTCACCGTCGAACTGCCGCTGCCGGGCGCGGGTATGGTGCTGGGATTGAATGTGACCGTCGTACCCGGCGGTGCACCCGTGGCGGACAGACTGATTGCGCTATTGAAGCTACCGGTGAGCCGGGTCGACAAAATTGCATTTCCCGCGGACCCCGGCGCCTCGCCGAGCACGCTAGGCGAGGTCGTAATCGTGAAACCGGGCTGCACCGGAGCAGTTACAGTAAGACCGACTGTAAAGTTCTGGATGGACGCCCCTGCCGTCCCGGTGAGGGTCAAAGAATAGTTTCCCAGCGGTGCTCCACTGGGCACCCCCATGGTCATTATCGAGGTTCCCGCACCCGGGGCGGGTATGGGATTGGGCTGAAAGCTTACGCTGCTGCCTATGGGCCCACCGGAAGCGGACAGAGTAATAGCACCGCTGAAGCTACCAATCAGCACGGTCGAAACGTCTGCGGTTGTGTATTCGCCCTGCCCCACCGTCATAGTGTTCGGTGCAACTAACGCGAAGGTTGGTCCCGTCGAAACTTGAGTTATGCCTAGATAGGCAATCGGCGTGATGTCCCCCGTGGCGTGGTTCGTCCCCACCGCCACCGTCAGTTGTGTCCCCGTCATGGTTACCTGGATCGGCATATTGTTCGCCGGCCACGCCGCCGCTGACCAGTTACGACCCACCGCATCCCAAAAGTATCCTATCAGCGTTTGTCCCTCGATTACCGTGCCTACTACCCGGCTACCATCCAGAAACTGCACTTCACACTGCGTCCAGCACTGGGTATATCCCTCATCGCCCATGGCCAGCGACAGGTTATAGGTGCCCGCCGACGGCAAGTTAACGTAAAAGCTTGCCGGATTTCCATTCTCCGCATAGTTGATTCCTGCCAGTCGGGGATCTACCGTCGTACTGCGATCGATGGCGCTGACAGTTGACAGGTAATACCAACCGTACGTCGTAAGCACGCCCGTGGTCGGATACAGTGTGCTAGAAAGTACGTACGTCGCTCCGGGCGGGTCGGTCACGAAGCCTGCTGTATTGCGGAAGTCAAACCCTTGCTGCCACACCGCCGAGGTCAC
>PMWW01000140.1 GCA_003165795.1 Acidobacteriaceae bacterium
TTCACGGAATGAGGGCGCTTCCACTAGACTAAGGGCGCTACGCTTTGGCTGTCTGTACAAGATAGCTCACAGCGGCGCGCCGTGGAACCTTCATTGCTTTTCGGAATGTGTCATGAAACCTAGGACAATGGTCGCTCCACCAAAGCTTGATGGAGAACACTGAAATTCGCGAGGAGTTCGGCGGATGCTGAGTGCCCACTAGTATTCAATACTTACAAGTGGACTCGTGCACTTTGTCGCTGCCGATCTCGCGCCACTCAATCCTTATTTGGTAGGGTTTTATAATTATTAGAATTGAAAATTGCAGTAATGTTCGAATTGCGTTGCAGCGACTTTGAAGGTTCCCAACCGTGGCGGGGCTCAAGACAAACTCATACGGGTTAAAGCCAGTGCGGCAGGGCCCGGAACCAAACTCAGGCCAATCGATAAGCGCCTTTGCGGGCGGCCCACTGCTGCACCGTTGTTGCGCTGTGGCTGTCGAACCAATCAGAAGGACTAATAGGAAAAGGTAGTTGGCCGTGGCTTTCATATCCTCTCCTTACTCGGATCTGAATTTGGACCTACCGGATGGGGCGCAAGTATATACCCATTTTCCGAATTGATACTGGGAAGTCGGCTTGTGGTCGGCTTTCTGCATCTGCCTGTCCGCAGCCTAGCAGCTTGCGGAAAAAGTCGGATTCGACATGTTTTGAAGGGGCGCACCTTCAGGTGCGCCGTCCTACGCCCTTTGTTTTTGACATTCCGAGCGGGCTTCAGACCGCGAGGAATCTGTGTTTCTGAGTTTTTCCGCAGCCTGCTAGCTAGAGGAGCCCAGCATCTTCACAGACATCCACCTTTACCGCGGATAGAAGCGGATTGTGGCGGCCCATGCACAACTACAAACCGGCGCAGCTACTCCTTAACGGGGACTTCGCTCCGGATTTTGAAATGCACCTGAATCGACGCGTGACCGGTGGGACATCCCAGCAGCAGACCTCTTCCTTGTCCTCTGAACGCGTAAGAAATATGCGCAACTCCAACGGGATCGATTTTCTTGATGACCGGAGACGATATATCCCGGATCTTGTCTGTATCCACAAGTTCCGCGTCCGCCGACAAGATTTGTTCATGCAGGGAGGGGTCAAGTGCGATCGGTACTTGCAGGTCATCCGCGGAATTCGTACGGTTGCACTCGACATTGAGTCCGGATACTTTGTTGTCTCGGACGCTTTCGACTACATCAAGAATGGGGTTGTTGCGGTAGACCTTGGCAAAGAAAGTATAGGCATCGGCGGACTCATTGGTAGGCTTAACAATATCGATGTGGTCTGCGACGATTTTCTGCGGTGCCGTATCCGCATCGCACCCGTAGGTTGCGCTGTAGTAATTCACCACGCGAGTATGTGCCCGCAGATACCGGCCAATTCCGGCTCCAGCGGACGTGTCCAGTCCTTCAAACGCGCAGTACCGATGAATCCTGGTGACGGGTTCAGTGCTTCTCCACTTCTGTTCGAGGTCCATCAAGAAGCTGTTATCGTTACTTTCCCGAAGGTCGGTAAGGAGAGGATCACTATCGTAGATCTTCGCCAGATTGGCCACGAACGATCCCTGATGGGGGGTTGCGTACGAGACAATGAACCGGACGCGGGCGGCATCGGCAGGGTGATTGAGCAACATCTCCTCGACAAGAATTCCACCCAGGCTGTGAGCAATGAACACGACTTCCTGGTGGTCCCAGACTCTTTGCCGCTCTAGTCCCTGCCAGAGAATCTGAGCCAGTTGAGCCGTGGACAATTGGCCGCGCCTCGAGGGCGTTGGATACTCGGCAACCACGACATCCGATTTTTGAAAATGGGGATCGCTCTGGATGAACTGCGGCCAATACGCCCCATTCGGTGCGCGCCACGTCTCCCGTCCGCCATGAAGGCCGTGGACAAATACGATCACCCGTGACTTGAGATTTTCGGCTTCGGCCGGCAGACAACCCGGATTGGCAGCAATATAGCCCAGGAACAGGGCACAAAGAACTACGACAGGGCAACGCAAAACGAACCTCTTCCAGATGTCCGACACCAAGTTGGACGCTGTTCATTTAAGATTAGCGCGTTTCGACGCATCGCGATGAAGGTTTGCCATGGAGAGCGCCCGATGGGAGGCTCGGCGAGTTGCTTTGCGGGTGGTCTTCCCCCCACTGGTCATCCCGGAGGCTCGTGAGCGGTTTGGAGCAACGCTTTTGGAGCGAAAAATCTCTCCCGGAAGTCAGCACGGCATCAGGAATTGTGCCCGATGCTCAACCGAGTATTTAAGGACACTGGCGCGTTTTAACTAGGCCTCCGGCGCGGCGGATGCTGCCGCGTGGGTCGCCCGAGCATCGTCACTTGTGTAAGTCTTGGGTCACAAGGAGATTACTGTGACCCATCTTTGAAAGCTGATGCTGGACGAGCTCCAGCGTCGCAACTACGCTCAGAACACCGTCCGCGCCTACATCCATGCGGTGGAGGATTTTGCGAAGTACTTCTGCCGTTCACCGGACCGCCTCGGCCCAGAGCATATCCGCGAGTACCAGGTTCATCTGTTTCGCGACCGCAAACTCTCGCCCGGTACGATCGAAGGTCGTACTGCCGCTCTGCGTTTTCTCTTCGTCAAGACGCTGAGGCGACGCGGGCAATGGTCTTCAGCGTAGCGTCGCCTAAGACCTTAACCGCACTGGCGTTGACCTCAAGCGCATCGTAGAAGGCAACCTCGTCTTCACTCAGCCCCAATTGCTCGCCTCTAGCCGAGTCCTCGCGCACGTGTCTTGCCAGCCCGATCAATTCCTCAATGACCTGCGCCGCCTGAATAGCGCGATTCTGATACTTCCGCACCGCCTCGGCCAGCATCTCGGAGAACAGCCGTGCCTTCACCACGTTCCGCCGAGACCGGGTCTTAATCTCATTGTTTAGAAGCTTCCGAAGCAGCTCGACTGTCAGATTCTTCTGCGGCATGTGACTCACTTCGTTCAGAAATTCCTCCGACAGAATCGAAATGTCGGGCTTCTTCAAGCCGGCAGCAGCGAAGATGTCCACGACCTCGTCGGACACCACCGCCCGCGAGACGATCTGCCGAATCGCGTAGTCGAGGTCTTGCTCAGGTCGATATTGCTGTACCGCCGACTTTGCTAGTACGGCTCGGACGGCTTGGTAATCCACCACCAACCCGCCGGGTTTGTCTTTGAATACCCGGTTCACTCGGGCAATAGCTTGCATGAGTCCGTGGCTCCGCATCGGCTTGTCCACGTACATGGTGTGTAGCGGAGGCACGTCAAACCCAGTTAGCCACATGTCGCGGACGATCACGACCTTGAATGGGTCCTTTGCGTTCTTAAATCACTTGCCGAGTGCTTCTCTTCGCCGTTTATCGCGGATGTGCTGTTGCCACTCGGGGCCGTCGGTCGCTGATCCGGTCATAACGATCTTCAACACCCCAGCTTCGTCATTCTCGCTGTGCCAATCCGGCCGCAGTTTCACGATCTCGTTGTAGAGTTCGACGCAGGTGCGGCGGCTCATGCAGACGACCATTGCCTTCCCGTCCATGGCCTGTAGGCGTTCCTCGAAGTGGTGGACCAAGTCCTTTGCAACTGTGCCGAGTCGCTTCTCAGTTCCGACGATTGCCTCTAAAGCAGCCCATTTCGTCCGCAGTTTTTCGCGTCGTTCAGTTTCTTCGCCTTCCGTAACCTCCTCAAAGTTGGGGTCGATCTTCGGCTTCTCTGCCGGGTCAGGTTTCAGCTTGGCCAGTCGGCTCTCTATGCTGACCGGAGAGTTGCATGTTTAGATCCGTGCTTTCCGCCGGGCTATCGCTGCTGCTTATGGCACTGCCGCTCTGGGCTGGTCCCGCCGGCGACCAGACGGCCGGTGAAGTGAAAGCCCTGATTCCGAATGCGTCACGCAACGCGCAGCCCTTGGCAGTCAAGGATTCGCTGCAGTGGAACGATCTACTGCAAACGAATGCAAAAGGCCGGCTGCGGGCCGGTCTTACCGATGGCTCAATTCTGAGCCTTGGCTCGAACAGCCAATTGAAGGTGGTGCAACACGACGCCAGTTCGCAGCAGACTTCGATTGACCTGAACTATGGCAAGCTCCGCAACCAGGTCGTCAAGATTACGCAGCCCGGCGGCAAGTATGAAGTAACCACCCCAAATGCGGTGATCGGTGTGATCGGTACCGATTTCTACGTTGCCTACGCTAACGGCCGAACCACCGTCCTCTGTTACGAGGGCACGCTCTCCGTAACGCCCGCGGCGGGCGCCAAGGTTGTCGATAGCAACAACTCAACCACGGGAGGTACCAAAGCTGTGAGCGTATCCGCCGGGCAGATGGTGGTGATTGGCATGAAGACCGCCGGGCGTGGAATGCAGCTCTATCCCGCGATGAAGAAAGCCAGTATGAATGACACCAACATCCCCGAGCGCGCCAAGTCTCACCTAGCTCGAAATATTACCATCGCTTCGATGGCCGCGATTGCCGGTTTGACGGTGGCGTTGACTCAAATCAATTCAAGTTCAAAACCCTGCGGGTGCAAATAGTCTGCGGCTGAGCTATGCGCTTTGGGAAAAATCTGGTTACCTGGTTCTCCCAGCACGCGCACGGTGCCATCGCGGTGGCGGCGACGGCGATTGGCCTGGCTCTATTCGCCTACGCCGGGATTGGTGGAAACGGGAAAGCTGGGTTTGTTTTCCTGCAGGATATCGAGCAAAGGTCACTCGATCTTCGCTTTGGTTTGCGCGGCAGCCGTCAAACCGATCTGCGGATCGTGATCGTCGGCATCGACGAAAAGACTTTACAGGAGATCGGCTCGTATCCGCTGCCCCGCAGTTCGTATGCGCTTCTCATCCGCAAGCTCAAGGAAGACGGCGCCCGCGTCATTGCCTTCGACATGACATTTCCCCTGCCGGAAAGTAACCAGGCTCTGGCTATGTTGAACAGCCTCAGCCAGGAATTCGGAGCCAAAGCCAGCCCTGCGCGACAAGCGGCGATGGAAGCGCTTCGGCAAAAAGCCGATGTCGACGCCCAGTTTGCCGATGCCATCAAGAATGCCGGCAACGTAGTGCTGGGCCATCTCTTCCTCGATGCCAACCGCGCCAAGTATGCTGACCCGAAACAGGCCGAGGCCTACTTCAATATCGTTTGGGCCAAGGCGTTTCCCCAGGTCTTCAAGGATAAGTCAGGCAAGAAAGACTTCGATCTTGGCCACGCGTGGATTCAAGCCGGTGGCCCGGTGGCCCAAGGCGTCGAGGCCAACCTGCCGCAATTCGCGGAGGCGGCGGCTTCCTACGGTTTCTTCAATATCAATCCCGACGCTGACGGTACGCTGCGCAGAGCGCTGTTCATGATCCGGTACCGCGATGAAGATTTCTTTCCTTCCCTTGATCTGGAGGTCTTGCAACAGTACGAGGGAATTCCGGACCAGCAGATCGCGGCCTATATATCCGCCGACGGGCTGGACCGCATTCAGTTTGGCCCCCATAAACTGCATCCATGGCAAGACGGCACAGCGTTGATCAACTACGCTGGTCCGTATCACTCTTACGCGCATTATTCGATGGCCGATGTACTCAGCGGGAGGCTCCCGCCCGCTACTTTCCGCGACAAGATTGTCTTCGTCGGGTCCACGGCGCTGGCCGTCGGCGACCTGCGAAATACTCCTTTCCAGAAGCCAGGCTCCGGCTACATGGGGGTCGAGGCCCATGCCAATATCCTCGACAACCTCCTGCACGATAACGAGCCTCACCGCACCTTTCTAGTTCGTGGTTTTCGCCAGGAGCTGGTAGATATCGGATTCATAGTTCTGTTTGGCGCCGGTCTGGGAATTTGGTTTGGCCGCTGTCGCCCTCTGGTGGCCACGGTCACTGCCGTGATCGTGCTGGCGACTTTTATGGGGTTTGTGTACTTTGGCTTCTCTTATTGGGGCCGTTGGTTCAGCTTCGTGGTTCCGGCAACGACCCTGATCATCTCCTATGTCTCCGCCACCAGTTTTCGCGTCGTGTTTGAAGAGCGAGAGAAGCGGAAAATCCGCAAAACCTTCTCTCAGTACCTTTCGCCCGGCGTCATCGCCCTGATCGAAAAAGATCCGGCAAAGTACATCCGGCCCGGAGGCGAGACCCAAGAGCTCTCCATCATGTTCAGCGACATTCGCGATTTCACCGCCCTGTCCGAGGGCATGAGTCCGGACGATCTCGTGCGCCTGCTGAACGAGTATTTCAATGGCATGACGGAGGTCCTGTACCGGAATCTTGGAACACTCGACAAGTACATCGGTGACGCGATCATGGCGTTCTGGGGTTCGCCGTATCCCCAAGCGGACCACGCGTATCACGCCTGTCGCTGTGCGGTAGAGATGGTGGCCCGGCTGGCAGAATTGAACCGTGCCTGGAGTGAGCGCGGCATTCCCAAAATCGCGATTGGCATCGGGGTGAATAGCGGCCCCGTGAATGTCGGGAATATAGGTTCCGAACAGCGCCTGTCGTGGACCGCCATGGGGGACAACGTGAACCTGGCTTCACGGCTGGAGGGGATGACGAAGCAATACCGGACTGCCGCGATTATCAGCGACGCCACCTATGTTCAGGTCAAGCACCAGTTCGTTGCCCGCGAAGTCGATAAGATCAGGGTGAAAGGCAAAAAGCACCCGGTCACGATCTACGAATTGCTTGGGCCGCTCTCGGAACTGAGCAAGTACGAGTCCCTCCTCGTCGCCTACAACTCGGCATTGGAGTGCTACCGCACCCATAACTGGCGGGAAGCTGCAGGAAAGTTTGGCCCGATTCTGGAGACCTACCCTCTTGACGGCCCGACCCAGGTTCTAGTGCAACGATGTTTGGAATTTATGGAGGAGCCTCCGCCCCACGACTGGGACGGCGTCTACGAGATGCATTCAAAGTAGCTTGATTTTGCGCAGGGACGATGGTAAGGTCTGCCGCACGCCTAAACTGCATCAACATTAGTCAGGACCGGGTATGCGCTGATGTACGCCCGGACTGCTGTGTTGTGTAAGAGAGGTTATCGCGGAAGCGGCGACCTCTCCCTTGGTAGAGGCCTTCGGTGTACCCACCGGATTTGGCTTCGCTGGTTTCCGCCATCAACGAGGGTTGGGTGAGCGAGACACAAATTTGCTGGCTGTCCAGACCGCGGTAATCGCGCCGTGATGCTCGTCGTACCCGTGAGCTTGAATCTTTTTGAGAAAGAACGACGATGACTAAACTGGCGATACGTCTTGTAGTAGCCGTTGTTCTGATTTGTCTGTTTTGGGGAAGCCCGGCCAGCGCACAGGTCAAATACAACTTCATAGGCATTCCGTTTACCTCCTTTTCCGGCACCAGCTGTCCGTCAACGTGTCGTATAACAGGTTCATTCGTAGTTGCTCAGCCTCTGCCGCCAAATCTGAATTGCGACATTGGGCGATCCGATTGCTTCACGCCGGCCTCGTTTAGTTTCAGCGACGGCACGACAACTTTTACGAACCTTAACTCTTCAAATTCAGGGTTCGCCGCAGATACCGATGCAAACGGAAACATAACTTTCTTCAGTTTCTTTATGGTAGGTCCCGGAGGCGGAGCTGGGATGTTTGCGTTTTACGACGGGCCCAACCAACTCACTCAAGAGGAAGTAAATCTTGATCGATACCAGGTCGGGGTCCAAGGTCTGGGAATTCCGGGCGGATGTTGGTATAGCAGCGGACACCAACAGGGCAGTGGGTGTGTTCTGCTACCTACTGATACGACGCTCTCGGTGACGCCCAACCCTGTAACGGCTGGACAAGTGGTTACGCTTACCGCTAGCGTCACCAGCGCGGACGGCCCGGTCAATGAGGGCACGGTAAGTTTTGAAGACTCTAGTAGGGGCACGGTGCTAGGTACGGTGCAACTCCTGCGGAGCGGTAATTCCTCTGGGACGGCAACGTTGAAGTGGAGGTTCGCTTCCGCGACTTGCGTTCTGAGTGCGGTCTATAACGGCACCGCTTTCCTGGCCCCTAGCTCTTTCACAGCACCGCAGCTTACGGTCACGGGCACGGAGCCGACGATCAGCACATTGTCGGCACAGCCCGCCGGCAACAACTATGACTTCGCGCTGGCAGTCTTTGGATTTGGATTCCCGGCGCTTTCCGGCAGCGCGACGCTAAACAAGCTTACCCAAGGCGGCTCCCTGTTGGGGGAACATCGAACTCGCAGGTCCGGGTGCAATAGGCTTTCAGCCGCCAGCGTCTTTCCCCACTGGTAGAAGCCCTTATTCCGTTTCCGTTGGAGATTTTAACGCCGATGGCTTTCCCGACCTGGTAGTGTCCGATACAGAGGACTTCGCGGTTAGTGTACTGCTGGGCGTGGGTGACGGCAATTTTCAGGCTGCACAAACCTATGCGGCTACCTGCAAGGTTTATGGCACTGCGGTTGGTGACTTTAATGGTGACGGCAACCTCGACATAGCGGTCACGATTGCCGCCAACAATGGCTGTTCTAGTTAGTCGCCTTTCTTCTCCATCCNNGGTTAACGGAGGGCCCACTAATCATAATGCTCGATGGTCTCAAAACGAAGTCCCTCCTTCGCGCAGAAGTGATTGCGTCGCTGCGATAAACCTGCTCTCGAGGAACACCCTTGATATGAGCAGCATCAAGTATATCGGCCTGGACGTGCACAAAGAAACGATTTCCATCGCGGTGATAAATGCCGCTGGGAAGCTAGCTAGTGATGGAGTGCATCATCGAAACGAAGGCAGCCACCATTCTTCAGTTTGTGGCAGGGCTGCGCGGGGACTTGCATATCACTTTTGAAGAAGGAACCTGGGCCGCCTGGTTGTTTGACCTGCTGAAGCCCCACGTCACCCAGGTCGTGGTGTGCAATCCACGCAGGAATGCTTTGCTGAAAGAAGGCAACAAGAGTGACCGGATTGATGCACGCAAGCTGGCCGAGTTGTTGCGTGGCGGACTTCTCCGGCCTGTCTACCATGGAGAGAATGGCATACGAACGTTGAAGGAGTTGGCGCGCAGTTATCTCACCATCAACAAAGATCTCACGCGGGTGATGAACCGGGTTAACATCATCGCAACATCTATTGCCCGCGACCGCGGTACACTCAGCACCTTGCGAAACATGACATCAACTCCTTTTCTTAGCTACAGTTTCAGGAGCAGGAAAACTGTTTACGATTCAGAACGTCTGGCGGGGTTGCGGCCTAGCTCGCTTGGGAGCGCTCACGAGCCAGCCGCCTACCCGATCTGCCAGACATTCGCCGCTTCATCCAAGCTTGCAGCGAACTGTGCTAACTTCGGCGCCCGTTCCGGTTCTATCGGCTACTTTTCTACGGGGTAATTTCCCAAACCACGCCCTTGTTGTCAGGGCCGCCTATCGATGCAGTGCCGTAGAGATTGCCGTTCGCGTCGAGAGTGACTTGTCCGTAAGGCTGGCTTCCATCGCTGCCGCCGGT
>PMWW01000032.1 GCA_003165795.1 Acidobacteriaceae bacterium
AGACCCGTGGACCTTGCCACATTCTGGCAAGCGGAGGGAGCGGCCGATCGAAGGGCCGCTACCAAAGACTGTTCAGGTCGTTCGCGCGAATCTTGTTTACGTGGAAAAGAAGGATCTCCCACCAGCCATGCTAAATCGGTTACTCCGGCTGGCCGCATTTCAGAACCCGGAGTTCTACAAGGCTCAGGCAATGCGGCTCTCGACGTTCGACAAACCGCGTGTGATCGCATGCGGCCAGGAATTCGCCCATCACATTGCTGTGCCTCGTGGCTGCCTGACTGAGACGTTGGCTCTTCTCGAGGCGCACAAGATCCGGCCCGAAGTTCGGGACGAACGGTACNNGCACACGACGAAGGTATCCTCTGCGCGCCGACAGCGTTCGGAAAGACCGCCGTTGCGGCGTGGCTGATCGCGAAACGCAAGGTCAACACTCTGGTAGTCGTTCACCGGCAGCAGTTGCTCGATCAGTGGCAGGAGCGCCTTGGGATGTTCTTGGATCTGCCAGCCAAATCGATCGGACATATCGGTGGCGGCAAAATGGACCGGACGGGTTACGTGGATGTCGCCGTCATCCAAAGCCTGTACCGAAAAGACGAAGTGAAGGACTTCGTTGCTGAGTACGGCCAGGTGATCGTCGATGAATGCCACCACATATCCGCTTTCACGTTCGAACAGGTGATGAGGCAGGTCAAGGCCAAGTATGTTGTCGGTCTGACCGCCACGCCGACGCGGAAGGACGGGCACCATCCGATCATTNNGCATGAGCGCCCGGACGATGACCGAAACGACACCCTTTGAGCACAAGGTGAGTCCCCGCCATACGGAGTTCCGGATGGCGTCCGAACTCACCGAGGTCACGATCCAGGACATCTACGCCGCGCTCGTCGATGATGTCTCGCGCAACGAGATGATCGCCAACGACATCGTGCGCGCCATAGAATCTGGACGTTGCCCGCTGCTTCTGACCGGTCGGACAGAGCATCTCCAGCATTTCGCAGCCAAACTTGAGGGTGTTGCCAAGCACGTCTTCGTCTTGAAGGGCGGCATGGGGAAGAAGCAGCGTCGAGCAACGGCGGCGGCCCTGGCATCAGTGCCGGAAAGCGAATCGCGGGTGATTCTGGCGACGGGAAGTTACATCGGAGAAGGGTTTGACGACGCGCGTCTGGACACGCTATTCCTGGCCATGCCGATCTCCTGGAAGGGCACGTTGCAGCAGTATGTGGGGCGGTTGCATCGTCTCCACGACAACAAACGATTCGTGCAGGTCTACGATTATGTGGACAACTACGTTCCAATGCTGGCCAGAATGTACGAGCGCAGGCTGAAGGGCTATGCCGCGATTGGTTATGTGATCGAGCAGGAGACGTTTCCACCCCATCCCCCGGCGGCACACCTGTAGACCCGGGCCTTCAGTTGCTTGTAGTTTTTGTCTTGTATCGACAATGTATGTGTGCTAGTATGCACCTATACAATGACTCGAACAGAAACCCCGGAACAGGTCAGACTCTGGTTTCAGAGGGCAGTTCGCGATCTCTGGCCTGTGGCCATCGGGTCTCTGTCCTTGCGGAAGAGCCCCTGTATTCGAAAGCGCTGTCAGCTATGCGAAGCAGGACAGGGACACTCCAGTTATTCGTTGTATGGCCGCAAGGGGAATCGCCGGTTTTCGATCTATGTGCCTGACGAGTTGGCCGAGGATTTGGAAAGGGCCATCCGGAACGGCCGCGATCTTCAGAAGCTTATGGCTGAAGCCGGCCGAAGGTACACTTTGGCGCTAAAGAACGAGCGCTGTTCGCACATCCGAAAGTAGCCAGCGGCGTCTCTGCCGTACCGGCTGCGGAGGGCAAGTGCTCAACGAGGCGGACTTTCTTGGCTGGTGTGCACGGCTCGGGTTGACCGAGACAACACGTGCGACGATCACTGCGGTACGGTCCCGTAATCCTACTCGTCGCGTTGGAGGCGGTCGCCAAAACGTCTCCGGTCGGTATCCCAGCCGCAAAATGGGCATCACCATCCAGTTCGAAAGCCACCGAGTTGAATTGCCCTTCGCCTACGAAATGGAGCACGATTCTGGAGTGCTGGAGTATTACGACCAGCCGCCCTCCATTCCGCTCGCCTATCCCGCGGCAAACGGAAGACGCTTGTCGATTCTGCATACCCCAGACTATTTTGTGCTTCGCCGCGACTCTGCGGGATGGGTAGAGTGCAAAACCTCGGAGGATCTCGAAAAGCTGGCCATCAAGAGTCCACACCGCTATCTTCGAGATAATAACGGCAACTGGCGCTGCCCGCCGGGAGAAGTGCACGCCTCGGCACTGGGCTTGGACTACCGAGTATGGTCATCGGCGGAGGTTAATTGGATTCTCCAGCGGAACCTCCAGTTCCTGGACGACTATCTGCGATTCGACTCTGCGGGTGCGACAGGCTTTATCGACGCCGCCATCAAAACGGCAATCGAAGCAGAACCAGGAATACTTCTGCAGGAGCTGTTGGAAAAGGTCCGCGGCGTTGCGGAACCTGACGAGATTTACCTACTGATCGCAAGCGGCGGCGTCTACGTGGACCTTAGCTCAGCCGCGATCGTCGAGCCAGACCAGGTTCGCGTCTTTGTCAACGCAGAAGTTGCTACTGCATACCAGGTAGCTTGTCATCAGTTGAAGGAGTGCGTGGCGAACTGCGGACGCATCGGCGGCCCGTCTGCTGAAGCGCCAGTTGCGCATAGCGAGGCCTTCCATCTCCTGGCAACGGCCAGCGAGCAGGACTTGGTCGCCGCGAACCGGCGCTTCGATCTTGTGAAACGTCATCTTGCAGGGGAAAAAGCTCCGCATTCTATCCCGGCGAGGACGCTGCGACTGTGGGTGGCGCAGTATAGGCTCGCGAAAGAGCAGTACGGCAACGGGTATGTGGGTTTGCTGGGGAAGACCAGTAAGCGAGGAAACAGAACCGGCCGCTTGTCGGAGGAGTCGCGCGACCTGCTCATTCAGTTTATCGAGAACGATTACGAGAATCTCAGGCAAAAGACAAAGATCGCGTCGTGGGCAGCGCTGAAGCGGAAATGCGACGAGCGTGGCATCGAAGCGCCGAGCTACGTTACGTTCTGTGTTGCCGTGCGCGAGCGTGCGACCTTTCGAACAAACGTTAAAGCGGCGGGGGCGCCGCGCCGCGTACACCCATGCATCCTTCTATTTCGAGTTGGAACCGACTACGCCGCGCCATGGAGACCG
>PMWW01000069.1 GCA_003165795.1 Acidobacteriaceae bacterium
GCGGGGATTGGGGGTGCAGGGGAAAGGGGCGGCTGCCCCTTTGCCCCTGCTTCTTCGTTGTAGAAGAATGGACTCATGGGCCGCTCCCACTCATAAGCGCTACCTTAAGACCTTGTGGGCTCGAATTGACCTGCCAACCTCCCGGAAGCCGGTTTTCTCGACAGTGGGTGTTTCGCTGATAATTCTGTGCTGGACGGATTGGGTGCGAGTTGGGCTGTTATCGCCAGTTATCGTCGCAGACTAGAAATTCCTCACATTCCGGTGTAAAGTTCTGACGCCTCAAACGACAATCGCGAACGGTCGCGTGCCTAAAGGAGATTGTCATGACGAACCAGCCGGGACCTTCCGGGGCAGCTTTGTGCGGCAAGCTTCGCTTACTAGTCTTCGCGCCGGCCCTGCTCTTTGCGCTAATAATAATTACAACGCGCTCAGCGCAGGCACAGACACTCACCGTCCTCCATACCTTCACCGGCGGATGGGATGGCGCGTCGCCTTTTGCAGGGTTGACGATGGATCAAGCAGGAAATTTCTACGGAACGACCGCAGGTGGCGGCTTCGGCGGCGACGGCACAGTTTTCAAGCTATCGAATAAAGGCTCCTCCTGGATCTTAACCACTCTCCACACCTTTGCTGGTCCAAGCGACGGCGACCTGTCCTACGCGGGGCTAGTCTTCGGCCCGGACGGCAGTCTCTACGGCACCACCATCTTTGGGGGACAGCCGGAGTGCAGCGGCGGCCAGCTTCCCGGCTGTGGCACGGTTTTCAGCGTGAAACTGCCGGCGACGCCCTGCCCGAATGCACTGTGCCCGGGCACGGAAACCGTGCTTTATCGCTTCACCGGAGGCAGCGATGGAGCTAATCCCGGACTCGGTGCTCTCATTTTTGACCAGGCAGGGAACCTTTACGGCACAACCAGCAACAACGGATACCCGAACACGTGCGATGGCATTTGCGGGGGCACGGTCTTCAAGTTGTCACCCTCCGGATCAGGCTGGACGAAGAGCATCCTCTACAGCTTCACCGGGGGCAGCGACGGCAATGCTCCCTACGCCGGGCTGACCTTCGACCAAGCGGGAAATCTGTACGGCACAACGGTCTCGGGCGGTCTTTATGGTAAGGGCGTGGTCTTTGAGCTGTCGCCTTCCGGATCAGGCTGGACGGAGAGCGTCCTCTACAGCTTCACCGGAGGCAACGACGGCGCTGGGCCCTTCAGCGGGCTCATCTTCGACCCGTCAGGCAATCTCTATGGCGCCACTAGTTATGCCGGCGAGAATAACGCCGGTACGGTTTTCCAGTTGACGCCTTCAAACGGTAGTTGGTCGCTGGAGACTCTTTACAGCTTAAGCGAAGGAACTGGGCCGTACAGTAATCTCGTTATGGATCAGGCGGGTAATCTCTATGGCGCAACCCTTGAGGGCGGTCCTTTTCAAGGTGGCACCGTTTTCGAGCTTTCGAAGTCGGGCGGAGGCTGGGCGTACACTCTGCTTTACGCCTTCTGCGTCGATCCCAGCTGCAATCAAGGGGGCTCATTCCCGGGTGGCAGCCCGATATTCGACACGCATGGCAACCTCTACGGCACTACCTTCAACAATGGTAGTCTCGGGGCTGACGCCGGTGCTGTCTGGGAGCTTACGCCATAGCTGAAACTCTACGTTTCGTATAGGCCCGGCATCCTGGCTTGGGTGTCGGCCAGTTTATTGTGACTGGCGTAACATCCCCATCTCGCACTCGAAAATGTTGACCTTGGTTCATTCCTTCTTCTCGTCCTGCGGCACATTGCGTTTCTTGCGCATGGACTCTCCGCGCATCTCGATGCGGTGGGCATTGTGAACCAGGCGGTCGAGGATGCCGTCAGCGATGGTGGGATCGCCAATCTGCACGGCGTATTTCGTCGCAAGGTCAGTTGCCAATCCATCGGGCGGGATCAACTTGTCGAGCGTCTGACCAGCGACATACTCCATGACCATGAAGTCAATGCCGTCTTCGGAGCCAATGTCGTGAACGACGCAAATGTTGGGATGTTGCAGTCTCGAGATCGACCGCGCTTCCTGTTCGAAGCGTTGATGCAAGTCTGGGTTGGAAGACAGGTGAGTAGGAAGGACTTTGATCGCAACCGTCCGCTCGAGCCGCGTGTCCCGGGCAAGATAAACCTCGCCCATGCCACCGGCGCCGAGGAGCGATTCTATTAGGTACGGCCCCAGTTTCTTGCCCGAGGTCAATGCCATCGGCGCAATTAGTCCGCAGGACCGCGATTCCCCAGAGAGTACTCGCTGACACGGATGAGCCGCTACAACACTCGATCGTGGTCGGATCACGGGCTGCCCGGGAGTCGACTGTCAGTTAGCGAAAACAGGGCTTCCCATGAATTGACGGCGCGTCGTCAAGAAAAGAGGACTTTCGGAAAGCCGACTTCTCGGGAGCTTCGCGGCTCTCCGACCGCAAAGCACCAATGCAATCCCATTCCACCTTTCGCAATATCCCCCAATTTCGTTAACGGGGTATTACGCATTGAGGGGATTTTGCTACAGCACCAGCTTTGGTGCAATTGCCAGTATGCGATTCGCGTGTTGGAACACGTTCCGCGCTGGTTGGTGGTGCGGTGTGCCGGGCTGAGATCGCAAGTGTGCGGGAAAACAGAACCAAGGCCGGGGCAGGTGACGATCCCGTTACTGTGTGCGGGTCCGGGGCGGGGGAGCGGTGGACGAAACCGGAGTGGTGGGGGTTACGGGAATAGTTTGGGGCGCGGGCTCGTCGGACGGGACTCCTCGCTGGGAAGTTTCTTGCTGCGAGAGAGCGGTGATGTAAGTTTCCTTGTGT
>PMWW01000035.1 GCA_003165795.1 Acidobacteriaceae bacterium
TTGAACCCCCGACCCTCTGATTACAAATCAGATGCTCTACCAGCTGAGCTACGCCAGCCTGCTGGCCCCGGCGGGTAAGCGCCGAGCCAAGCATGATTCTTCCTGCCAGCCGGGACAAACTCTGAGCTTAACACAACGGCAGCCCGCGTGCAAGCCGCCAACCCGCTGCATTTCCAACAAGTTTCCCTGTCATGGGAGACCTGAACTCGCCACTCCCACCATCCTGCCAAAGGGCAACCGGCGCCCGTCGGGCGGGGGATTTTACATCCCAACAAGACCAAGAACGGGACGCGTTGAGGACGCCGATTCGGCAGAGCACGTTCACGCCAGTGAACGCGGAAATGCGGTCAAACTATTCTAGCTCACAGGTCAGCAAACCAGCAATTGTGGGCGCGTCTGATCGCGAACCTGACGGCGCACGCGTGGCCCCTCAGAATGGCAGCAGATGATGTTTCTTCTTCTTCTTGGACGAGCTCTCGGTATTGCTGTCGGCAGCCGGCGCCGGCTGGGCAGAGGTGCTGCTGGCCGCCGCCGCCGGCGCGTTGCTGGCGCTGGCACCTGCGACTTCGTTAACTTGCGTAGGAGGGGGCACCGGCGCCGCGCCGGCGGTCGGGGCCAGGTCGTTGCTCATGTCTGTTCCGGCAGGCGCAGTGCCGGTTGCGGGCGCGGCTCCACTGGCCGGGTCGGCCGCCGGAGTTGCTGTGCCCGCAGCCGCGTCGGAGCGCGGGACGGCTGCATTTTCCGCGGGCGGAGCGCCATCGTGTATTTGCTCAACCGAAATTTTGTTGCCGACGCCAGCGCCTTCCAGCACGCTGGTTACGCTGGCATTGGCGGCGCGAATCATGTCCGGAGCGCTGGCCTGTTTGGGATCGACCAAAGTGGGCTCGCCCACCGTGGCCGCCTCCGAAACATCAGGCCCCTTGTGGAAGTTCTCCATCACTTTGCCGATGGTTCCCAGGGAACCGCGGCTGGCAATTTCAGCCTTGTCTTGCGCAATGGATTGCGGGGTCGCTTGCGGCACCTTCTGCTTCATGGCCATGAGCCGCTTCTTGGCCTCGCCGGCGCGGCTCTCCATGGGATAGCGGGTGACGATGCGGTCGTAAGCGGCAACCGCGCCTTCGGTATATTGCTTGATCAACGCACCTTTGGCGGTTTCCGGCAGCCTCGACCTGCGAATGACTTCGACTTCCCTCTCGTAGGCGGTACCCAGCTCGAAGAGGGCATCGTCGGCCCCGCTATAAAGCGGATATGTATCGGCCACGGACTTCAGGCGGGCAATGGCGGCAGGATAACTTTCGCGCATGAAGTAGAAATGCCCAATGATGTACTCGCGATCAGCCAGGACCTCTTGCACCTCCAGAAGGCGCTGCTTGGCTTGCGGCACCAACGAGCTGTCGGGAAACTGCATGATCAGCTGGCGGTATTCCTCTTCGGCGCGCCGGGCATGGGTAGGATCGCGGTCCGCCTTCTCCATTTCGCCAAAGTGGATGTTGGCGATTTTCATTTGCGCCTCGGCGGCTTCGGGCATGTTAGGGAAGAAGGTGATGAAGTCTTTGTACTCGCTCTCGGCCTGCGCCATCGCGGCGGTGCCACCCTCCTGATACCAGGAATCGCCGATCGCCAGTTTGGCCCGGGCCACGTACTCCGAATCGGGATAGGTGTTAATCAGGGTCTGCAGGCTGAGGCGCGCCACGTCATACTTGCCGTGCTTGATCGCGTCCTCGGCGCGATCGAATAGCACCTTGTCGGGCTGCTTGGAGTCGACGTTAGCAATCGGGTTCTCCGCCTTTTTGCTTTTTTTCTTTTTCTTATGGCTGCTGGGCGGCGGGCCCTGGGTGGAGTTGGTGTTCTGCGCTTGGCTGGCCGCGGTACTCGGTGTCTGACTAGCACTGCTGGTCTGCGTCTGATTGGCGCTGGTGTTTTGGGGCGGGCTGGCACTGCTGTCCTGGGCGACCGAGCACAGCGACGTCAGCCCGAATCCCACCATGAACAATATGAGTACGCGACGAAACATCCTAACCACCTTTGGGAACCTACCGTAGTAACCCGGCAGACACAGGGTCAGCACTGTCCGGGATCAATTTATTAATGCGCGCCAGTCAGGCGCGCTGCAGCATGGCTTCCTGGGCCGCTTTCAGCAGGGCTTCCACGTTGCGTGCCGGATCGCCTTTCCCGAACACGTGGCTGCCGGCAACAAAAAGCTCTACTCCCGCGCGTGCCGCCGGGCCAATCGTTTCCAGATCGATGCCGCCGTCGATCTCGATGCGGAAATCCAAGCCTTTGGCGTTGCGCATCGTCGCCAATTTGCGGACCTTCTCCAGTGCGCCGTAAATGAATTTCTGTCCCCCGAAACCGGGATTGACCGACATTACGAGTACGTGGTCCACAATATCGAGCACTTCGCCCAGGGTCTGGACGGGAGTGGCCGGATTGATCGCCACTCCTGGCTTCATGCCCAGGCTGCGAATCAGTTCCAGGGAGCGGTTCAAGTGGATACAGGCTTCCTGGTGGACCGTAACCCAGTTCGCGCCGGCAGCGGCGAACGCAGGAATAAATTCATCAGGATTTTCGATCATCAAGTGGCAGTCGAGAGGAACGTCCACAGCTTTACGCAGGGACGCGACTACCGGTGGACCGATCGTAATATTGGGCACAAAGTGGCCGTCCATCACATCAACATGGAGGAGGGTGGCGCCACCTCGCACCGCGGCGTTTGCATCTTCCGCCAGGCGGGCGAAATCGGCCGACAGAATTGACGGCGCTATTTCGATCAAGACAAGACTTCTCTCGCGAGTATTTCTAGAGGGATTTTAGCACGGGAAGAAGACCCGCCGTACACCCAGTAAGTGGTTGAAGGTAACGCCCCTAGTGTGGGTGTCGTCCCCCAGCGGCCGGCCGTTGGTACAAAGTAAGGAAAGAGAATCAGCTGGAACATGTCTCTTGTCTGCGAGAAACTCTATCGCTGAGGCAGCTCCGGCACATGGGCGGGCGAGCCATGCCCTGGCGCCTTCCCAAGCACCACGACGAGATAGAAGTTCCATGACAGGTCTGGCCTGAAGGAGAGCAAAGGAGTAGCCTTAGATGCGAGGAACGGAACACAAGGCCGAGAACGTTTTCTTAAATACAAGGCTTTGAACACTTATGGGTTGGGTGCTCACGCATAGTCCGAGAGCAGCCTGCGTGCTTGCTTTCGTTATTCGGTTGAGACATTCGATTGACAGCTAAACCATTGTGTCCCGTGACTTCGTCCCCGAAATCCTGCATCCTATACTTCGCGGAGAACAACATTTATGAGTAAGACCAACAAAGTATCTCCTCTTATCTTTCTGGCAGCCGCGTCCATCGCACTGATGTTTGGGGTTGCCGGATGCAAGAGCAACAATACCCAGGACACTAGCACGCAGGGCCAACCGGCGCAGACCGACCAGTCGCAGAACGGCGCCGATAACGCCAATCTGGCCCCCACGGACGGGTCGCAGGCGAGCGGCGGCAATCAGCAGCCGGCGAGTCAGCCTGCACCGCAGAACTATCAGCAGCCCGCGAGCCAGCCCGCACAACAGCAACAGGCGCAACAGCCTGTTCAGCAGCCCGCGCCGGCCCAGAACGCCCAGCAGCAGGCCGCGCCCGAGCAACAGCAGCAAACCTATTCTGACCAGAACCAAAATTATTCCGACAACGACACCAGCTCGCAGGATACGACCTATAACCAGCCGGTGATTCAGGCGCAACAGCCGCCGCCGCCGCTGCCGGAATATTCGCAGCCTGAATGCCCCGGCAATGGCTATCTGTGGACGCCGGGATATTGGAGCTATGCCCCTCAGGGTTATTACTGGGTGCCCGGCGCATGGGCGCAGCCGCCTCAAGTGGGCTTCCTATGGACGCCGGGATATTGGGGATTTGTCGCCGGCATGTATCGCTACAACTACGGCTTTTGGGGCCAGCATATTGGCTACTACGGCGGCATTAATTATGGATTCGGCTACACCGGCATGGGCTATCAGGGCGGGTATTGGAACAACAATCGGTTCTACTACAACCGCTCCGTCAACAACGTGAACATCAACAATGTGAATGTGTACAACCGCACGGTCATCAACAACACCACAATTAACCGCGTCAGCTACAACGGGCCGGGAGGCATCACCCGCCGGCCTACGAACGCGGAAATGGCCGGCATGCGCGAGCAGCGCATTCCTCCCATGACCACGCAGTTGCAGCACCAGCAGCAGGCAGCCCAGAACCGCCAGCAATTCGCGTCCGTCAATCACGGGCGTCCGGCTATAGCTGCCGCGTCCCAGCCCATCCGGGAAAGCAGACCGATCGCTCCGGTAATTCCGGCTCGCACTCCTGCAGCTACGCGACCGGGTGCGCCGAACGGGCAACCAAATCGGCCACAATCTCAGATGCGGCCCACTCCTCAGGAACGGCCCCAGCAGCAGACCAGACCTGCGACGCAGCAGCGCCCCGCTCCCGAGCAGCGGCCACAACAGCAGGCCAAGCCTGCTCCGCAGCAACGTCCGGCTCCCGAGCAACGGCCACAACAGCAGGCCAA
>PMWW01000049.1 GCA_003165795.1 Acidobacteriaceae bacterium
GAGTTCCAGATGTACTACGACATTTAGATAGTTATGATTGAAAAATAATAGTCGGATATAACTCTGATTTTGCGGCATACCAGCCGTGCACAAGTCGCTAATCTTGCTCCTGCCGTGGCAGCTTTGCGGCAGGGGTTTTCTTGCATCGATCATTCGTGACTCCACGTGGCAAGCCGCTGCGCTCAACTCTCCACCGGCGAATCCCGATGCACCACCTTCACGCCGTATCCGGCCTTGCCCAGCCGCTTCTTCACCTCTTCGGCGATCATCACCGAGCGATGCTTGCCGCCGGTGCAGCCGAAGGCAATTGTCAGGTAGCTCTTGCCTTCGCGAATGTAATGCGGAATCAGGTAAATCAGCAGTTCGGAGATCCGCCGGATGAATTCCTTGGTCTGGGGAAACGAGCGAATATATTTCGCCACCGCCGGATGCCGTCCGGTGAAAGGCCGGAACTTGGGAATGAAGTGCGGATTGGGCAGGAAGCGAACGTCGAAGACCAGGTCCGCGTCTTCGGGCACGCCTTCGCGATAGCCGAAGCTCACGCACGAGATCAGGATGTTCTTGGCGCGATCGCCGCCCTGGAAACGTTCCGTCAGCATGGCGCGCAGTTCGTGCACGTTGAACTTGGTGGTGTCGACCACCAAGTCGGCCAGCGCTTTCACCGGTTGCAGCCGCCGCCGCTCCGACGTAAGCGAAGCCTTCACCGAAACATCGCGTCCCAGCGGATGCGGCCGGCGGGTCTCGCTGTAGCGCCGCAGCAGCGCGTCTTCGTCGGCCTCCAGAAACAGCACCGTGGTCTTCACCAGCCGCCGCAGTGATCCCAGGACCTGCGGCAGCTTGTCCAGCCGCGCGCCTTCGCGGATGTCGATCACCAAGGCCGCGCGCTGTATCTCCATGGTGTCCAGCACCAGCTCGGCAAAGTTGCCGATCAGTCCCACGGGAAGATTGTCGACGCAGTAGTAGCCCAGGTCCTCGAAGGTCTTCAGCGCCGACGCCTTGCCCGCGCCGCTCATGCCCGAGATGATCACCAGCTCGTGCGAGTCGCGTCCCTGGCCGGAAGCGATGGCCTTCACCAGCGGACCGGTCGTTTTCTTGTGAACACTTTTCTTCGAGGGTTTTGCGGACGGCATCGCTTCCGCCTTCCTTGTTGGCCGAGACTACCAGAGTTACGCCTGCGGCGTCAGCCCGAAGTTCCCAAAACTGTTTACCGTATGGATGTGCGGGTCATGGTTCAGGGCTCGCGCTGCGTTTTCCCGGACTGCTGCGATTCGGTACTATCAGTTCCGCGCTGTTGTGATCAAAGCTTTGACAAAACATCCGGTCAAGAATGCCAGGCACTCAAATTCCATAAAACGGGGAGCGGTGCGATCCAACCAGATCTGAATATCTGCCGGAAACTCCTCATCGGCTTCATAGAAAACCAGGCGTACTGGGATTTTGGGCAGTGCCTGGAAGGTCCAGCGGTGCCCTCCATCACAGGCTTCTTCCAGAACTCCGCCCAATTGCAACGCGGCGGCTCGGAACTTCGCGTAGTCGGCACCGAATTCTTTGAGCAGAGGTTTCTCCATCAATCCCTTGTCGAAAGTCTTTTGTCCGGCGATGATGCCCGTCACACGGCCGAGCGGGAGAAAGGAATGCTCCGGCTCACCGCGTCCCTTCGACAAAATGTAATGCGAGAGGACGCTGCGGTAATTAACGTCGACCGGCCGCCCATCTTCGGGATTGACGCCCGCCGCTGAGATGAGGAACCGCCGGCCGCAAAATTGAGCGGCTACCTCACCGCTCGGCAGAAGGGCGAGCCCCAAACGCTGGGCACTCTCCGCCAGGTCGCATTGCGCCAGCCGGGGCAGCAGGTCAAGATAAATCTGCTCATAACCAGTCGTCATTCGTCGTCCCTTTGCGCACGGGCCGCCGGGGAAGAGCGTGGCCTATGCGCGGGATCTCTGTCCGCAGCTCCGCCGTTACTTCCATTCGGCACCTCCATCCTCGGAGGATATCCTCCAAAAAGCAATGTCGCGGTGAGGTGCATATCAGATTGGGAATGTCACCGCCCGCTGGACACCGCTGCTCGTTCTATCGTAAAAGCGAGTTATGGCTGTCTCAAGAAAGTTCTTCCGCATCGCGCTCACCGTCCTCCTGCTGTGCACCCTTGCGTTGGCTGCCGATTTCACCTGGGACTGGCATAACCAGCAGGTCATCGGCCGCGACGATCCCAGCGTCGCTAACACTTCCAAGCTGAAGGAATCCGATCGCACCGCGCTGATCGACGCCATCGCGGCGCGCTTGCAAAAGCCGATGAGTGAGCGCGGCTACTCCGACGACCGCATCCGCGAGGTTGCTTCCATCGCGCGCATTCGCATCGTCGACCTGGGCGGTAAGGGCGATTCCGCAGTGCTGGCTACATCGATCAGTATGGAGGGCGGTTGCGATGGTTCGAACTGCCCGTTCTGGATCTTTCAGAACTCGCCCGATGGTTATGTTTCCCTGCTCGACACCGTCGCCGCCAGCTATACCGTGCAACCTGACAGCGCCAATGGCTTCTCCGATCTCGTGACCATGCGCCATGTCTCCGCCTCGGAAAGTACTCTTACTCTCTATCGCTACGACCAAGGCAAGTATGTCGACTCGGGTTGCTACACGGCAACTTCGCCGTCCCCGAAAGATGGAGAGGTCCAGGATCCCGAGATCGTTCCATGCAACACCGACAAGACGGAAACGAAATAAGCCGAGCATTACGATAGTTCTATGACCAGCGTGAAAATGTATCAGGAACTGAACGAAGAACTTGGTGTGATCTATGACGAGGTCCTGAACCTGCGTTTAGACCAACACATCTTTTGGGAAGTGCAGGATATTATTCGTGCAAACCCATCCATATACGTTTTCAACGAATTCTATTCATGGATGAACCTAGCTTATGCGGCGTCCATGTCGGTTGCGATTCGTCGGCTAGTTGATAAACGGAAGGGCACCATTTCATTTGTTCGTTTTCTTCACAGTCTCGCGCGACAACCCGGCGTAGTAACACGGACGCGGTACAAGTCGCTTTCCGTTACTGCTCCCGAAGCTTACATGGACCTAGATTTTGACCAACTTGCGGGCGTCGGAAGAGACACTATGAATCCAACCGAGATTCGAAAGGACATCGAGCATTTGATCGCCAAAGCTAATGTGCTCAAGAAATACACTGATTCGATAATTGCTCATCACGGAAAGATCCCACCTCCGATCATTCCAAAATTCAGCGACATCGACGAAGTCATCGAGGTGCTGGAAAATCTCCTGAAGAAGTACCTCCTCTTGTTCCGTGCAACAGGACTAAGCAGCGCACTTCCTCAGATCATCGACGACTGGAAGGCTATTTTTCGGGTGGCATGGATCAGAACCGATAAAGCCTGACATCTCTGTCATAGGTAATTACACTTCTTTGCGTGCCCTCCTAGCGCGAGAGAACAAGCCGCACAGCGGCGGGATGATGTTAGGCGGGGGCGTCAGCCCCCGATCAAGCAGAAAAAGAAAACGAGCCGCAGAGCGGCGGCACGGTGTGACTTGCGACGATTGCAAATCGGGAAATCGCCCCTGCTCCCCTCGCCCAATTCTCGTCTTGGTAAAATCTTGTCAATCCCCACATAAGTGCCTTAAATCGACACAATATGCTGACATTAATAGGAATAATAAATTAGTGAAATACTAGCCAAGACCTGCCTAAATGTGCCATGCTGTACCCAGAGAGTCGGGAGAGATCGAGCTTCTCCTTCCCGGCTCTCTATCTTTTTGGGATGGGTATGTTCCCCGGCATGCCGGAGAGTCTCTTCTAGCGGATTCTGATTGCCGGGTAGAGCGCCTTCCTCGTCTTCTTTACGCCGGATCGCACGCCAGACAAACCTCTTAGCTGCTGCGCGCTCCCGCAAAGTTGTACCCCCTCATTACACAATTCGCCGTTCGCTTCTCCAATTGCGAGTAAAATTGCAACCATCGGATGGCACGCCGGACTCGTCCGGCCTTTAACTCGTACAGGTAATTAGCCCTCATGCCCCAAATTGGAAGTTTCACGCTCCTGCTGGCCCTGGCGCTCGCCGCCTATTCGTTCCTTGCGGGGGTGCTGGCGCTATTCCGCAAAGACGATCGCCTGGGCGAAACCGCCCGCCGTGCCGGCATCGCTTCATGGGCCGCAGTCACGATAGCCGGCATTGCGCTGGTGATGGCTGCGCTGGGCAACGACTTCTCGGTCGCCTACATTCTGCACCACAGCAACCGCGACCTGCCCATCGCCTACAAGTTCGCCGCGCTCTGGTCAGGACAGGAAGGCTCGCTGCTGTTCTGGGCCTGGCTGCTGTCGAGCTACGCGCTGGTGCTGCGGCTGCGCTACAAAGTCGATCCGCAACTGACGGCGTACGCTTCGGCCATCATCGCTGCGGTGCAGGTGTTCTTCCTGCTGCTGATCAACTTCGCCGCCAACCCGTTCGGCCTGGTCAGCGGACAGATCCCCGCCGACGGTAACGGCCTCAATCCGCTGTTGCAATATCCCGAGATGGTCATCCATCCGCCAATGCTCTATCTCGGCTACGTCGGCGTCACCGTGCCGTTCGCTTTCGCCTTGGGCGCGCTGATCATGAAGTATCCCGGCGAGAAGTGGATTCACATCACGCGCCGCTGGACCATGGTGGCGTGGCTGTTTCTCACTTGCGGCATCTTCCTCGGCGCGCACTGGGCCTATGCGGTGCTGGGCTGGGGTGGCTACTGGGGATGGGACCCGGTGGAGAACGCGTCGCTGCTGCCGTGGCTCACCATGACTGCCTTCCTGCATTCGGTGATGATGCAGGAGAAGCGCGGCATGATGAAGATGTGGAACATGTGGCTGATCTTCACCACATTTCTGCTGGCCGTCTTCGGAACATTCCTGACCCGCAGCGGCGTAGTGAGTTCGGTTCACGCGTTTGCGCAATCCAGTATCGGCACCTGGTTCGTGTGGTTCCTGGCGATCATCTTCGCCACCTGCGTATTTTTCTTCGTGCGCAATCGCGAGACGCTGAAGAGCGAACATCGCCTGGAGTCGCTGGTCTCGCGCGAGTCCAGCTTCCTGTTCAACAATCTGGTGCTGCTAGTGTCGTGCTTCGCCGTGCTGTGGGGCACGCTGTTTCCGGTGCTCTCGGAGTGGGTTACGGGATCGAAGGTCACGGTCGGTCCGCCATTCTTCAATCGTGTGAACGTGCCCATCGGAATTTTCCTGGTGTTGCTGACCGGCATCGGTCCGCTGCTGGCCTGGCGTCAAACCTCGTTCGATCGCGTGAAGCGCAACTTCGTTTGGCCGACAGCTCTCGCTGTGCTAACGGCAATCGTCTTGATCGCCGGCGGTATGAAGCCGTGGGAAGATTCAGCCTACTTCTACTCGCTGGTAGCGATCTCGCTGTCGGTGTTGGTGACGGCGACAGTGTTTGGTGAATTCTGGCGCGGCGGCCGCGTCATCGCACGTCAAACCGGCGTCAACATTCTTGAAGGCATGGTGGTAATCACCCGCCGCAACACGCGTCGTTACGGCGGATACCTGGTGCACTTCGGCGTGATCCTGATTGTCATCGGCTTCGCCGGCCTCCCGTTTAATCAAGACAAAGAGCAGGAAATGGGCTTCGGCGACAAGATGCAAATCGCCCAGTTCACTTTGGTCTGCCAGTCCTACACCCAGGATGACAAGCCGAACTACAGCAGCGAATGGGCGGTCATCGACGTTTATAAACACGGCAAGATGATCGACACCATGTATCCCGAGCGCCGCTTCTACAAGGCGAGCGAGCAGACCTCGACCATCGTGGCCAATCGCTCGCGCCCCAACGGAGATCTGTACCTGGTCTACACCGGCCGCAATCAGGACACCGGCAGGCCGATCATCAAGGCCCACTTCAATCCACTGGTCATGTGGATCTGGATTGGCGTCATTGTCGTGGTGATCGGTACTCTGATCGCGCTGTTCCCGAACATGAAACCCGGGAAGTTGACGGCGAAAGAGCAGGATCGTGCCGAATCCGAGGCCGCGCGCAGGGGAGTGGTGGGCGTGGGCGGAGACTGAGGATGGTGGCTAGCCGGGTGCCAAGGAGGGTGTAGGTGTACATTGTCGAGATTGACAGTCAGGAGCGCGAGTCCGAAGCGGTCCGCCACTTACTAGGATTACCCTGCAACGAAGACTTGCTCCGTGCGTTGGGGCTCGGGCCTCTCTCATGGATCGTCGTAGATGCAGAAAAGTCCAGACTGACGCCCACCATAAAGGGCGACGTGGACATTCTCGGGGGCAACCTCGACTTTGAAGACTGGGCACAAGTCGAGAATGCGTACGCGGAGATGAAAGCGGAGCATCCTGATTGGCCCCCGCAGCTTCAAACTCAGTTGGCACACAAGAAAGTCGCAGAAGCGGGTGGGCTGGTTTGGCCGCCCCAACCCAGCTATGTTGTCGGAGCCGAGGTGAAGTGCGCTTACTTCACTGACTGCATTAAGGCTGGCAAATCATCTAAGCAGAAACATATTCGCAATCAGATAGTTGGCCTTGAGAAAATGGGGCTGAACAAGTTCGCACTCGTGGACGTTGTAGGAACGCGGCCAAGCGACGCTGAAGCCGGTGCTTGGCTTGGGGCACTGGGTCAGGCGCAGCAAGCGCGGGCTGCGATGGACGAGATTTTGCGCGCCCGCTTACCGGAACAATCTGCCGCCGGGCATTTGGTATGGCCAGTCGGATCGGTTGCTGGCGGGGATGAGGGAATTCGGGGCGCAGGTGGCTTGCGCTTGCTGCGCGAGCTGCAGGCCAACCCCAGCCTCGCGGCAAACGACCTGAAGACGATGGAGAATCGAAAGGCGCTGCTCGCAAACATCCCTCGGATGCTAGACGGCTTGCCGCGTCCCCGCTATTTCCCTGTGATTTTCGTTGATTGTCGAAAGTGCCGGAAGGTTCACTATCTAGAAGACCCCGCATGCGTCCGGAACCGGCGCGAAGTCGCCTAAGAATCGTCGATTGGGAGCAGCGGGAAGAATAAACCGGAGTCCCGTAGGGACGGCACAAACGGACCGATGGAGGTACGCGATCTCATTAAGCTGATCGAGACCGACGGTTGGAAGCAGGTGGCGCAGCGCGGCAGCCATCGGCAATATAAGCATAAAACGAAGGGCGGCAAGGTTACCGTTTCAGGCGCTCCAGCGGATGATGTGCATCCGAAGACTTTGTCGAGCGTGTTAAAGCAGGCAGATTTGAAGAACAGGTAAAGGAAATCGAACGTGACGAAGAAGAAATTCCTCGTTGTCTATGAAGTTGGCGACAGAAACCTGAGCGGATTTCTGCCCGATCTGCCAGGGGTCATTGCGACTGCGGCCGGTCTTGAGGAAATGCGGAACGCCATGCGCGAGGCCGCCCAGTTTCACTTGGAGGGCTTGGTAGCCGACGGCGATCCGGTTCCCGAGTCGGTCACCACAAGCGTGGATTTTGCCGAGGAAGACCCGGAACACGGCGTGTTGTCGTGCATCGTGGAATGGCTGGAGATCGCGGTTCCGCAATATCACGCCGTCGCGTGAACCGCAGATCCTTCGGCTGCGCGTCCGCCCGACCCGCAAATGCGCGGGTCGGAGAAAAGAGGCGGACGCTCCGCTCAGGATGACAATGTGTAAAGAAGGCCGCATTATCAAGGGACATTGGTACTGATAACTTGAAACTTGAAACTCGAAACTCGAAACTTCGCCTCGCCCAGCTTCTTCTGATCGCGCTGCTGGCCATCGCCTTCCTGGGCGCCGACACCGACGCCCGCTTCAACAAGCTCGGCCATGGCCTGATGTGCGCCTGCGGCTGCAATCAAGTCCTGCTGGAATGCAACCACGTCGGTTGCACCTACTCCGATCGCATGCGCAACGAGCTGACTGCCGGCCTCGAGCGCGGCGACAACGATTCGCTCATCCTGCAGAGCTTTGTGCAGAAGTATGGCAACACCGTGCTGGCTGCGCCCACTACGACCGGCTTCAACCGCATTGCGTGGATCATGCCGTTTGCGGTGTTTGCGTTGGCAATAATTTTAACCGTCTGGCTGGTGCGCCTGTGGAGAGCGCACGCCGTCGCCCAACCCGTGCCCACCCCCAATCTCGGGGCGGAGCAACTCGACGACCTTCGCAAGAAGGCTCGTCAGGAGACCGAGTTCTGATGTCTGCATTCGTCGCAGTTTTCGCCGTTCTCGCAATGCGGGGGGCCCCGACAAGTTCCGCAGTTGCGCTTGTTGGAATGGAAGACACCGTGTTCGTGCTCTTCGGCTGTACGCTTTTTGCTGCTGCCCTGTTCGTTTACGTTTTCTACCAGCCGGGCGAGGTTGACGCCGGCGAAGAGAAGACCCGTCACATGTATCTGCAGGAGCGCAAAGACGCGACCTACGAAAATCTGCGCGACCTCAACTTCGAGTACAAGGCGGGCAAGCTGAGCGAGCAGGATTACTCCGTGCAGCGCGCCTCTCTGGAAGATGAGGCCGCCGCCATTCTCGCGGAGATGGAGTCGATCGAGAAGGCTCGCGCCTTAGTCCGCCACGGCACCCGTCGCGCGGGCGTGCGTACCAATGGAGGTCGCGCGTGAGGGGTTGGGTAGAGCGGGCCTTCAGGCCCACGTCTCAGCAGTCTTTTCTTTGCGGTTCTGAGCCCGCTTTAGCGAGCGATAGATCTGTGTCGCTCACCATCCGGAAAGGGATTATCATCTTCGTGCTGACTTTCACTAGGGTTAAAGCCCGCCAACAATCGAGCGCGCCGCCGCGCAGGCCTAAAGGCCCGCTCTGCCCACACCGGTCAATCGCAACCCTTCTCGTCTGCTTATTGCTGCTCACTTCCTTCGCCGCCGCCCAGAACGTTACCGGCACGATCACCAATGGCACCACCGGCAAGCCTTCCGCCGGCGACGAGGTCACGCTGCTCTCTCTGTCGCAGGGCATGCAGGAGATCGGCAGCACCAAGAGCGATGCTCAAGGCCGGTTCTCATTCCCCGCCCCAAAAGACAATCAAGCGCCGCACATGGTGCGCGCCACGCACGATGGCGTGAACTACTTTCCGCAGGGCGGTCCGCTGATGCCCGGCAGCACCAGCGCCGAACTCACCGTGTACGACTCGGCCAAGAAAGTCGACGGCCTCAGTCAGACGGTCGAGGTCGATCGCCTGCAGAGCGACGGCAAACAGCTCCAGGGAATCTCTCTCTATGCCCTGACCAACAAGTCGGAGCCGCCGCGGACTGTAGCCAATGACAAGGGCACCTTCGAGTTTGTTCTGCCCGAGGGCGCCGAGCTGGAATCGGCCCAGGCCAAGGGGCCCGGCGGACAGCCGATCGCGACCGACACCACGCCGGGCGCCCAGAAGAACCATTACCTGCTCAGCTATCCTCTGCGGCCTGGCGAGACGCAGTTTCAGATTTCCTATCATCTGCCTTACAGCGGCGAGGCCAGCATCTCGCCCAAGCCGCTGGGCGATGTGCAGCACTTCGTGGTGATGATGCCGAAGACCATGACCTTCACCCCCAAGGACGCGCAACAGTTCCAGTCGATGTCGGACCCGCAGTCGGTTGTAATGGTCGCCACCGGCGTCAAGCCGGGACAGGACCTCAGCTTCCGCGTCGCGGGTGCGGGAATCTTCCAGGCTGACAATCAACAAGGCGCGCAGGGTGGCCAAGACGGTCAGAGCGCGGCTGCTTCTGGTGGGGCAATGGGCGGCTCGCAGGCGGCGGCCAACGACAATCGTCCCGGCGGAGGTCTGGGTGCCCCCATCGACGCGCCCGATCCTCTGCACGACTATCGCGCTTACATCCTCGGCGCCTTCGCGCTGGTGCTGGTGATGGGTGGCGCATTCGTGGTTTCCCGGTCGAACCGTCCCCGCGTCGCGACGGCGGCAGCGGGAGCGTCGGGCGCTGTCGAGATTGACTCTCCCACGGCGGCCGGCGACTTTGCCGACTACATCGAGCCCACGGCAACTCCGCGCGATCGTCAAGCGCTGCTGCTGGAGGCGATGAAGGAAGAGCTCTTCCAACTGGAGATCGATCGCCAGCAAGGCAAGGTCTCGCCCGAGGAGTACACCACAGCCAAATCCGCTCTCGACGAAACCATCCGCCGCGCGCTGGCGCGAAATAAGACTTAGGGCTGAATGAAAGTCCTTTCGGCCGCAGAAACCTATGTTTACTGTCCCCGCGAGCGTCTCAAAGCTTACCGATGCTGTTGAAAAACTCGCTAATTGAAGTGGCTCTACCACGGTATTTAAATTGAAGGGTGTTTCAACGGAATCAACCCATTATGAGATGGACGAATGACCGCCGTCGGCTAGGAGATGCGGGCGCGACTCGGGCAAGCGTGACCGCCCCCGCGTCGAGATGTCTTCGTACTGGGGACAGTCCCCGGCCCGAACCCAGGTATAATGCACTTTGAGGCTTGGAAAAATGAAGGTCTTTATCTCCCACTCGCACCAAAACGGCAGCGCGGCGCTGGCGCTTTACGAGCGGCTCACTCATCGCGGCGTGCAGGCTTGGCTGGACACGCGTGACCTGGCTACGGGCGTAGATTGGAAACAACAGGTGGCTGCCGCGATCGAGGCCGCCGGTGCCTTTGTGGTGCTTGTCGGACCTGGCGCTGAACCGGATTCGCCGCAGCGCTTCGACTGGGAGCAGATCACCGACCACGAGTTCTACCTCGACGCGAAAAAGCCGATGATTCCGGTGGTCATCGGATCGACCGATATCCCGGGATTCCTGGGAACGAGGAACGCGCTCATCGTGGAAGACCCATCCTCGATTGATTTCGACAGCCTGGCTGAGCGAATTGCCGCGGCTCTTGGCAAGCCCGAAGACACGATAGACCAAGTAAAGCTGGAGCGTGGGCGGGATGCCCGCGAGCAGGCCGTGAAGAGTCTCAGGGAATACTCTGTCGAGCTCGAGCGCGAGGACGTCAAGCGCGCGGCTCTGCGCGGTCTCAAATAGCGTGTCCGCGGCATACGAGAGGTCGGTCTTCATCAACTGCCCCTTCGACGACGACTTCCAGCCCCTCTTTCACGCCATCGTGCTGACGGTTGCCGCCAAAGGCTTCACGCCGCGCTGCGCGCATGAGACTGAAGGCCAAGCCGATCCGCGTATCGTTCGCATCGCGAGAGGGCTGATGGAATCGAAGTACTCCATCCATGATCTCTCCAGATACCAAGGCCAGGGCGCCGAAAACCTCGGCCGGTTCAACATGCCCCTCGAACTGGGCATCGCCCTCGGGATACGCTATCTCAAGGAAGGGACCGCAACCTCGCACAACTGGGTCGCGCTCGTGCCGGAGCATTTTATACACCAGAAGTTCATTTCGGATCTGGCCGGGTACGATCCGCCCGATCACGATCAGAAGCCCCCGACCGTGATCCGCAAAGTGGCCGCCTGGCTCAGCATGCAGCCTGATTTCATGCAGCCGACGCCGACGGGTAGGACGATTCTCGATGCGTATCCCAACTTCTGCGTCCTGCTCGATAAAGAGAAGGCAGACGCGCTCGGGACGCTGACATGGCCGTCGATCATCAAGAGCGCGCTGGTCGTGGTCAGCGGGCTGCCGTTGGTGTAGGAGGGTAGGTTCAAGCTGGGCGCAGGTCAATCCGACCGGAGTATGATCTTCACGCTCTGTTTCGGCGAACAGCCGGCTTCAATAGGAACCCGTCAGCCTCTAAAGGAATCGCCCCATCTCTTGTGGGTCGGGAAGCAAGTCATGCCTTTCCGTAAGGCGCGGGCTCTTCCCTTTTCTTGAGGAGCGTCATTTGGGGGTGAATTCGCCTAAAATCCTCTCCCCTCGTGGCTTTCAGACGAATCCCGAACCTTACCCTCTTTGAGATGCACGAGCCTTCGCCCTATTCTGCTTCACTCTGAGCTTCACAATCTTTTCGATTAGTTCATACGGAATAGGCTGATCGAGCGGAAATCGCAGGTTGCCCTTCTCTCCGGCGTAGCTTGCGATGGATTTCTCCAGTTTTGCGTCGCCCCTTACCGGCGGATATAACCCGATGTGTTTTTTGAACGCAGCGAAGTACACCAAAATACCGTCTTGCGTGAACGCCGGCATGTTGTAGCTGATGGTNNACCTCCGGCGAAAACGATGCGATGTACTCGTCGATGTTCTGGGGCGTAGCCCGACGGGTTGGCATAATTCCCTCCGTTTCGGCGCGTGGGACAAACGGGCTCGGTCGATTACAGCCTCAATAGTAAATAATTAGTCGGCCGAAAGGCGGGTAAGCCAGACAGCGTTGCCCAGCGTACCAACTCCTCGTCGCAGTCCGGCATCTTTTCTTCAGGCGTACAATCCGGTTCGCCGTCCACTAAGAATTCACTGAGGTTCATCATGCCGCTCTGGCCGCTAGGTCTGCAAATCGTCACGGGCAGAATGCCCAAAACGGTTAAACCTTCAACTCACGTCGTCCTCGACTGCGCCATCGCCGGCTCGTTCCTGCTGATGGCGGCGCGGTTCTGGCAGCGCAACCGGCGCGCCGCCATCGCTTCGCTGATCTGCGGCGGAGCTTCAGCCGCCAACATGATGCTCACGGACTATCCCGCCGGAGCGCTCGACGTCATCAGCTATAGAACCCACGGACGTATTGATGGCGGGGCTGGCTGCTGTCACCGCTACCCTGCCGCGCCTGATGGGTTTCGCCAACGAACCCGAAGCCAAGGTCTTCGGCGCGCTGGCGCTGGCGGAGACAGTAGTCGCCGGCATCACCGATTTCAAACATTATGAACGCGGTGTGGGGTAGTGGTCGCGACAGTCGCGGACGAAACCGCAATCTCGCAAGTTGCGATGGCGACGGCTGCGTTGGGTCTGTTCTGGTAGTGCGAACCTTCAGGTTCGCGTCCGAGTCACCGTTTTCAATCCTCTTAACCGGCTTCAGCCGGCGGTATTTCAGAACCGTCGGATTGAACCTTTGCCCGGCGTCACTTGCTGTAGCGATATTTCCCCGCCGCCGCACGCTCCTCCGGAGTCATCTGCTGCCAGAGGAGATCGCGGTTCTGCTGCGCCCACTGGCTATTGGGATTGGTGGCCAGCGCCGAACTCACCCAGCGATAAGCTTCCACCCGGTTCCGGCTTACGCAGTTTCCGGTGGCGTACATCGCAGCCAGACGATTGCGCGCGCGGGCATTCTCTTTCTCCGCCGCAGTCTTCAGCAGCACCACCGCCTGCTCGCAACTGCGGGGCACGCCGTCGCCCTTCACATACATGTCCGCCAGTTGCACCGGCGCGTCGGAATTACCTTTGGCCGTTGCCTTCCACAGCCATGCGGCTGCCGCCGCCGAATCGCTGGCGTTCTTGGCTTTCGCCATCTCGTCAGCGCCCAGGGTAGCTTGCTTGACGGGCGCTTCCTGGTTGTCGGTTGCAGGAGGAGTCGCCTTGGGTTTCTCCACTGCGGTTGGTAGTGCCTCTTGCGACGAAGCGGGCTTCGAAGCGCCCTCCGGTGTCTGATTTACTGCCGCATTCTCTCCCGCTGCGGCTTGCGTGTCGCGGGGCGCAGGGGTTGGCTTCAGCGGAGCTGGCGGCCCTTGTCCAACCGCCGGAACCTGGCTTCCAGTCGGCGTCTTCGCCGACGCAGTCAATGCCGGTGTGGCCGCATTGGTCTCGGGTGTAGTGGCCGCACTCGTAGAATTCGCTATGCTGGTAGCCGGCCCGCTCGCGGCCGTCGCCTGATCTTGCGGCGCAGGCTTCGACTGGTCCTGCACCTGCATCTCGGGCTTGGCGCTGCTGTCGCTGGAACTGGCCGGCGCAGCAGACTCGCTGCTACCTTGTGATGGATTCTGGTGCTTCCAGTCGCGAATCTTCTTCTTGATGATCTCGACCGGACCATTGCCGGTCTGGTTCCTCTGGGCGCGCCACTCCATCCCACCTAATGCCGCAAATATCAGGACTACCGCAGCCGCCAACCACAGCCGCCCACGCCCGCGCGCAGGTTCTGCGGCTTCGGCAGCGACGACAGAAGGCTCCTCGGCCACTTGCGGCACATCGCTCAGTCCCAGAAACGATGGCCCAACGACGGTCGACGTTCCTGAGGCAGGCTTGGTCTCGGAGCGCGGTTCGTTGATGTCGAGAAAGCGGGGCCGCTCGATGCGCGCTTCGACCGCACCTTCAGGTTCCAATCCCAACCGGCTGTCCACGTCCGCCTCAGCAGCGGTCGTCGTCTCGCTAATCGCTATTGGCTCGGGCGTGGTGGTCGAGGTTGGGGTAGCGTCCGCGGCGACGGTCGCGGAGATAGAAGTGCCCGTTGCAACGGTCGAGGCGCCGGGGACATCAGTTACTCCGGCTGCGGGCGTCGCGCCGTCAGTTGCGGTGATCGAGGTTGCAATGGCGTCAGCTGCCACGCTCGAGACTTCAGACGTGGGCGCCTCGCTCCGAGGAACGTCCAATTCCTGCACAGAAGCATCGCCGCGCATGGTGATCTCTATCGGATCGCGGGGCGGCTCGTAGTGGAAAGTCTTGATGTACTCGTCCAGCGGGAGATCGGGAACCAGTTCTGTGGGCGGTGGCTCCTGGCTAGAAATCGCAAGTGGCTCGGCGGCGAGCGCTTCGTCCGAGGTGGCTCTGGCGTCAACGGTTGTCTGCGCTGACGTATTCCCGTCGGAGTTAACCGCAACTGCCGAATCCCCGGAGTTGGGCATCTCGGTTAGCACCCCGGTTCGACCTGTCGCCGAGTGCTGCGATCCACTGCCGTTTTCGAAGGGCACGCGGGTCAAGTCCAGGGTGCTGTTTGCCCCCGGTGCGGTCAGCGGACGATGAGGCAGAGGCATGCCGCACATTCCGCAAAAACGATGGCCCACCTGGTTTTCGTATCCACAAGCGCTACAGACCACGACGCCTCCTGCCAGCCGACATCATCCTAAATGATAGTGCTGCAAGAATGAGCTTTTCCAGTCAGAATGACAGCGCAGCGGTGGAATTGCACGGCCGGTTGCGGCAGGGCAAGCACCTTTCCGCCCCGGATGTTGACCTTCTCGTCACTCGGGTGTCGTGGGGGTCAACAGTTAGATTATGGTGCAGCAGCGTCGCGCCCCCTACAATAAGTTGCGTTCGGATTACTCCCGCAATTTTTTCACGCCGTAGCCGCAAGTCCACAAGGAGCCAGCATGGCCGATGCGCGCGAAGTGATGAATATCCGCCAGGCCTCGCAGTACCTGGGAATTTCGCCCGACGCTCTCTACAAGTACGTCTCCGAGGAAACCATTCCCGCGTTCAAACTCGGCAACCGCTGGAAGTTCAAGAAGAGCATCCTGGACAGCTGGATGGAGAATCAGAGCCTCAGCAGCGAGTCGCCCCGTCCCCGCAAACTGGGTAAGCCATTCCGCACCATGGCCGGAGCAGACTCAAAGAGTGTCTGAGAAATTTCATTCACCACCAACGGGCCCCTTCAGCATAGCTCTTTTTTCTAAACTTTTCACAACCTCATCTGGCACTTGCGCATCTACGCAGCTCTAGCCGGTATTCCAATTCGGGGTGACTTGTGCGAAATCCGATCAGTCTTATGTTGTTCGCTCTCCTGTTCATCGGCCTTGCAACGCTTTATTGCGGAGCGGCAACCGCTCCCGCTTCCGCCTCGAGTGGCGCGGCAGCAACCTCAGCTCAATCCCCGCCGATCAACCCAGGCCTGAGACTTCCTTATCCCACCGACGTCCTTACCTATCACAATAATGTCTACCGGCAGGGAATGACTTCCCAGGAAACAACCCTGACCACCAGCAACGTCAACTCCACTACGTTCGGGAAGATTGCATTCGATACGGTGGACGGCAAAGTGGACGCCCAGCCCCTCTATGTGAACGAGCAATTCATCGGCGGCAACTTGAATAACGTACTTTACGTCGTCACCGAGAACGACAGCATTTACGCCTTCGATGCCAACAGCGGCCGGCAGTATTGGAAATCTTCGGCGCTGGGTCAGGGCGAGACTCCCAGCGACGATCATGGTTGCAGTCAAATCACTCCCCAGATTGGAATCACGAACACCCCGGTGATCGATAAGTCAGGCGGTCCGAACGGCGCCATCTACTTCGTCGCCATGACCAAAGATTCCTCGGGCAACTATCATCAGCGTCTGCATGCTCTCGATCTCACTACCGGTGCGGAGCTGTTCGGCGGTCCGACAGAGATCCAGGCCACCTATCCCGGCACCGGTGACGGGAGTCAAAACGGCATGGTCATTTTTGCTCCCGGACAATTCGCCGAACGGGCCGGACTCTTGGAATACGGCATCACCATCTACATCGCGTTCACCTCGCACTGCGACGACCGACCCTACACTGGCTGGCTGATGGCATACAACGCTCGCACCCTGGCGCAAACTTCGGTGATCGACGTCACCCCTAACGGTAATGAGGGCGCTATCTGGATGACCGGCAATGGGCTGGCGTCCGATTCTTCCGGCAACATCTATTTCCTCGATGCCAACGGCGTCTTCGACACTACCTTGAACTCACAAGGTTTTCCCATTAACGGCGACTATGGCAATGCGTTCATGAAGATCTCGAACGCGTCGGGTACGCTTACCGTCGCCGACTATTTCAACATGCACAACACGGTGCAGGAATCCGACTCCGATGAGGATCTCGGCTCCGGCGGCTGCATCGTATTGCCCGACTTAATGGACAACAACGGTCAGGTCCATCATCTCGCCGTGGGAGCGGGCAAAGATACCAACATCTACATTGTCAACCGTGACAACATGGGAAAATTTAATCCCAACAACGACAATGCCATCTACCAGGAGATCGACGGCGTTTTGCCCGGAGGTGTCTGGTCCAGCCCGGCGTACTTCAACAACACTGTCTATTATGGCGACGTGGGCGATAACCTGAAAGCGTTTGCCATCTCCAACGCGAAGCTTTCTACCACGCCCGCGTCGCAGAGCCCCGAAACCTTCCCTTATCCGGGAACGACGCCCACCGTGTCGGCCAGCGGTACTTCCAACGGAATCGTGTGGGCGATAGCCAACAGCAGCCCGGCGGTGTTGTATGCCTACGATGCCACCAATCTTGCGCATGAGTTATACAACAGCAATCAGGCGGGATCGCGCGACCAGTTTGGCGCAGGCAACAAGTTCATCACTCCCATGATCGCCAATGGCAAGGTATTCGTGGGTACGCAAACCGGGGTCGCAGTATTTGGACTGTTGCCATAGCTCAATGGCCCTGCATTTGTCTTGGCCGCGGACGCCGGCCCGCGGCTGAATCTTTGTGTGCCCGGCCATCCGCGCCGGCGGAACAGCGGGCTCGGAACCCGCTGCTCATGGTTGGCGACACAAAAAGTCATTGCGGGCCCGCCAACATTGGTCCCCACGCGTGTCGCAGTCCCCAAGTCGAGGCAGTGGTAGCCGCCGCACAGCTACGGCGCGCTCTCTACTTCGACGGCGCGAATATCGCATCGAGGCGATCCGGCGTTGCCGCTACTCTCTCCAAGTGTGGGTGCCTTAGTCCGCCATGGTAATCCAGAGTGACCGTGACAAACTGGTCTTCGCGCTTCAGCAGAAGTTTGATCGGCTCTTTACTCTTCTCCGAGGAGAGGATGGCTTCGCGTAGGGTCGCAACGCTGAACTTCTGATCATTCACCGCCTGAAGTTGCATATCCGGCGTGATGCCTGCCTTGAAAGCCAGACTGTCCCACCACACTGCTCCAAGGTTGCCGTCTGCGGTCACACTGAACCCGAGTGAGGTAGCAAAGCTGGTTGCGCGAGAGCTGTCTTGGTGTTTCAACCACTCCGGCTCGTCGTCGTTGTAGACCATCCGATAACCGCCGTTGGTAATCCCGTTCTCCGGAGTCTGCGGAGCCAGATCGTAAATGTGGGTGCGCAGGAACCCTGTCCAATCGTACGGTTGCACCGTGTTCAAGGCCGTGACCACGTCGTCAAAGGTATAAGTCTTGGTGATGTAGCTACCGTTATCCATCCCGAAGAATAGTTTGGCGAAATCGTCGAGAGACTTCTTTCCGCCGCTCATCTCCCGGATTTTCGTGTCGGCCTCGAGCCAGATGAGATCTGCTTCCGGGTAGTAGTCGTAGGAACGCTGCCAGCTTGGCCAGATCTCGGGAGCGGCGCCGTGGGACGAAATGATGGGCTGATTGGTAGTATCCTCCAGGGGACGCCACGTGCGTCCTGGGCTGATTTCGAAGTTGGCCGCGGTTTGCGCGATCACGTCGCGTGCTTGCTCGGATGTGCGCAAGCCGGAACGCGCCGTCAGGACGTTGCCGTAATAGTCGGTTAAGCCCTCATAAACCCATAGCAGGTCGTCCTGCATCGGCACGTTGAAGTTGGGTGTCCACAGGTCAGCCGGGCGGCGAAATTTTCCGTTCCACGAATGCGTGTATTCGTGGGCCAGCAGAGCGCGACCGCCAACCCCCGCAGCCCAGTCCGTAAAGTAGTTGGCCCGGGTGCCGTCTTCGCTGGACTGGTGGTGTTCCAGGCCCTTGCCGCTGACCGTGTCGCTGAGCGAAAAAAGAAAATCATAGTGACCATAGTGGTGGGAGTTGAAAAGCTTTTCCGCCTCCTTCACCAGGTTGCGGTGATACTGCAACTCTTCCGGCGTGATCGCGAGGTCGGCAGCCGTGTCAGCGAAAACATCGAGGTACACTTGGTTGTCCGCGCCCGTGGACAAGTCGACGCGCTTGTAATTGACGCCCGCGTAGACCGGCGAATCGACCAAAGTATTCAACGCAGTCTGTTGGAACTGGACCAGGTTGCCATTCTGCGATTTAACTTCCAGCGCGGTAGCGAATTTCCAAGCCTGCGGCAATCGCAGCGCAGGAGAAAATTCGATGCGCCGCGAGAAGTAGCCAGCCGGATAGAGAAGCGCGTTATTCCATGAAAGGTTGGCGAAGTTGGACGAGATACGACCGTCTTTCGGCCGCAGCGGAGCCAGATACTGAAAATTCACTTCCAGCGTCGTTACATCCTGCGGCACGTCGATGTGGAAGGCGTAGACATTCACCCGATCGCGGACCCAGGCGACGCGTTTGCCGTCCGCCGACACCACCAGCCCGGCCATGTTGGCTAACGGGTTCGACGGGGAGTGCGTTCCAGGAATCCACTCCGGATAGAGCAGCGTAATCTCACGCCCCTTTACCGGAATCGTCTCATGTACATTCACCACGCGATCGGTGATGTTGGTGAGATCGACGAGCAGAGAAATCGTGCCGGGGTAAGGCGTGTCTGCCGGCGCCGCAATCGGCGGAGGTAGCGGTGCAGGCTGGGGGCCGGCTGAGTCCTGCGCGCACACCGCTGTGGTTAAAGCCAGCAAAAGGGCTGCGAAAAGCGCCGTGGCGCCGCGACGACAGAAGAACGCATGTCTCACAAGGATTCTCCAGAACTCCAGACCACACTGTATACGTTTTGTGGACCGAATTCTCTGATCTCGCCTCCGCTCTCAGCAGGTGAAGGGAGGAACACCTCCACCCCAGCGACCTGCTTCGAGTTTTGTGGGTTTAGTTCTTCTGAAACATATGCCGGAAGGTCTTCCGGCGCAATCGTCAGCCATTTTGTATCGACAAGCACCCGCGCCGTTCTTTCATTTCCGTAACGCAGTACCGTGGGCACCGCAGTCACGGGCACAACGCCCGTCGGAAGTATCCGCTCCCCTACGAAAGCGTCGAGAAGGGTCGACTTGCCTCGCTTGAACTGGCCAACACAGGCAACGAAGAAGCGCCCTTCATCGATTCTTGCAACAAGTTGCTGGATGTCGGCCTCGATGGAAGCTTCGCTTAGTCGCTCAGCGATTTCGGCCAGCCGAGCCAACGGTTGCGCATCGGATGACCGAGCAACAGAACCCTGTGGTTGCGGCATCACGGTTGCGAGCGCTGTCCTCCCTGATGAACATACTTAATGACTTCAACATCAGACATGGCGATCAGTCCCTCGGCAACCATCTCATCCAGGGCCGGGATCAGGCGCTGAATATTCTCTTCGGTGTCGATAATCTGGACCAGGATCGGCGCGTCGGAGGAAAAATGCAGCAGGTGAGAGCGGCGAATTATCGTGCTGGCTCCATAGCCTTCAATCCCACGATAGACGGTGGCGCCGGCAATATCGAGTTGTCGACAGCGTTCGACAATTGCCTGGTAGAGCGGACGCCCTTGCCACTGATCGTCCTCGCCGAAGTGAATGCGCAGCATCTTGGCTTTGCCCTCCAGCTTCATTTCTGGGCCTCCTGTACTTCCGGGACCGGCTGAGCGTGGGAATACTTGATTACGTCAACATCGGAAAGGGCCACCAGCCCCTGCTTCACCATCTGATCGAGAACCGGGAAAAAAGCCCTGAGCTTGTCTTCGCTATCCACGACGGTCAGTAAAATCGGTGCATCGTGAGAGAGGTTCAAGGTTGAATCCTTGTGGATGCGACGATTGGCTCCATATCCCAGGATTCCCCGGTAAACGGTTACTCCCGCAATGTCATTCGCCCTCAGTGCCTGCACCAACGCTGTGTGAAGGGGCTTGTCGTTCCACTTGTCGCTTTCTCCGATCAGAATTCGCATCATCTTGGCCTTGGATTGAAGCTTGGCGGCCGCTATATCGGGCGTGCGCTTCTCTCCGGGCGGCACCGGCCGAATAACGGTTGTGTCGTGGACCTCGATTAGTCCGTGACAGGCGATTTCTGCCAGCTTGGGCAAGACTTCTTGTACCCGGTCCGGACTCTCGATGAACTCAATCTTGATCGGCATCTGGTCGGAAAGATCAACCAGGCGGCTGGTATGCATTTTGTGGTCGGTCCCAAACCCTGCGATGCCGCGAGTGACGGTTGCATCGGAAATGCCGCGGAAGAACAAGTAATCGAGAATCGCAGCATAACAAGCTGTCCCGTGATAGGTCTGGCCTTCGATTACGTAGACGGTAACTTTCTTAGCTGGCCCAGTGGTTAGCACTTGCCCTCCTAGCGCCTAATGCCCGGTTGAGACGCAAAAGCATTTTTCGGTCTCATACGACTACTCGTCCTATGGCAGCTCCTGCCCAGACTGCCACGAATCCCACGACGACGCTGAACGCTACGTTTAGTAGTCCTGTAGTGAACTGGCCGTCCTGCACGGCCCGAAGCGTCTCGTATTCGAACGTTGAAAACGTTGTGTAGGCCCCGATGAATCCGATAGGAATAAAGTAACGCCAATATTGGCTAGCGGTCGTCCGCGCCAGCAAGGTGACAATGAATCCAATCAGAAAGCAGCCGCTCATGTTGATCACAAACGTGCCGTAGGGAAAGCGAACTCCATAGCGGCTTCCAATATAGGTTGCGACGATGTAGCGGGCGACCGCACCGAGAAAACCTCCGACGCCAACAATCAGATATTTCAGCACCCTTGCGATCCTCTCTTTATCCGTAAATATCCACATCAACAAGCAAGCGCTGCTTTTGTGGCTGGATCTGTGTCAATTATCGTTGCTAACGCGGCCAGATGCGAACTTACTTGAGCCGAATTGATTATGCTTCTTTTGTCACCCTGCAATCGCTTTTCTTGCTCCAATCGGCGAGACTACACAGAGCCTTCCCATCAGAAACCTGATTCACCCAACTTCGGAACCTTTCCCCGGCAGATTGTCCGAGCGCAGCTGGAGGATGTAGCGATGCATCTGCTTTACGGCGGATTGCAGCTCCGCTACCACGCCGTAAAGATCAGTTTGACCTTGCTCCGATACGGGACCGTAACCCCGCATGTAGCGTGGATCGAGTTCCGCGATCGCAATTTCGACGAAGGTGAGGCCGACATGGATCGAATGCGATGCCGAGATGTGCGGCTCTGGCGGAGCTAGCGACTGGCCGGCCAACACTTTCAAGAGTTGCCCGCGAAGCCGCGCAATGTAATCCTCAATGGTCTTCCGCTGTAGGGGGTTGATATCACCAACGTAGCTGGGGAAGACACTCTTAGACGCCGCGCCGTTCAGGGTTTCTTCAATGTCGCCCAGCAGGCTGTCGATGTGCTTGCAGGTGACCAGCAAGCGCTGGCGTTGGCTGGGATTTAACGTGATGCTATGATCGGCCACCGCTACTCTTTCAACCGTTCGTTTTGCGCAAATGGTTCAGATCCGAAGGTTGCTTCTAAATTGTCTCTGGAACTCGCCGGAGAGACATGACTCCGCGACAAGTTTTCCTCGTCAGGAGTCATCATCTGTCCCGGTATCGGTAGGACAGCGGTTGGGGTGAACTCCTTCACCCTTAGTTATGCTTTCTTGATATCTCACACGCCGAGTGAAGTCAAGTCTGCAGATCACAACTGGAAGGAGTCTGGAACCATTGGAGCTTCGGGCTCCAGGGTGCGGATAGCAAGGCAACCGTGGCTTCCGTTCTAGCGCTTCAAGTACCGGTTGACACGTATATCAGTTAATGATATATCAATCGAAGATATAACAAGGAATAGGGCCGCGAATGCCGTCAAGGACCAACTACGTTCCCGAAGATCTCCAGCACTTGCTTCCTCTTACACCAGCTGTGTTCTTTATCCTGTTTGCGCTGGCTCAGGGTGACAAGCATGGTTACGCGATTATGCAAGAGGTCTCCGTCCTTTCCGACGGTAAGTTCCGGATGGGGCCCGGTACGCTGTACACGGCCTTACAGCGTCTGCTTGAACTGTCGCTGATTGAAGAACTCGATACCGACCCGGGCAGCCGACGGCGATGCTACCGCCTGACTCGAACGGGAAAACTTGTTTTCAAAGCCGAGGTTGGCAGGATGGACGCGGTGGTCAGACTCGCGCTCGAACACCGACTGATGTTGCAGGAGAGAGCGTGAATCTCGGGGCGCCGGCGTCCTCAGTCCGCATGAGCTGCCGAATCCATGCCGCCCTTTTGCGTCTCTATCCGTCGCCTCTTCGGCGCCAGTTCGGGGAGGAGATGGTCGAAGTGTTCGCAGATCAAATGCGCGACGCCTGCCAACGGGACGGATGGGTAGGTGGGATGGGTGTCTGGCGCTGTGTCGGTGGAGAGACACTTCGGACGGCCATGTCTAGCTACCTCCAGATCGCAGCCATTGCCCTTGTGTCCGGCCTGACTGCATTAGGGCTTATGGGTAGTTTCTTTTGGGCTATTTTCGGGCAGCGCTGATCTCGCGGCATTTGTCTATGGAGTTTCGAGATGCTGGAAGCAGTGGGTCTGACAAAACGCTACAGCGGCATTCCTGCTGTGCAGAACGTCAGCTCTAACATCCGTCGCGGGCAGATACTCGGCTATCTCGGACCGAACGGTTCTGGAAAGAGCACTACCGTCAAGATGTTGACCGGCTTGATCGAGCCTTCCGCCGGACAGATTTTATTCGATGGTGCTAGGGTCCATGGAGGCAATGCTTCGTTTTCACGCAACCTCGGATATGTTCCCGAAGAACCACATCTGTACTCACATTTGACCGGCCCGCCCGTCGAATTCTGGAACAAGCCTTAAGGGAGCACGTCCCCTGAATCGCCGTAGATGCGTCCTTCACATCAGTGCTGGTGCAACTGCGCTACGGTCGCGGACTTCTCCTGTTTCATGGTCTGTTTGGCGGGCGATGCGGCCGGACCCGGCGACGGCGGCACGTTCTCAATGTTGGGCGGATTGTGGCTTGGCGCCGGGGCTCCATGCAGGCTCAACTGTCCGAGGCGGCACTGATTGATCGCGTCTCCGAGAATACGTGTGGCTTCCTGGGGTGCATGGAAGCCCATTGAATTTTCGGACATCACGAAGTCGATCATGAACTGGCCTTTGCGCTGGTAAGTGCGAGCCGCCGCCAGTTGTGCATCGGTGGCGCCTTTCGCCTTCTCCGCCTTGATGTCTTCGATCAGGTCCACCAGGGCATCGAGTGCAGTGTTGCGCAGATTGAAAAAGCGGTCCTGGATGTCCTCCACTCGCGCCTTCAACTCCTCTTCGGGAAAGTGATGGCAGGTTTGGCAGGAGCGATTGATCTTGAGCAGTGGGCTGTTGATCTGGTGGTCGCTGATCTTGAGGCCACCTTGCCGCATATAGGGCATATGACAATCGGCGCAGGCCACGCCCGAACGCGCATGCACTCCCTGGTTCCACATCTCAAATTCCGGATGACGGGCTTTGATCAGTCCCGCGCCACTGTCAGGGTGGTCCCACTCTTTGATCTTCTGTTCGTCTTCTACCGCAATGATGTCTTCAACCCTCAAGCCCTTGGCCCAAGGAAAGGTGAGGCGTTTGTTCGGTGGTTGAAAATAGTACGTGACATGGCATTGACCGCACACATAGGAGCGCATTTCCTGCCGTGTGGCCATGGTGTTGACGTCGTAGTTCTGAATTCCTTGCGAGGCCTTCAGAGCACGAGCCACCGCATGCGCGGAACGTCCGGCGAATGCCACTTCGCCGGACTTCGGATTCAGGCAAGCATCGCAGCCAGATCTTCATCCGCAGTCTTGATTGCCATGAGATTGAACTTCTCGTGCAGCAGTTCGAGCACCGCGGGCGAGAGAAATGCGGGTAGCGTCGGACCAATGCGTATGTTGCGCACTCCCAGGTGGAGTAGTGTGAGCAGCACGGCGACCGCCTTTTGTTCGTACCAGGACAAGACCAGCGAGAGTGGCAAATCGTTGACCCCACAGCCGAAAGCTTTGGAGAGGGCAAGTGCAATTTGGAGAGCCGAGTATGTATCGTTGCACTGGCCTACGTCGAGCAGGCGTGGCAGGCCGCCGATTTCACCAAAGTCCAGCTTGTTAAAACGAAACTTCCCGCAGGCCAGGGTGAGGATCAGACAGTCGTTGGGAATCAATTCGGCCAGCTCTGTGTAGTAGCTTCGGCCAGAGCGCGCTCCATCGCAGCCCCCGATCAGGAAGAAGTGGCGCACGGCGCCAGACTTCACGGCCTCGATAATAGGGCCGGCAACACTGAGCACAGCATTATGACCGAAGCCGACGGTGATCTCCTCGTCGGAGCCGTCTTCAGAGTAGCCGGGCGCGAACAGAGCGGCGGCGATTACCGGTCCGAAGTCGTGGTCGGCGATATGCGTCACCTCGGGCCACGCTACTGCTCCCGACGTGAAAATGCGTTCCTTGTAAGTGAATTTGGGTTCTTGGATGCAGTTGGAAGTCATGAGAATCGCTCCCGGAAATTCGGCGAACTCATGCCACTGATCCGTCCAGGCGCCACCGTAGTTTCCGGCAAGGTGCTCATAGGCCTTCAGCTTGGGATAACCGTGCGCCGGTAGCATTTCGCCGTGGGTGTAGACCTGGATTCCGAGCCCCTTGGTTTGTTCGAGGAGGGCGTCGAGATCGTGAAGATCGTGGCCGGAGACGAGGATGGCTTTGCCTTTGCGCGGGTGCAATCGAACCTTGGTCGGTTGTGGATGGCCGAAGGTCTCGGTGTGCGCCTTGTCTAGAATTTCCATGACCCGGTAGTTCAGTTCACCGACCGCAAGTGCGGTGGCCAGTAATTCGTCCGCGGCAGGAGAAGGATGGGTGAGAAAGTCGAGGATTTCGTGAATCTTCGCGAACGAAGTCGGGTCACCCGCGCCCAGCGCCAGCGCGTGGGCCGCGTACGCGGCAACTCCTTTAATACCGTAAAGCACCAACTCCTGCAGGTTTGATACTTCCTTGCCCTCGCTGAGGAAACGGACAGGAAGAAGCGTTTGCTGGCCCTGGGTAAGTAAGCCGTTCAGTGAAGAGGCTGGAACCCACGTGGCCGGCCCCGCAAGTGCATCTGGAACTTGTCCCCGCTCGGCGCTGACCCGCTCATATAGATCGCGAGCAATATCTCGCGTGGCAACGGCTTGACGAATCAGTTCAACCAGTCGTTGGGGATCGAAGTTAACATTCGTGAGCGTCGCGAAGATGGCTTGGATGGTGAACGCATCGATCTCCGGATCAGCCGCGCCAAGTTGACGGGCTCGATGCGCGTACATGGAGATGCCTTTGACTGCATGAATTAACAGATCCTGAAGAATTGCGGTGGTTTCATCTTTCCCGCAGACGCCGATTTCCTGGCAGCCTTCGCCCTTTGAGGTCTGTTCGCATTGATAACAGAACATCGTATGGACCTTCCTGTCTGGATTGCTTTCCAAGACCAGCATAGGGGCGGCAAACACGTCTCACTATGACTTAAGTCACAAGAATCGACGTGCAGCCGAATAGCCTCGTCACAGGGCGGCATGGTCTGGGGACTTGTGACCAGACACTCATTCGACCACACGGCCACGTTAGACCAGGAAGAGTATCCCACTGTTCGCTCGAAGAAGAGGTGAGCGTGGGCGACTAGAGACTTTGCCTCCAAAGAAGAGTATGCATTCGCAGCAAATCTTTCCTGCGTACCGCTGCCGCACCGATGATGCCCGCTCGCCACCCACCCGACGAGTATAACCCAGCCTTCGCGTTTTGTTCGCCACCGTCGATAGCTCAAGGGCAGCTGGGTCGACGGGAGTTTTGGACGGGTGGTGATTTCGTACGAGTTGGCGGGTTCGCACCAGCTATGCGATCCCAAGCTTTGGCTGGCTGCAATCACATACCGTTGATGATGACGGCTCAAGGTTAACTTTAGGTCTTCCATTGTGAGGATTTGGGTGGATACTTGGAAGGACTGGCCTTGCCCTGGTGACGCAAGAGAACGCCAGAATTGGGATGACCACCGCTGCTATCTTCGTCTCACTTCTCTTTGCGTATGCCCTCCTATCAAGAAGGGCAGCGCGGACGCCGATCACCGCCCCTATTTTTTTCACGGTTGCGGGGATGGCGATGTCTCCAGTCTGGATGCACGTTGCCGAGGCTGGCGTGACAGCCAATGTGTTTCTCCGACTCGCCGAGCTAGGTTTGGTGCTGCTGCTATTTACCGACGCCAGCCGAACCGACCTCACCGTGCTGCGGAGAATAGGAACGCTGCCCGGTCGATTGCTAAGCACCGGGCTGCTCTTGACCATACTTCTGGGCGGGATTGTTGCCCGGCTGGTATTTCCAGAATTGTCGATTTGGGAAGCAGGTATTCTGGCCGCCATTCTTGCCCCGACCGACGCCGGGCTAGGCCAGATTGTCGTGAGCAGCCTGCGCGTTCCCATGCGGGTTCGCCAAGCACTTAACGTTGAAGCTGGGCTCAATGACGGGCTGTCGGTGCCCTTCCTGCTGTTCTTCATGGCGCTAGCGGCGGCAAAGATCGAAGGCGGGGCCGCGAGCTTGCTGCAGTTCATTGGGGAGCAGTTGGGTTTAGGGGTGGTTGTCGGGATGGCGGTCGGCCTGGTCGGGGGCTGGTTACTGCGTGCCGCCACTCGCCGAGACTGGTTGGCTGAATCGTTTCAACAGATCGCCGTCGTCACGTTGCCCCTGCTTTGCCTGGCGCTGGCGGAAATGGTTGACGCCAGTATGTTCATTGCTTCGTTCGTCGCTGGTCTGGCCATACAGATACCGTTCAAGGATGCAGGGAAACACAGCGTTGAGTTCGCTGAAGAATGGGGACAGATTCTTAATCTTGCTGTGTTCTTTTTGTTCGGCATGGTCGTAGTGCGCGACTGGGCGCAATTCACGCCTGCCACTTGGGTCTATGCCATCCTGAGTCTGACAGTGGTGCGGATGTTGCCAGTCGCAGTCGCGCTTCTTGGGACACGCCTTAGCCTACCCTCCGTTCTCTTTATGGGCTGGTTTGGCCCGCGTGGGCTTGCGTCGATTGTTCTGGGATTGGTGTATCTAGAGCAGGAACTTCATCTCCCTAGCGAATCTGCAATTCGAGCAACCGTGATGCTGACGGTAGTGCTAAGCATCTTTGCCCACGGGCTGAGTGCCATGCCCGGCATTAGCATCTACGCACGCAAAGTGGCCGCTCTCAATTCCTCCGCGCCGGAGTGCCAGGAACTCGGAACGTGATGGTCGGTGGCTATTTGATATTAGGCGTGATTGAGAAGGTGTGACGCTGGGACTCAAGGCCTAGCGGCGAGATGTTCGGTAATAGCGAGTGAGAAATCGCCATCTTGTTCGTAATCGCAAGCGCGGACCTGATGCCCAACTCTTATGCCTTGCCGGAATAATCGACATCCGAAAAGTGATTGGACGGCAGCGACTCTGCCGATTAGTTTGGGCCAAAAGCAGCGCCATATCCCAAGAAGGTTCGTCACCTTCCGCAGGTGCTCAGCCAGGCGGAGGTCGCCCGTCTGATTGACGCCGCAGAAAGCCCCTTCCACCGCATCCTGCTAATGACGCTGTATGCCACCGGGGCACGTCGCGCCGAAGCAGCGCATCTGAAGATCGGCGATATTGACAGTCAGCGCATGGTTGTCCATATCCGGGGAGGCAAGGGCGGCTTGGACCGAGACGTCATGCTGAGCCCGAAGCTTCTCGAAGCGCTGCGCACTTACTGGCGCGGGCTCAGACGCAAGCCGACAGAGTGGCTGTTTCCCGGCAACCGATGGCATACCGCAACTTATCCGGTCACCACCAAGGTCCTCTGGACTGCCTATCAGAACGCCGCTGAGCGCGCCGGCTTGGCGCACAAGCACATCCATCCTAGACTCCGCCCATGGCAACCAGCAGAGGCTCATGACTCTGGAGGTCGAGGAGTTTTTGCGCCGATTCCTGCTCCATCTGCTGCCACGCGGCTTCGTGCGCATCCGTAACTTCGGATTTCTGGCCAACCGGCAACGCGCCATCCTCCTGCCGCTCTGCTGCCAACTGCTCCACCCCTCGGAGAACCTAACTGCTTCACCGGCATCGCCGCCCGCCGATCAGCCTCAGTCGCTATGGAACTGTCCAGTCTGCGGTGCAACCATGCACGTGGTTGAACGGCTCACCGCGGCTCAACTCCTGCTTCCCTCTCCACCTCAACCCGAGCAGTGCGCAGCATGAATCTCTATCCTCATCGTCGGCCTCTACTCGTGCCCCGGCACCCACGGAGGTCTCTGGTCTCCTCGCGCCCGGAGTGCTCTGTCACCTATTTTTTCAGCCTATGCCGAACTCTTCTGTGCGACGCTTCGCCGCTCCAACNNCGCTTCCGATACAGCACTAAGCCCTAAGCACTAAGACTTATCGGGAGTAATCTCCCGCAAGCCGGTTTCTGGCCAGTGTGACAAGCGAATGCTTCGCTGACCATTGTGTCCGACTCAGGTAGGCTACGAGAGCTTACAACACTAATCCCTGAAAGCAACTACCCATGCAATGCGCCATCGTCTTGTGACATAGCTCACAGCAGATTGTCCGCCCGCCTCCGTAGTCTGGAGCGTCACGAAGAATTGGCCTTACCGCTACCACGCAACAGACAGATATGCCTACTCACCGCAGTTCATGACATGAGCGCCAGGAACGAATCGCGGTGAAGCCAAGTGGAGGGGAAAGACACATGGATACCAGAAAACACGTCTTAAAGTTGGTGCTAGGCGTACTGCCTCTTTGCGTCTTGCTGGCAGGAGCAGCTTCTGCCGCCGACAGCATTAAAGGCCAAGTCTCGGGCGGAGGCGCCCCAATCGCCAAATCAACCATAACCTTGTGGGAGGCGGGCGCAGGTGCTCCCAAACAACTCGGTCAGACCAAGACCAATGGTGACGGCCGGTTTGAAGTTCGGACTAAAGGTGCCAGCAAGGACGGCATCCTCTATTTGCTGGCGAGCGGCGGCATTTCTAAGGCCAGCAAAGCGGGTGGCGATAACCCCGCCATCGTGCTGTTAGCGGTTGTGGGAAGCAATCCTCCGGCCAGCGTGACAATCAACGAACTCACGACCGTCGCATCCGCGTTCTCCAATGCGCGATTCATCAACGGCGACGGCATTTCCGGCAATCCGCTCGGACTCAAGATCGCCGCCAGGAACGTTCCCAACCTCGTCGATCCGGTGACCGGCGGGTGGGGCAAAGTACTGCTGGATCCACTCAACAGCTCCCAGACCGCGACGCTCGCCACTCTGGACACGCTGGGCTCTCGATCCGGCTGGCAACGTCTGGGCCGCGAATAACTGGAATGTGCCCGAAGCCGCTGTTGTCCCGAACCCGGCGTTCCCAACCTCGACGCGGGGCGGCGGCTCGGGCTTCACCGTGATCTATGGAGTGGCCGCGCCAGTGAAGCCGCCGCGCATGGGCAAGGTGCGGACGTACTAGATGAACGTCGCCGCGTGCGGGTTCTGCCAGCCAGGGCCCGCACTGGAACCGGTCGTGCTCCGAGCGTGCGTCCCTTCTAACTAAGCTCGGCGCAGGAGGACATGATGTCCGTAAACTCGACTTCAGCCCGTCGCACTTCCACGTTCGCACTAGCTTTCGTTCTGCTTCTTGGGTTGACTGCTTGTAGCAAGAAAGCTGAGCCTCCGGCCAGCACGGAACCAGCGAAACAGGAGGCGGCTGGCGCGCCCGCTCCGCAGGTGTCTTCTCCCGACGAGCCGCCGGCGGCGTCGGGCAGCATCGACTTTCCAAAGGCATTCGGGCGCCGCACCGGCGACCTCGACGAGATGACCAAGAACCGCAACATCAGGGCACTCGTCATACTCAACCCCATCAGTTTCTTCTACGACAAGGGGCAGCCGCGAGGCGTGATGTACGAGGCGCTGGAAGAGTTCCAGAAGTTCGCCAATCAGAAGCTGAAGACCGGCAAGCTACAAGTGAAGGTGACGTTCCTTCCCATGCGCGTCGACCAGATTGAGGCCGCCCTGAACGAAGGGGTAGGAGACCTGATCGCCTACGGAATCGTGGTCACGCCCGAACGTGAACAGCGAGTTGCTTTCTCGACGCCGATCATGACTGACGTCTCCCAGATCATCGTAACGGGAAAGAACTTCGGAGCGGTCTCGAGTCTCGCTGACCTGGGAGGAAAAGAGGTGTACGCCAATCCGCTGACCACCTATTACGCAAATTTGCAGAAGGCCAACGAAGATCTGCAAAAAGCGGGTAAGACGCCGATCATAATTAAAGCGGCAGACAAGAACTTGACGGACGACGACCAAGTGCAGATGGTGAATGCGGGACTGATCCCAGCGACGGTTACCACGAAACAGCGAGCTGCCCTTTGGTCGCAGGTGCTCGATCAGATTCAACCGCATCCGGAACTGACGATCGCCACTGGCGGCCAACTAGCGTGGGTCATGCGCAAGAGCAATCCGCAATTGAAACAGCTTGTCGACGAATTTGTCTCGTCCCACGCCGTGGGAACATCGTTCGGCAGTACCCTGCTTCGCCGCTATCTGCAAAATACCAAGTGGGTGAAGAATTCCACCTCGGCGGAGGAGATGAAGAAGTTCCAGGCGAACCTTGAGCTTTTCCAAAAGTACTCTGGGGAGTATGACTTCGACTACCTCATGATCGCGGCCCAGGGCTATCAGGAGTCTCGGCTGGATCAGAGCAAAAAGAACCCGAGCGGAGCGGTGGGCATCATGCAGGTGATTCCCAAGTACGCGGCCGCGTCTCCCATCAGCATTCCCAACGTGAGTACAGCTGACGGCAACATCCATGCCGGGGTCAAGATGCTGCGCAACATTGATGACACCTACTTCAATGACCCCAAGATCGACCAGTTGAACAAGACCCTGTTTGTCTTTGCCAGCTACAATGCCGGGCCGAACCGCATCGTAAGGCTGCGCAAAGAAGCGGCCGATTCGGGCCTTGACCCCAACGTCTGGTTTAACAATGTGGAATTGGTTGCCGCCAAGGACATTGGGCAGGAGACGGTCACCTACGTCTCAAACATCTACAAGTACTACGTCGCTTACAAGCTAGCAGTGGCACAGAGGGACCTCCGGCAGAAGGCAGAAGGGTTGCCTGCAAGATAACTGACAAGGGAACTGTTGAAAAATTGCCTCCTCGTGAATTGAGACGAGTTCGACCGGGAAGGGGGGCGACTTTGAATGAATGGGCCAGGACGGACTCTCGTCGACGCAGGCCAGAAGTCTCCCCAGAAACTCCGATT
>PMWW01000124.1 GCA_003165795.1 Acidobacteriaceae bacterium
GCTCGATCGACGAACTGGATCTGTCGACGTGGCGAAAGACGATAGCTAGAAACCAAAAGCGGGGACCCCAGCGAACTTTTTGCATTTTTGATCCCTTTCCAGTTGAGGATCGGAATCTCAGGAAACAAAATGTCTTAGGCAACCAAAGGTGACGACTCCGTGGCCTGAATCGGTAAAGTGAAATGCAATGTTGCACCTCGTCCATCATTAGCGCTCGCCCACGACCGCCCCATGCGACTCCACAATGGAACGGCAGTAACGCTTTCAAATCTGAGCATGCCCCCGTGCCACGCTGAACAGGTCTGTTCCTTCCTGAGGGATCGGCCGCGAGATGCCCAACCTTCTCATCNNTTCTGCAACTCGCGAATGTTGCCAGGCCAGGAGTACCACTGGAAGGCAGCCATGGTTTCCGGAGGAATCGACTCGACTTGCTTCCCCATACGGCGGCTAAACAGCTTCACGAAATGCGTGACAAGAGCAGGAATGTCTTCCCGGCGCTCTCGGAGCGCGGGCAGCAAGATGGGGAAGACATTCAGACGATAATACAGGTCACTGCGAAATTGCCCGCGAGCGACCATCTTCACCAGATCGCGATTGGTTGCCGCCACCAGCCGGACATCCACTTTGTGCGTGCGACCGCTGCCTAGTCGCTCGAATTCCTGCTCTTGCAATACACGCAGCAACTTCGGCTGCAGGGCGGGAGGGATGTCACCGACTTCGTCCAAGAACAGGGTACCTTTATCGGCCGTTTCGAAGCGCCCGATCTTCTGCGCAATTGCACCGGTAAAGGCACCCTTCTCGTGACCGAACAATTCGCTTTCCAGAAGATCCAGCGGAATCGCCGCACAATTTAGCTTTATAAACGGGCGTCCATAGCGCTGACTTGCATTGTGGATGGCATGTGCGATGAGCTCTTTTCCGGTACCGGTTTCTCCTTCGATGAGGACAGTTGAGTCGGTGGGCGCAACCTGCTCCACTTGGTCGAGAACACATTCGAGGGCAGCGCTCTTGCCGATGATCCGCTCGAATCTTCGATCAGGTTGGTCTCCCTCAGGGTACGTGACGGTTGCATACTCTGGCACTAGAAACCTCCTATCATTTCATTCGATCCGATTGTTTAGCCGTTCGCTCACAAATCAAGTGCTGCTCGGACCGTTTTGAGCAATAGTTGATAATCCAACGGTTTCGCCAGGAACTCGACTGCGCCCTCTCTCATCGCTTGAATCCGCATCCTGGAGCCCCCATTGCTTGCAATAAAGATGATCGGAACATTGCATTGCTCCTCTTTGAGCGTGGCCTGCAGTTCCAAACCCGACATCCCCGGCATTTGGATCTCAGCTATCAGACACCCGACTTCACGGTGTAAATCGTATTCAAGAAATTCTTCCGCCGATCCAAAGCACCGCGCCACGAGCCCAGTCGACTCTATTAAGTCCCGTAGCGAGTCTTGCATCGATTCATCGTCATCGATGATGGCAAGCAACTTGGACGTTTGGCCCCTGGTTTGATCCGTCGCGCCCATATTGTCTGCTTACCGTAGCCGCGAACGCGTGTAAATGGAACAGCGGTGATTTTGCGATGAAATAGGAGTGAAGCCAGGAAGCAGTGTGAGCGTGAGTGAGCAGTGGTTGGCCCAGGCGAACCAGGCGCTTGATCTTGCTCAGACGCGATACAAGCTAGGCCTCAGCTCGATTGTGGAGCTCAGCCAGGCGCAGCTCCAGCAGACCCAGGCGGAGATCGGAAGCGCGCAGGCCGGATACGAATACCGGCTGGCTTTGGCGGTTTTGCGCTACCAGACCTCAGGACTGTAAGCCGGGTCGGAGGTGCTGCATTTCATGCGGATGCATGAATCCCTTCTTCTACAGCGAGGAAGCAGGGGCAAAGGGGCTGCCGCCCCTTTCCCCTGCACCCCCAATCCCCGCCGAGCCGCCTCCGCTTCTCTTCGGACAATCTCGCTTGACGATTCCGAACACTTGCGCCACAATCACCGTGTCAGCGTCGCTTCGCTCCGACTGCTGTTTACCTTCGCTCCGGAATGCCGTTCGGCTTCCCTCCGGAATCGATGTTCACCTTCACCGGAATACCCAGGCTTCCGGATTACTTTGGCATTGCTGACAATCCACCAAGTGACGAGCGGGAATCATAAACAGTAGGGAGTGTCAGATTCCGAACACGTCGGCCAAATGAGCAATTCTGAACAGCCAAGAGGCCGCCGGGAGTCCAATCATTGCCTGTATCTGAACCAGCAATCCTGTGTTACATTATCCCGCCCTCGCGAGTGGAGGAGGAAAATACAGGTTAGAACAAAAGCTGGCGTTTCAGAGGGAGGACGAAATTAGCCATGAGTCAACCGCAGACCATTGCCGGCACCCTTCGCTACCCGTCGCAAGCGGCTGTGCTGGACGTGCCCTCGAATCTCGGGCAAGCGACCGCTTTCCTGTTGCTGATGGATTTTCCTCCCGGAGGCAACTCGATTCCCACGCAGGAAGCCGCGGCCCGGGCGTTTCTGGTCAATCACGACCATAAAGAGGGGGCCGTTTTGAGCGTTTATGGCGTACCGGATGTCGTGGGTGGGCAGCCGGTTATTCACGTTATCCAGGTGTCATAAGGGAAACCACATGCGGCTTCGTCTGCTCTTGCTCTGGTTTGCGGCCAGCTCGATTTGCCTGGGCCAGCAAAACAATGGAATCTATGTCGGCGCTCCGAAAGTTTATGACGACTCTTTCCTGCAATCGCAGTTGGACGCCACCAAGGCCAGTCTCTTGGCCATCAACCCTCTCGACCAGAGCGGGCTGGCTAAGTCCATCGGCACCACCCAAGGCGCCAGCCTCACCCAGACGGCAGTTGCCATCCAGGCCGGCAGCGGAACGGCGGCCTCGACTCCGCCTACGCCGGTAGCGTCCTCGCTCAGCATGCCCTCCAGCATGGCGCCCTCGTCGCTCGATACCTTAAACGAGCAGATGCAGCTCAAGTACGAACTGACCAATCTTCAGCTACTGCTGGACGGTTCCTTGAGCGATCGTTTTCTGGCGGGCGGAAAGGGATACAAAAAGCACATAACCGTCGGCTTTCCCATCAGCCTGGAAGCTCCTGTCGGCAAGCAGTACGACAATGCGCTGGCGGAAGTCACGGTGACCGTGTGTAATCCACCCGCCCACATGTTAGGACAGGCCGAGGAAGCGGCGCTGGAACTGACGCCCTCGGTTATCACCATCTTGCCGCGCGAGAAGACCTACAACGTGGCCAGCCTGACGGACAACTCCTTCTCCTTCGGCGCAGGTGGGGTGATCGCCGGAGTGTTCAGCGTCGGCGGAAGTTTTCTGCATAGCCATAAGACCTATTACCTGATGCAGCAGCAGGACACCATCGCGTTGCAGCTTCCGGCGGGGAACCAGGCAGGCTGCGGCGTGAGAGGTAGTACGACCTTTGCCTGGCAGTTTCGTCCCGTGCTGGGACAGAAGCGGGTGCGCTCCGGATTGCGGCAGACCTTTGTGCAGATCGCCTTCCCCGCCTTTCCCGGCGGCCTGGAGATGGACTGCTCGGGCACGGCTTCAATTCATAGCGCGTGGCGGCGCATTAATCCCAAGACCGGCGAAGTGTCGCCGGGCGAGATTAATCCGGTGAATAGTCCCACTGCGTATGACATCGCCAACTTTGACACTGCGCCCTACACCCGGGCGTTACAGGTGCAGGACATGGGCGGCGGAAGTATCGCGGTACGGGTGCAAGGCCAATTCCTACAAGGAGTCCGCGCCCGTGTCGGCCCGGTCCTGATGGACGCCAACACGCCTGGCTTTATCGCGACTTCCGAGTTGGTGCAATTCGTCACTCCGGCCAAGGCGGTAGTCCTCGGCGGCGCATTCCTGGTGGGACGCGACGGACACGAAAGTCCGGTGCGGGATCCAACCCAGGTGACCGACCGTCCGTACGGCGCCTGCAAAGTCAGCGAAGCGGCCGAGGCGGCGGCGAAGTCACAGGTGTATACGTTCCTGAGTCCAGACCAGCCTCCGAAAATTCGAGATGTCACGCTCAGCCCTTACTCCGACACGGCCTCCTTGCTGCACATTGCGCTCTCACAGGGAGGAGAGATTTACCCGGAAGGCAAGAATCCGCTAGTGGTGCTGATCGGCGACAAGCTTTACGGACTGAGCGACGCGCCGTTCAAAAATCAGACCACGCAGGAAATCACTGTTGTGGTTCCTAATTCCGTTCTGCTGGCCAACGCGCAGCTACGAGTGCAGCGGCTGCTGTGGGGCGACAACTTTACCGATGCCCACGCCATTGGAACCTCGGCTATGATCAGCGACTTTGCTGTTTCTACCGTCACCGTGCTGGCGAAGACCAAGGACGCCGTGGTCCTGGGAATTTCGGGAACCGCGCTGGATGGGGCGCGGGTGATTTCGCCGGACGATCCGAAACATGAAGTCAAGATTAATGCGAGCGCAGCTCCAACGTTTCTGTTGGTCACGGTTGAGGCAAAGCCGAATGACGGTCTGAACGAAATTGTGTTGCAGAAGTTCGCCGCTGGTCAGCCTCCCAGCTTGCCGATCGTGGTACCCCTGAGCGGCACGAAAGCAGTTCCCCCCGATGCTCCTGAGGCCGATAAGACGGCCGACAA
>PMWW01000046.1 GCA_003165795.1 Acidobacteriaceae bacterium
CAAGCAGGACCTCGTCGCCTCGCGGGGTCAACTCGAAGGTGACCTCCGAAGGTCCGTCCGCGCCACCTCCCCACGTCAAGCTCAGCAGCTTCGGTGGTTCGAAGCGGGTGACTTCGTGATGGGTCGCAGCACCGCATCCACCCTCTTCTTTAAAGCGATCGGGAACAGGTGCCTTATTCGAGGACAGGCTTGCATGGTCAAAGCGTAGCTCAACCGATGCACCGGCGTGCGGCTCCATCTCTCCCGCAGCCAACCACTTTGCGCGCTTGTCCGACTCCGCCAGATAGGCCCAGATGCGCTCGATGGGCCCAGGCAGCACACGCTCGATCCGAACGGTCCCAGGTCCGATGAGGACGCCACGATCGCCAAACTCCTGCTGCAGCCAGTTCTCCAGCGCGTCGAGAATCGTGTCCCAACCTTGCCGGGTTCGTCCGATCCACTCGGGAAGGACCTCTTCGTGAGTCAGGGTGAGTTCGCATCCGTTTCCCGCGCGCACAATGTCAATACTCACTCGCGTGATTTGCGACGAGTACTTCGGCGCCGTGAAGGTGAACACCAGGCGATTGGGCCGATCGATCTCGAGATATTCTCCCAGGTGCTCGACGTCTTCTCCGTCGCGCCGCTCGACGATGACAAACTTGCCGCCGACCCGGGCGTCAATTTCCACGCGCCTCATTTGTCCCGCGGGTGTTGCAAACAACCACTTGCCCGCGGTGTCTAGATTCAGCCACGCGTCAAACACGCGCTCCGGCGAGGCATTGAAATGGCGCGCAACATGCAATATGCGGTCAGCATCAACGGTCATCACGAATGTCCCTTCCTGGTCATGGATTTTGCGGCGGCGGCATCTTCGGCTTTGAGCAGGGCTTCGAGGGCATCGAGCTGTCTGCTCCAGAAGCGCTCATAGTAGCGCAGCCATTTGTCGGCGGCGGCCAGCGGCGAAGGCTCCATCCGGCAAACATGCCTTCGCCCTTCAACTTTGCGGCGAAGAAGCCCGGCTGCTTCCAGCACCCGGACGTGCTTGGAGGCGGCGGCAAATGACATGTTGAAGGGAGCGGCGAGTTCACCGATGTTGCGCTCCCCGGAAGCAAGGTGGCGCAGCATCGCGCGCCGGGTCGGATCCGACAGAGCGTGGAAGACGCCATCGAGGGACAGGGAATGCAAAACCATGTGGTTGAATATAAACTCCAGCTCCGTCGATTGTCAACCATATGGTTTAACAAATTCGGAATTGCGATTTCAGGATCGATCAGCCTCGCCCCTACCATTCTGCTCCGGCGCTGATTCCCGCACTCCTGATAGACTCTGTGCCAGCGCCCTCCTGACGCGGAATGCAATTTTTGCATCCCATAATCCAGACCTAAATTTTAATGAGGACAAGTTTGGCAAGATCGAAATGGAAAGCCTTCTCAGGCTGGCGAAGTTTGATCGTTTTTTTTGTCGCAGGCGTTTTGTTCTTGTCCGCGGCGTGGGCGCAACAACCCCAATCCCCACAAGGGGACAGCGGCGCGATTCTCAATCACTTGAATGACGCCATCAGTTGGTACCGGCACGTCGCCAGCGTCGACGCGACGGCTGGACAGCCCAGCGACGAACTGTACCTGGAAAATGCGCGCAACTCGGCCAGCCAGGCGTTGCAACTCGCATTCCAGGCGGCGCTGGCACAAGCTGCGATGGCTCCCAAGGAGGGCGGCGGTGCGGCGAACCAAAGCGCCGGGTCCGTCGATCAAGGTTCTGCCAATCAGCAGCAGAACATCGCGAAAGCAGCTGCCGAAACCGCCGACCGCATCACCCAGACGCAATCGCAACTCGAGAACCTGAACCAGCAAATCGAAAGCGCGCGGGGAAAGAAGCGTGAGGAGTTGCTGTCGCAACGCGACGGTCTGCAGGGCCAACTGGACCTCGACAAGATGATTCAGGACGCGCTACAGAGGGTCGCCAGCGTTACCAATAACGAAAACGGCGGTAGCGGGCTGGCGAGACAGATCAACCAACTAAGACAGACCGTACCTGAAGTTTTCGCTCCGCCATCCTCCAAGAACGATGCTGCGGCTGCGGCCGGGCAGGGCTCAAAGTCCAGCCGCGCCGAAAGCTCGGGTCTGTTCGGTCAGACGTCAATTCTATTCGGCCAAATGAGCGATATGCACGACATCGATCAACTGATGTCGGAGAACACGCGCCTGCGCGATACCGCGACCAAGTTGGACGCGCCGCTCCGGGCCTCTCTGAAAAACCTGATTCAGCAAGGACGGGCCTTTATCAATCAGCCGCCAACTTCCGATCCGGCCCAAATCGCAGCACGGCGCCGCGACTTTGAAGCCCTCACCGGACAGTTCAAGCAAGTCGCCGCCGCCGCCGTGCCGCTGCGGCAGGAGATCGTCTTGCTGGATGAGTGTCATGGCGAGCTGCGGGAGTGGCGCAACTCCATCGCCAACGAATACGGCCGCGTGCTGCGCTCGTTGCTGACCCGGGTTGCCCTCATTTTCATTGCCTTGCTTTTTGTGTTTTTCCTGTCGGAGATCTGGCGGCGCGCCACTTACCGCTACATTCACGAATCTCGCCGGCGGCGCCAACTCATGCTGATCCGGCGTGTCGTGACCGGATTCCTGATGGCCATCGTAATTGCCATGGGCTTCATCAGTGAGTTCAGCTCGCTGGCAACTTTTGCGGGATTTCTTACCGCCGGCATTGCAGTCGCCCTGCAAACCGTGATCCTGTCGGTCGCGGCTTACTTCTTTCTCATCGGACGCTATGGAGTGCGCGTCGGCGACCGCATCACGGTTTCCGGCGTGACCGGCGACGTGATCGACGTGGGACTGGTTCGCCTTTACTTGATGGAGCTGTCAGGAACGGGAATCGACCTGTATCCTACCGGGCGCGTCGTAGTGTTTTCCAATTCCGTGATGTTCCAAGCCACGCCATTCTTCAAGCAGCTTCCGGGCACGGCCTATGCGTGGCACGAGGTGGCGATATCTCTGGCGCCCGATACCAACCACGCCATGGCAGAACAGAAGCTGCTCGATGTGGTGAACTCAGTTTATTCGCAATATCAGCAGAGTATTGATCAGCAGCATCAAGTGGTCGAGCGGCTAATCGACTCGCCGGTCTCCGCGCCAATTCCCAAGGCGCAACTGCAATTCACCGACACGGGACTCGAGTTCGTGGTGCGGTTTCCGGTGGAGATCCCGCGCGCCGCCGAAATTGACGATGAGATGACGAGAAAGCTGATGGAAGCGATCGGCAGTGAACCGGAATTGAAGGCTGCCGTGTCGGGCTCACCCAAGTTGCGAGCGGCGATCAAGGCGTAGTTGGGCTCCGGGGACCGAACCGCACGAAGAAAAGCAGGCCTCCGACTGTCGCTGCGGTGCTAGAATCAAGGTCTCCTATCCCACCGAGAAGGATTGCCCTCATGCCAGAAGCTACTGCACAAACCGCCGCTCCCGCTCCTTTGGTTGCGCTTACCGACGATGAAATTCTCTTCCGTGATACCGTCCGTCAATTTGCCGACGAAAGCCTGCGTCCGCATGTGAAGGAGATGGACGAGAAAGGCGTGTTCGAAAAATCGCTTATCGAGCAGTTCTTCGAGTTGGGGCTGATGGGCATCGAGGTACCGGAGCAATACGGCGGAGGAGCGGGCACGTTCTTCGAGGCCATCCTCGCCGTCGAAGAGTTGTCGCGTGTTGATCCCTCGGCGGGAGTTATCGTCGATGTGCAGAACACGCTGGTCAACAATGCCCTGCTGCACTGGACGACGCAGGACCAGAAGAAGCGCTATCTGCCGCGCATGTGCAAGGACACCGTCGGCGCCTACGCTTTGAGCGAAGCCGGCTCGGGCTCCGACGCTTTCGCCCTGCAGACGCGCGCCGAACTGAAGGGCAGCGAATATGTGCTTAACGGCCAGAAGCTGTGGATCACGAATGCCAAAGAGGCAGACGTATTTATCCTGCTGGCTACGGTCGATCTGTCAGCCGGATACAAGGGCATAACCGCCTTCATCGTGGAAAAAAGTTTCCCCGGCTTCACCGTCGGCAAAAAAGAAGACAAGCTGGGGATTCGCGCCTCCAGTACTTGCGAACTGATCCTCGATGACTGCCGAGTGCCCAAAGAAAATGTGCTGGGCGAAGTTGGTAAAGGATACAAGATCGCTATCGAGACCTTGAACGAAGGCCGCATCGGCATTGGCGCACAGATGCTCGGGCTGGCGCGCGGCGCTTGGGAGTTTGCGGTGAAGTACGCGCGCGAGCGTAAGCAATTTGGCCGCGCCATCGCCGAGTTCCAGGGAATCCAGTTCCAGATCGCGCAGATGGCGACCGAGATCGAAGCGGCCCGCATGCTGCTCTACAACTGCGCCCGCATGAAAGATGCCGGCATGAGCTTCCTCAAAGAAGCGGCGATGACCAAGCTCTACAGCTCGCAGGTGGCCGAGCGCGTGGCCTCGTTGTGCGTCGAAATCTACGGCGGCTACGGATTCACCAAGGATTACCCGGTGGAGAAATTCTTCCGCGACTCCAAGATCGGCAAGATCTACGAAGGCACGTCGAACATGCAGCTGCAAACGATTGCCAAGCTGGTGATGAAGTAGTGGATGGTGGATAGCGGATAGGACAGACGCACGCCACGACCCTACCAGCAAGTAAGTTGAGCTGAGCGGTACCCCACGCCTCCCTTAAGTTGTCATCCTGAGGGAAGCGCATGTGGCGAATTAGCGCTTGTCAGGTCTTATTCGTTTCAGCTTGCGCAAGATTTCCGGGAAGTTCACCTCCAAGAACTTGAAGCTATGTCTCTTGACTGACACCAATTCTCCTACCAGCGGCTCGGAGTCCTCCGGCTCCAGTACTGTCGCACGATTAGGAAGGAATGTCCTCAAGTCCACTTTCTCTTTTAGTGCATCGATTAGCGCATCTTTAGCTTCAATCGTCGCGTTCTTTAGCTGGAGTACTGACTTAGCCATCATGAGTTGCGATTGCAGGTGCAGGACATTAGCCTGCAATTGGGTCACGGCTGGGTCAAGGTATTGAGCCGCAACCGCCCCGAAGTCAGGAGCGGATGGCATTTGAAGGTAGACCTCCAATGCTTCCTTTATCTGGCTAAGTGCCTGTTCTTGATCAGACGGGCGTTACACTAAATAAGACTCGTCCTGCTTCCTCCTTGAGTTCTGCCTCCGCTTCGATGCCAAGATCTCTCAAGAACTGAGCAAAGTAGAGTAAGTACTGTTCACAGGCGCTCTTTATCGGGGCCGGAAATTCGAAGACGGCTGTAACAGCGGAGGGCCCGCCAGATAGAAGTGCCTGCTCCACCTCACGGCTGAGAACAGCCAATTCATTTCTCAGGGCGATTAGTTCAGCGAGTCGCGTATTTTCCTGAGGCTGAACGGCTACCCCAAATCCTCGTAAAATTGCCTGGTCTGTACGCTGCCAGTAGATGAAACCGAGCTCCGGATGTTTCTCAACATACTCTCGGATGGCAAAGGCAAGATTGGATAATCCGTACGGTTGAGCCCAAGTCTCAACATTGAACTTTGCCGGATAGGCTGCTTGGTGTGGGGCGAGCGAAAGGTTGATCTCGAGAGGCTCGAAGCTCCAGCCCGTCAGCTTCTCGCGTCCCTGTTCCTCTGTACCGTCGCTGTCTACGTTGAGCTGCGCAAAATGTGCGTGCAATTCCGATATCGTTGCATTTTCGAGACGACCTACGCTAGCACCCCATACATTCGCATATATTCGCGAGTATGGGTTTCGGTAGGATAGCTCCCAACTTCGCGATTCCGGCAGGACCCGTCCATCCACAACAAGCTTCTGATCCTGCAACGATCCTCCGGAGAGTGCAACGGTTTTCATGTTCTTGCAACGTCCCTTCACTAAGAAGCTGGCTGCCGTGACTGACCCAAGCGTGGCTCGTTTAAAGCTTCCTGAGATTGCAGCTACGTGGAAGGCTACAAACCTGGCTAGCGGCATGGCTAGTATACGAAGAGGTTCACAATTCTCAATAGTCTGCTCGACAGAGGCGTGCTACGCAACCGAGCGGTAGCACAGAAATTGAATGGGTTAGCGGAATAGATGCGGCGGTGATATGCTTCCACCTAACCAGGCTGACTGTGGGGAATTCAAGCGAAGGAGCATCACCATGCACCGGAGATCCCTGCCTCTGCTTTTCCTGGTTGCAACCTTTCTATTCCTCACCAGTCTCGCATCGGCCCAAGCCAATCCTTGCGGCAAACTCGCTCTGGGGCAGGAAGGAAGTTTCAACGGATTCGTTCCCTTCCCATCGAATAGCCTGTGGAACACCAACATCGCGAACGCGCAGGTCGATCCCAACTCTGCTGCCATCATCAATTTCATCGGCAGTAGCCAGCCGTTGCATCCCGACTTTGGCTCCGGATTGTACGACGGCCAAACCATTGGCATCCCCTACATTGTGGTACCAGCCTCGCAGCCGCTAGTAAATATCAATTTCACCGCCTACGGCGACGAAAGCGATCCCGGACCGATGCCAATTCCCTTCAACGCGCCAATTGAGGGCTATCCCAACCCGGGCGACAGAGACCGTCATGTACTGGTGATCGATAAAGGGAACTGCTGGCTGTACGAACTCTATGGCGCCTATGAGCAGAATCCGGGCCTTTGGAACGCTGCCTCGGGCGCGGTGTGGGACCTGACGGCCAATGAGCAGCGGCCGTATACTTGGACTTCGGCCGACGCAGCCGGGCTACCGATTCTGCCGGGACTGGCGCGCTACGATGAAGTAGCCGCGGGCGCAATCAAACATGCCATTCGCTTCACGCTGCAATACAGCCAACAGGCGTTTACACCGCCAGCGTCGCATTGGGCCCCGAATTCCAACAACCCGCTGGCCGCGCCCATGGGCATGCGTCTGCGGCTAAAGGCGAGCTTCGATATTTCCGGCTACTCGCAGACCAACCAGATCATTCTGACCGCACTCAAGCAGTACGGCATGATCATGGCCGACAACGGCAGCTCGCTCTTCATTACTGGCACGCCCGACTCGCGCTGGAACAATGACGATCTTGGAAACCTGCATCAGGTAACGGCTTCCGACTTTGACGTGCTGCTCATTTCGCCGCTCTACACCCCGCAGAATGTGCCGACCGGCCCGAACCCTACGATCAACAGCTTCACGGCAACTTCGTCGAATGGGCCCGGACAACCGGTTACGTTGAGTTGGAATGTGACTAATGGTGAGTACTTCATTGTTTCACCGTCGGTGGGAGCGATGCGCGGCACATCCGTCGTGGTGAATCCGACGGTGACGACGACCTACACGCTCTACGCGACCAACCAGTATGGCCGCAGCACGGCGCAAGTCACGGTGACGGTGCCGTAAAAGGGCTCTTGCCTTACTCGACCTCGTGCTTCGCGGTGTAGCCGTCGCGCGCGACGATGGTGTACTTAATGTCTTTGTTCTTCTCGTCCTTGACGACGAGCGGCTTATCGTCCGGGCCTACCAGTTCCACCTTCAGCTTGCGATAGGTCCCGTCTTGTTTGGTATTGGTGGGCTTGTAAGTGATGGTGTACTGATCGCGGATCGCTTGCGCGACTTCGCGAAAGATGTCGGGCAATTCGCCCATCATGCGCGGGGCATAAGAACGCCCGCCGGTCATTCTGGCGAAGGCCCCCATCTGATTCTTGGCTTGGATGTAATCCATCATTGCCGCGGAGGTATTGGGATTGCCTCCAGACATTGCGTCAACCCGCTCCAGGAAAGCTTCGCCAGTGCAGATGGTATAGATGGTTACGTTGGGCGTGGCCTTGATCTTCTTCAGGGTCTTGTCCAGCGTGAGCTTGCTGAAGGTATCGCGGCCGCTGGCGACCACGACCAGTTCTTTTCGCCCCGGGACGCGGTCAATACGATCAAGCGTGTCGAAGAGTGCGTCGAAGATATTGGTCTCGGCGAATCCGGGAACGCGCAACTGGTTCAGAGCGCCGAAAATGGCCTGCTTGTCCTGGGTGAAGTCCACCAGGATGTGGGTCTTCATGTCGAACTCAACTACCGCAACCCAGTCTTGCGGCTGCAGGTTTGAGGCGAAGGCGTAAGACGCGTTCAGCGCGTCATACATAAAGTTGTAATTGGTGGAAGCGAACTCGACCAGCAGCACGGCCGTAATCGGAGCTTTGCTGATAGTGACACTCTGAATCTTCTGCGGCACGCCATCTTCCCAAATCTTGAAGTGCTCTTTGGCCACATCGACCGGCAACGACAACGGACGCCCGTCTTTCTGCAGCACATGAGCATCGACCGTCACCACAGGAACGTCCACGTGCAACGAGTACTCGGGATTGTCGGTAGCCTTGGGCTTGGGCAGCGGAGGCGCTTCTTCCGAGTCACCCTTCTTGGGAACGGCAATCGGGCCCGAATCGCCTGCCGGTCCGCCCGCGGCTGCTGGCATCTGGTCTTGCTGACTCTTGCTCGGCTGAGATTGACTCTGCGACGAGCTTTGGTCACTGCTGCCAGACTGCGCGTGGCTCGGCACGGCGCACAAAACGACGGTCACCGCCAAAGCAATCAGCCCCACTTTGACAGAACAAGAAGCCACAGATGAATTACCCGGGCATTTAAAGTGTTTCTCACAATACATCGGGATGCCTCTTAGGCCAGACTGTCTGGTAGTATAAATGCAATTTCATCCTCTCTGTTTCGGTGTGGGGCCTGCAGAAAAATCTGCTGTTGCTTAGACGTACGTGTCACCACATTGAAATACCTTGGGGAGCGGCGATTTCTGGCTGCGTAGCTGGGCGTCACCGCAAGGAACAACTAGATGCTTCGCCGCGCGATTTCGTCAGCCATAGTGTGCCTCGCGTCTCTCTCCGCCTTCAGCGTCGAGCCCACTGCCAAAGTTCAAGTCATGCCGGAAGACCAGGTCAAGGCCGGCATGCACGGCGTTGCTTACACCGTATTTGAAGGGGTGACGCCGGAAGCGATGGACGTGGAAATTCTCGGGGTGTTGCGCGACATGGCTGGGCCACAGGCCGACGTTATCCTGGCGCGCTTGCATGGCAAGAAGGTCGAATACACGGGCGTGGTCGCGGGAATGAGTGGCAGCCCAGTTTATATCGACGGCAAGCTCGTCGGCGCCATCGCGTATCGTATCGGCGAGTTCTCTAAAGAGCCGATCGCCGGAATTACTCCCGCGGCTTCCATGCTCGAGATCGATGCCATGGACAAAACGCCTGAGGCTGATGTCGCGCAGGGCTCCAGTCGCCAGAAGCAGCAGGTCAGCCGTGCCTCCGGACCTGGCTTGTCCGGTGGGCCAAGTGAGCAGTCCGGATATGCCAACCTCCTCAAGCCAATCGAGACTCCTCTGGTCTTCAGCGGATTCAGTCAAGAAACCTTGCAACTGTTCTCCAAGGATTTCGCTTCGGCCGGGGTCGTTCCGGTGATGGGCGCCGGCTCGGTCAGCAACGACAAGCAGCCTGAGCCGTTGCAGCCCGGGTCGGCGGTCAGCGCGATCTTGGTTCGCGGCGATATGAACATTGCGGGCACCTGCACCGTCACGTATCTCGACGACTCGCATCTGCTGGCTTGCGGGCATCCCTTGCTGCAATCGGGCAGCGTCGATATGCCGATGACTAAGGCAACGGTGTTGGCCACGCTGGCTTCGCCGGAGAACTCCTTCAAGATCGTTAACACGACGGAACCGGTTGGCGCGTTCGTGCAAGACCGCCGCGCAGGCATCATGGGCCGCTTCGATCGCCAGCCGCACATGATTCCGGTAACGCTGACCTTTCATGGCGTCTCGCATCCCAAGCAGTTCCACTACGAAGTGCTGAACAATGCCAAGATCACGCCGGCCGCAATGATGGCCACCGTCTTCAACGCCATCCAGGGAATGAACGAGTACGGCGAAGACACCACGTATCGCCTGGCCGGTGACATCGCCGTGCTTGGCTATCCCAAACTCAGCGTGAACGATATGTACGCGCCGCTGGACGGCTCGACTCCCACCGCTTACGGAATCGCGTTGTCCATTGGCGAGCGCTTCAGCCGAATCTACGAGAATCCCTACGACACGCCGAAGATCGAAGGCGTGGAGCTGAACTTCGATCTGGTGCCTGACCGGCGCACAGCACGGCTGGAGACGGCGCGCACCGACGTGACCGAAGCTCGTCCGGGTGACGAGATCACCATCGAAGCTCTGCTGCGTCCGTATCGCGGGGAGAGCATTCTGCGCCAGATTCCGGTGAAGATTCCCACCTCGACGCCGAAAGGCACGCTGCGCATCTTGATCAGCGACGGCGACACGCTCGACAAGATGCATCGCGTCACCGGCCCGATGAGCCATCACCTCGACCTGGGCTCGACCATCGCCATGCTCAACAAGGAGCACACTAACTCCGAGATCTACGTCTCGCTGCTCGAGGCCAATCCATCGGCCATGGTCGAAGACAAGGTGATGCCGACGTTGCCGCTATCGGTGATGAACGTGATGGACGGATTGCGCGGCACACAGGACATGATCGTGGTCGGCGAGTCGGCCGTGGATGGGGCCGCGACTCCCGTCGACTACGTCGTCTCCGGTTCACAGATCATCACCCTGACGATCAAATAGGCGGAACGCTTTTCGCTTTTCGGCTTGGCTACTAGCTCTTAGCCTTGAGCTCTTAGTCAGCGGCTATCGCTCCGTCCCTTTATGACTTGTCATCACGAGGAGGCCTTCAGAGACTGTGTCGCGACTGAAAAAGAAAGTTTGTGGTGGAACAAGGTGCTAGAAAAACTCAATAAACTAGCCGCGCAGCGGCGGCTATGAAGTTAGCCCGGCGCGTGAGCGCCGGGTAAAGTGGGAATAATCCCGAGCCGCATAGCGGCGACAGGGGTTGCGACACAGTCTCTTCAGGCGGAGGGGGGATTGCTGCTTTAGCTGTGGTACGCTCTTCTTATTCCCTGCCAATCGGCCGAATCAGGAACATGATGAAAGTTTTTCGACTGGCGCTCTTGTGCCCTTTGCTGGCTGCAATCTGCTGGGCGCAAGCCACGCGCACCTGGGAACAAACCAAGTACGACGACTTCGAGAAGGGCACAGCGCACGGCGTCGCCATCAGCAGCGATGGCAATCTCACGCTGGCCCCGGCGTTCAGCGCGCTCGACACCACGCCTTCCACCTATCTGTGGGACATTGCTTCCGACAACCAAGGCAACGCCTATGCCGCGGCCGGATCGCCGGCGCGTGTCTACAAGCTCACTCCCGATGGCAAGGCGCGCATCGTTTTTGCGCCGCAAGAGCTGCAAGTGCAGGCGCTGGTGGTCGATAACAATTCCGGAGCCATCTACGCCGCCACCTCTCCCGACGGCAAGGTGTACAAGATCGTGCATGGCGGTCCCTCTCCAGGCAAGACTCCAGAGGGACACACCACGGCAGAAGTTGCCGCCGCGCAGGAAGGCGCCAACCTCGGTTCAACCGGGGAGAATCCCGCTTCGTCGGTGGCCGTGGATTCCAGCTACAGCGCCAGCGTCGTCTTTGATCCTAAGAGGAAGTACATCTGGGCGCTGGCACTCGATCGCCAGGGACAGCTTTACATCGGTACCGGCGATCGCGGCGAGATCTTTCGTGTTGATCGCAACGGTAATGGCAACCTCTTCTTTAAGAGCGACGAGGCGCAGATTCGCACTCTGGCTTTCGACAATCAAGGTAATCTCATCGCCGGCACCGATGGCAGTGGGCTGATTTATCGCATCTCGCCCCAAGGTGAGGGCTTCGTGCTGTACAGCGCACCCAAGAAAGAAATCACGGCCCTGGCCGTGGATCGCGTGGGAAATATCTTCGCTGCCGGAGCGGGCGAGAAGCGCGGTGCAGCGCCGCTTCCGGGCGCGATCCCTGTTCCGACAGTCGGAACCGTAGTTACCGCTCCGCCCATCACGATTGGCCCGCAAACCGGTTCCTCCAGCTCGTCGGCGGCAACTTCTTCATCGACCTTCACGTCGATTCCCTATCCCAACGTCACCAACGTCGGGGGCTCGGAGGTTTACCGCCTTGCGGCAGACGGCTCGCCGAAAACCATTTGGTCGTCGCGCGAAGATCTGGTCTACGCCCTCGCCTTCGACCATGAGGGACGTCTACTGGCGGGAAGCGGAAATCGCGGAAGGATTTACGTCATCCTGGGTAGCAACCAGTACACCGACCTGGTTGAGGCTAGCGCTAACCAGGTAACGGCGTTCGCTCCCGCGCCGAACGGCGGCCTCTACGCTGCCACCAGCAATTTGGGCAAGGTCTTTCTCCTCGGCCCCAATGCAGTGAACGAGGGCACTTACGAGAGCGATGTCTTCGATGCCAAGAACTTCTCCCGCTGGGGACGGGCCGAGGTCCGCGGCAACGGCAACTTCGCGCTGTTGGCGCGTAGCGGTAACGTCGACAATCCCGACCGCAACTGGAGTGCGTGGAAGAAAATCGATTTGCAGAAGGACCTGCCGATCGATGCTCCGGCGGCGCGGTTTATCCAGTGGAAAGCGGTGCTGCAGCCGGGCAGCCCCATGCCTGTGATCGACAGCGTCATCATTAACTATCTGCCGAAAAATGTGGCGCCTGAAGTCGAGGATGTGACCGTCGTGGTCGGGTCCCGTGTCCCTTCCGGCGCTCACGGCGAGCCGGAGAACGCAGCTACCACCGGCTACGAATTGCCGCTTCCTACTATTAAGGACAAACATTCCATCGCCGTGAAGTGGAAGGCCCATGACGACAACGATGACACACTGGCGTACGACGTCTACTACCGCGGCGATGGCGAAACCCGTTGGAAGCTGCTGCGAGTGGAGGTTGACGAACGCTTCGTGAATCTCGAATCCGATCTCTTCCCCGACGGCGGCTACACCATTCGCGTCGTCGCTTCCGATTCGCCGTCGCGTTCCGCCGACGACACCCTCACTGGCGAGGCGGTGAGCCCGCGCTTCGAAGTGGATAACACGCCGCCACGTATCGACCAGCTGAATGCGAAGGTCGAGGGCGATCAGATTCGCCTCACCTTCCGCGCGGTCGACAGCTTTTCGCCGATTAGCCACGCCGAATATACAATCGACGCAGACGATTGGCAGTTGGTCGATCCTGTAGGCCAGATCTCGGACTCGAAGACAGAGAGCTACGATTTCGCTGTGCCAATTCCTTCCGCCAATAGCGAAGCGGAAGATTCGACGGAAGCTGCTGCNNCTGCTGCTGCTGCCGGCTCTGGCGAGCACACTATCGTGGTGCGCGTGTACGACCGCTTCGAAAACATGGGGATCGGTAAGGTAGTGGTGAATGTGCCGGCGGGTCGATGAGCTTGCATGACGGTGCGCTCCATGCTCGACATCCTCGCCATGCTGGTCTGCTCGGTCTACGGCACCATTCCGCTCTTCTGGCTGGTGGTGCATCCCTTCATCGACCGATGGCGCAAACGTGGCCGCCGCGCCTACGCGTTGATCCTGCCGGTGTGGGGATTTCTCATTGTCATCACTTTTCTGATTGTGTGGCCACATCGTTTCGAACACCTCTACACAAACAGGTTTGCCTGGGTGCCGGCGGTAACCCTCTTCTACATCGGCTTCTCCGTTTATTCTGAAGCGTTCCAAAACTTCGATCGTGCGCAGGTCTCGGGGCTGGCCGAGTTGGAACCGAGTCGGCATCGTCAGGAACTTGTCACTACAGGCATTCGCTCGCGGGTCAGGCATCCGATCTATCTCGGACATCTGTGCGAGATTCTGGGCTGGTGCCTGGGGGCTGGATTGCTTGCCCTTTACGGGTTAGCAGCATTCGCCATCGTCACTGGTTGGGTGATGATCAGAATTGAAGATCGCGAGCTCGAAGCGCGCTTCGGAGAGAGCTATCGCCAGTATCGGCAATGCGTTCCGGCGGTGATCCCGCGCTTCAATCGCTGACTTGCATTGTCGTCCCGAGCAAGCCTCTCTTGCGCTCTGAGGGATCTAGGCGTGCCGATGCGCTCCGATGCGCGAAAGGCACGCATCCTATTTCGCTACAATGAGCTTTCGCTGAGACTCTTCAGGATGCAATTTGAACTCTTTGTAGCGGCGCGTTATCTGCGGGCCAAGCGGCGCCAGGCCGTCATTGGCGTCATCACCGTTATCTCCATCATCGGAGTGGCGGCGGGCGTGGCCTCGCTCATCGTCGCGCTGGCCATCAACAACGGCTTCCGCCAGGACTTGCAGGACCGGCTGCTGGGCTCGACCTCGCATATCAACCTGCTGCGCATCGCAAGCGACGGAATCCGCAACTGGCAGCCTCTGCTCGAACGATTGGAGAAACAGCCACACGTCGTCGCCGGCGCGCCCGCCATTTACGAACAGGTGCTGATCTCGCGCGGTGCGCGCGCGCAAGGCGCGGTGCTGAAGGGCATCCTTCCCCAGGACGAACGCAAGGTCAGCGCCATTCTCGATTCCATTAAGCAAGGCTCCGCCGCCTCGCTGGACGAAACTCCGCCCGAATCGCCGACCACCGTAACTGATGACGAGTCCGACTCGGCGTCCGCTCGCACTGCTTCCCTGCCTCCCATCATTCTCGGCAAAGATCTGGCTGATGAACTGGGAGCAACTGTGGGCTCGCTGGTGACCGTCACCAGCCCGCAAGGCGAGCTGACTCCGTTCGGCATCGTTCCCAAGTACAAGCGATTCAAAGTGACGGGCGTCTTCGCCTCCGGGTTCTTCGACTACGACAACACCTGGGCATTCATTCGCCTGTCCGATGCGCAGCGGCTCTTTGATCTCACGGACGTCGTTTCAGTGCTCGAATTCAAAGTGGACGACATCTACCAGGCCGGCGTCATCAGCCAAAAGCTCGAAGCCGAAGCCGGCAAGGGCTTCATGTCGACCAACTGGATGGAGCAGAATCGCGCGCTGTTTCACGCTCTGCGCCTGGAGCGAGTCGTGACTTTCATCACCATCGGCTTGATCGTCTTCGTCGCCGCGCTCAATATCCTCATCTCGCTGATCATGATGGTGATGGAAAAGACGCGCGACATCGCCGTGCTGGTCTCGATGGGAGCGAAGCGACGGCAGATTCGCCGTATCTTTATGTATCAGGGAATTCTGATCGGCGTGATTGGCACCGCGCTGGGACTGATAGCCGGTTTCGCCTTGTCATGGGCGGGCGGTCACTATCATCTCTTCTCGCTCTCCGCCGAAGTCTACTCCATCGACTACGTGCCCTTTGCGCCGCGACCGATGGACGGCCTGCTGGTGGCACTGGTTGCTATCGGAGTGTCGTTCATCGCGACGCTTTATCCGTCGTGGTCTGCCGCCAGTGTTCTTCCTGCCGAGGCGCTGCGGTACGAATGAGCCGTCACGGCAGCAGGCACAACAAAACATCCCAACGCAAACCCCGTTGTCACGTCAAATCGGTCATGCCTCCCGTGACAGAAGTCGCTGACTTCCAGCATTGGTGCCCACCCTCTCGCCAACAGCGGGCGAGAAGAGCCTGTCCCGAGCGAAGCCGAAGGATGGGCTCGCCAGGGTCAAAGTTATCGGCGAAGCGGTTGGCCACCAGTCGGAAGACAGCCAACGCCCGATATCTTCCACACGACACCGTACCCATCTGTTCCGCCTTCGGAGGCCGTCCCGTAGAGGTTTCCGGCCGAGTCGCATATTGCATTGCTAACGGGATAGGCGCCGTCGCTGCCGTCCGTGAAGTCGTAAAGATCCGTGTAGGTCCAGCCGCCGTTGGATGGCTTCAATTCGAAAACGCTCCCATAATGGTGAGTGCCGTCAGCGCAGGTCGTGCCATAGAGATTTCCTGCACTGTCCATGGTAAGCTGCGCCCACGGGCCCGGCCCGGCAATACCGAACACGCACTCCTCGCTTCCGCTGAAGGTGAAGCTGTAGATTGGAGTAAAGGTCGTCCACGTGCCCGGAGGTGAGAGTTCAAAGATCGTACCCCCGCCCCCCGCGCCTGCGTTCGTGGCCGCACCATAAAGATTGCCGGACGCGTCGAACACTAATCCGCCAACGGGAAGACTGCCATCGTTTCCGCCCGTGAAGTTGTGGAGGACGTTCTCCGTCCAACTCCCGGCCGATTCGACCAACTGGTAGACCACACCGTCACGATTGGCGCCGCCCAAGAACGTCGTCCCGTAGAGATTGCCCGAACTATCGAAGATCACGCCACCGTAAGCGTACTCCCCGTTCCCAACTGTAAAGCTGTTGAGCAAGGTTTCCGTATTCCAGGTGCCCGGCGGCGTCAGCTCCCAAACGGCGCCGGCTCCGTCAGCACCTCCTAAGGCAGTAGTGCCGTACATATTACCGGCGGCATCGAATATGACATCGCCAAACTCCGGCCCGGCGTCAATCGCCGGAAAGGTGTACAGCACCGTCTCCCTCCAGGCACAGAGTACAGTTACACAGGCCGCGGGTTGGGGCTGGAGTTTAAAAACCACACCGTTATTGTTCCCACCCTCAGACGTAGTACCGTACAGAACGCCGTCTGGGCCGAAAACAACCCTGGCGAGTGGGTAGAACCCGTCAGCTCCGCGGGTAAACTCGTAGAGCGGATTGACGGTGTAACTGCCATTGCGGAGCTTCAGCTGGTAGACGGCCCCGTAATCGCGCCCGCCCTCGTAGGTCGTACCGTAGAGGTTGCCCGCCCGATCGATCGTGACGCCTGCGTATGGCACGGCGCCGTCGCTCCCGGCGGTAAAGTTGTGGATTACGCTGTAGGTCTGCGCGCGCAATGACTGCATGGGGAGAAGTGAAAGCGCAAGAACCATCGCAAATGGCATCGCGATTTTGCTTACGCTGGAAAAGTTGTTGAAATGGAATTTCCCGAGAGAAAGGGTTTGCTGTTGCATCGGTCATCTTCTTAGACGTGTAGTTGCCGGAAATGGCCTCCCGGGTTCCGCGCAGTCTATCCCGGACCAAAATATGCGTCAATGCAAATCGGCTCTCTGCGAGAATTTTCACACTTCGTTTGCTAACCAGCACGCAGTGCTATGCAGGCGTCGCGTTGATTGCTCATTACCCGGGCATGAGATTCCCTTGACTCGGGCTGGCCTTCTTCGAATCAGCCGTTCGATTGTGCGTCAAACAACGACGCGTTTTCCTCAGGGCTGACCGGGTTTTTCCTCAAGCCTGAATCACTTTCCCCCATCTTCATACTTCAATGTCGCTGACTTCTCTGTCCGAACATGTTCTAATTCTTCAGGCCTGTACTGGGCGCGTTATTCCCGAAAGGGACTTGATTCCAACGCCTTGGCCGTAATTTGTGTCGCGCAGGAGCGCACCTGCATCAAACTGTTCAAGACGGGCTGTTGCGAGCGGTAAACTTGAAAAAGGTCTTTCGCTCGGGTAATTCGGATTTGGTGCTGTTTGAGAATCTGTCTTTGCAGGTGCGGACGGGGGAGATGCTCGCCATTGTCGGGGAGTCAGGTACCGGAAAGAGTACCCTCCTGCACATACTCGGAGTGCTTGATAGGGCTTCGGAAGGTGACGTATACTTCGCCCAACTCGACTTGGGAAAACTCTCGGAAGAAGATGCAGCAGAATTCCGCAGTAGCGAGCTTGGGTTTGTCTGGCAATTTCATTATTTGCTGCCCGAGTTCACTGCGCTGGAAAATGTGGCTATGCCCTTGCTAATCCGTGGTTTAGCGAGGCGTGAGGCGGAGCAGCAGGGCCTGCACTGGTTGCAGGAAGTGGGTTTAGCGGATCGTGCCGGTCATCGGTCCGGAGAGTTGTCTGGTGGCGAGCAGCAGCGGGTAGCGCTGGCCCGCGCGCTGATCACCAAACCCAGGATCCTAATGGCTGACGAGCCTACGGGAGACCTAGACAACAGGACAGCGGAAACGGTTTTTGGTTTGATCGCCAGGTTACATCGCGACTATCGTCTGACTTCGCTCATCGTCACCCACAATCTTGGGTTTGCGCGTCGGTGCGACCGGGTTCTGCGTCTCGAACGAGGCCGCGTGGTCGAGGTGTCTCCGCAGTCGCTGTCAGCGTGAGCGACGCACGGGTTGAAGTTGTATTTCTAATAATGCGGGGCCTATACGGCTCTGTGATTCGGTCCCAGCAGCTTTATCGTAGGACCGGCGGTGACGGGAGAGTCAGGAGACAGGGCTCGAGCGGGAGAAAAAAATCCCGCAGAGTTCTAGGAGAGGTTCCATGTTTGAACGGTACACGGAAAAGGCCCGGCGAGTAATCTTTTTCGCGCGCTACGAGGCCAGCCAGTTCGGTTCTCCGTACATTGAGACGGAGCATCTGCTGCTTGGCCTCCTGCGCGAGGACAAGGCGCTTACCAATCGGTTCCTTCGGTCCCATGCTTCGGTCGAGTCCATTCGGAAACAGATTGAGGGACACACTACTATTCGGGAGAAGGTCTCCACTTCCGTGGACCTGCCCCTAAGCAACGAGTGCAAGCGTGTGCTGGCGTACGCGGCGGAGGAGGCCGAGCGGTTGTCGCACAAGCACATCGGCACCGAGCACCTG
>PMWW01000051.1 GCA_003165795.1 Acidobacteriaceae bacterium
GACTCTCCCCCCTATGCCGATCAGCGCTCCAGCGAAGTCGCTGGCAGTCTGGATTGCGCCTTACAATACCGATGTGCGGCGAGAGCATCCCTATGTAGCAACGGCTCTTGCGGCCACAGGTGCCGATTCCGGCAGTGCGACCGTATCGGGAAGTAGCACGTAACGTGGCGGGTACTTGGTACTTTTGGTGGGTTCACGGCCCAGCCACTCCGAGTTATGATTGAACAACAAGAGCGCCTTGGTTTTCCTTCAATATGGATATGCATAAGATCACTTTGTCTTCAGTAAAGCTGGTTGTCTGTTCTCTTCTACTGCTCGCCCTCCCGGCATTAGCTTCCGACTGGCGGCTGATCGGGCCAGAGGGTGGAGACGTTCGCAGCCTGGCGTACGATCCGGCAAACACCAGCCGCATTCTGCTGGGAACCAGTGCGGGGCAGCTGTTCCTTTCGCAGGATGGCGGCAACTCGTGGAACGTGTTCGCCCACCTGGGACCGGGCGACGATTACGTTCTGGACCACATCATCTTCGATCCCGCGCATTCTGCGACCATCTACGTGGCGGGCTGGAGCCTCTACAATGCCGACGAGGGCGACGTATTTCGCTCCGACGACGGCGGTAGCACCTGGCGGACGCTGAAGGCGGTACACGGCAAATCGATTCGCGCCTTGTCCATGGCTCCCAGCGATCCCAATACGCTGGTAATTGGAGCTTTGGATGGGGTCTTCCGGACGCACAATGGCGGCGAAACCTGGGAGCGCATGTCGCCCGATGCCCAGCAGGAAATCAAGAACATCGAATCGATAGCCATCGATCCGTTGAATCCCGATATTGTCTATGCCGGAACCTGGCATCTGCCGTGGAAGACCGACGACGGCGGCGCTAGCTGGCACAGCATTAGCAAGGGCATTGCTTTTGACTCCGACATGTTCAGCATTATCGTGGACCCCAAGAATCCGTCCACGGTCTACGCCAGCGCCTGCTCGGGAATGTACCGCAGCGACAACCGCGCCGAGCTTTTCCATCGCATGCTGGGGCTGCCCCATTCGGCGATGCGTACTCGGGTGCTGAAGCAGGACCCGCAGCGTCCATCGATCGTCTACGCCGGAACCACCGGCGGCTTGTGGAAGACCGTCGATGGCGGCGCCAAGTGGCAGCTGGTGTCAGATGACGCGGTGATCGTCAACGACGTGATGATTGATCCGCGAAACCCGCAGCGGGTGCTGGTGGCTACCGATCGCGGTGGCGTGCTGGCTAGCGACGATGGCTTTGCCCACTACGACACCTCCAACCGGGGCTTCGCGCACCGCGTGGTGGGCGGCGTGGTGGTCGATAACAAAGACCCCAACCGCCTTTATGTGGGTGTGGTCAACGATAAGAGCCTGGGCGGTTTCTTTGTCTCCAACGATGGCGGCGGGACGTGGAGCCAGTCGAATCGCGGCCTGGACGAGCGCGACATCCTCAGCCTGCAACAGGCCGACGACGGCGTGATCTTCGGCGGCACCAATCATGGAATTTTCTATCTGACTGCTTTGAACGGAACCTGGCAGCCGGCAACTCTGATTAGCGGGCCGCCGCCGCAATGGCAGCCAGAGACGCCGGCCAGTAATCCTAGGCCCTCCACCAAGGCGGCCAAGGGCAAGGCTGGCACTTCCAAACGTCCGGTGATCGCCCATAAAGCTGCCCCGCCGGAGCACGGCATCCCGTTGGACAAGACTCCGCGGGTGCGCGCCATTCAGATTACTGATAAGGCGTGGTACGCGGCCACCAATGAAGGACTGTTCGTCAGCGTCGATCACGGTCGCAAGTGGTACGGAGCGCCGGTCGAGGGCGAGAGCGACCTCATCGCGGTCAGTAGTTTTGCCGACGGGACCCTTAGCCTGGTCAGCCCCAAGCATGCGTTTCTCTCCCGCGACGCGGGCCAGTCCTGGAGCGAGATCACCTACCCGCAGTATGTCACCGGAATTTACAATCTGACGGCGGTACCGGATGGCTCGCTGTGGCTGGCAACGCGCGAGGGCGCGGTCCATTCCACCGATGGCGGCAAGACCTGGGAGCACGTCCTGAGCGGACTGCCGTCGCGCAATGTATTCGCCGTACGCTATGACGCTGCCTCGCAGCGGCTCTTGGCCACGGCGCTTTATGCCCATGGCGTGTTCGAGAGCAAGGACGGCGGCCAAACCTGGCAGCGTACACCGGATACCGGAGTTTCGATTCGAGCCGCTTTGAGTTACCAGGGACATCTGCTGGCGGCCTCTTCCTATAACGGTTTATTGCTGCAGCAAGGCGGCGACGGGGCTGCCTCGCCGGAGACGGCGCACGTTGCGGGAGCAAACTCCACTGCCAACCGCCAATAGTCGTTACCACGTTGCAAGAAAGGGGGAGCCCGGCTCCCCTTTTTTCTTTGGTGCCGTGCCGGTTCGACAGTGGTCAGGTGGAAAGTCGCCTATCCAACCGGATGGAGGGGAAGAATTAGCGAATCCCAAGGGCGCCGCCAGGCTGGGACCAAAAGGAAGCGTGATCGCACTACCCGCAAGGGCGCGCTCTTACGCCGCAGTGTGATCGTCATCACAACGCGACGTGACTATTACACCAGAACATGACTGCCTCAAGCTGCTACAAATAAAGGGTTCCAGCACGAGCAAGAAGCGGTACAGAAGAGAGGCATGGCAATGCCCGACGAAACCAAGAACCCGAACCCGGTCTTGCCTGAATCGGAGGCCCCAACCACCCCACAGTCGGGGCAGGCTGGGGAGGCTGACGCATCCGCTTCTTCAAGCGTGACGCCGGCGGCAGGAAACCCCGATACCTCGGCAGAGCAATCGGTTTCTCTGCCTGCAAAACCTGAAGCCGCAGCGAAACTTGATGGGCCGGCCAAGCCAGTCGCCGCCCCAGCGACCGGCGAAAAGCCTGCAGCTCCGGTCGCCGCCAAGCCGGCCGCGAAACCCGCTCCCAAGCCCGAAGGGCCCAAGCCGGAGCCGTGGGATTCCGATCTGGTGGGCCGGCTGCGCAGCCAGTACGGTTCAGGAATTCGGGAAGCCAGCACCTACCTGGGTCAAAAATATCTGGTGCTCGACAGCACCATCCTCTACGAAATTCTGCTGCGCATGAGGAACGACGAACTCTTCGACTACTGCGTGGACATCACCGCAGTCCATTATCCGAAGCGGGAAGCGCAGTTCGACATCATCTACGTCTTGTACTCCTTCCATCACAATGAGCGGGTGCGGATCAAGAGCTACATCAAGGAAGACGAACATCTTCCCACGGCAGTCGGTATTTGGGAGACGGCCAACTGGCTGGAGCGCGAGGTCTACGACATGTTCGGCATCGTCTTCGACGGACATCCGGACCTGAAGCGCATTCTGATGCCCGATGGCTGGAAAGGCCATCCGCTGCGCAAGGATTATCCGATTCTTCAGCAGGACCAGGAATGGGTGAAAATCAACCTGGGTATCGAGAGTGGACAATGAGCGATTCGACGCGGACCGACTATCTCGACCTCGATACCAAGGACGAAACTTTTCTTGATGCGACCGAGCTTGTGCTCAACATGGGGCCGCAGCATCCCTCGACCCATGGCGTATTGCGCGTCATCCTCAAGCTGGACGGCGAGAAGGTGCTGGGCACCGAGTGCGTCATCGGCTACCTGCACCGCGGGGTCGAGAAGATCGGCGAGAACCGCACCTATGCGATGTTCAATCCCTATGTCGATCGCATGGATTACGTGGCCTCGGTTTCCAACGGGCTAGGTTATTGTGAGGCGGTCGAGAAGCTGCTTAACGTAGAAGCTCCGCCGCGGGCGCAGTACATTCGCGTGATCCTCACCGAGCTGTGCCGCATCGCCAGCCACCAGGTTTGGCTGGGCACGCACGCCCTTGATATCGGCGCGCTGACGCCGCTGTTCTACTGCTTCCGCGATCGCGAAGAGATCCTGAAGATTTTCGAGAAATATTGCGGCGCTCGTTTGACCACCCACGCGTTCCGCATCGGCGGCTGCATTTACGAGGCCTATGACGGCTTCGAGCAGGACTGCCAGAAATTCTGCGACGCGTTTCTCCCCAAGCTCGACGAGTACGAAGAACTGCTGACCACCAATCGCATCTGGGTGCGGCGCACCAAGGGCGTCGGTATTCTGAATCCGGAAGACTGCATTGCGCTGGGCGTGACTGGGCCGGTGCTGCGTGCCGCGGGCGTGAAGTGGGACTTGCGCCGGGCGCAGCCGTATGAAGCCTACAAGGATTTTGACTTCGAGATTCCCACCGGGCTGAATGGTGATACTTACGACCGGTACCTGGTGCGCATCGAGGAGATGCGGCAGTCGGTCCGCATCATTCGCCAGGCGGTGGAAGGCCTGCCGCAAGGGCCGATCATGGCCAAGGTGCCGAAGGTGATCAAGCCGCCGGTGGGCGAGATTTATCACTCCATCGAAGCGCCTAAAGGCGAGCTGGGATATTTCATCGTGAGCGACGGTTCCACGCAGCCCTATCGCGTGCGCGTACGTCCGCCGTCGTTCGTCAATCTGCAAGCCCTGGACAAGATGGTGCGCGGCTTGCTGGTGGCGGACGTGGTCGCGGTCATTGGCACCCTCGACATCGTGCTCGGGGAGGTGGACCGATGAGGCGAAATGGTAGCGCGAGCCTTTTAGGCTCGCGTCAACGGCGAGAGAAATTGAGGGGCTTTAGCCCCGACGTGTGCCGCCGGCTAAAGCCGGCTGAGGATACAACAATTGCGCGGGGACGCGGGCCTGAAGGCCCGCTCTACCGCCCGGACACAAACAATGTTTGACGCCATCACAAAATATCTGAGTTCGGCTACCACCCCCGGCGAGGCCGGCAGCATTTTCTGGGCGACCATTTACATCCTGATCATTACCGCCGGAATTTCGCTTTCCGTGATCGCGATGAACTGGCTGGAACGCAAGATCCTGGCCCACATGCAGATTCGCCTCGGTCCCATGCGCGTGGGCCCCCACGGATTGCTGCAGCCTTTTGCCGACGCCCTCAAGCTGCTGATCAAGGAAGACATCATTCCCGCCGAGGCCGACAAACTGGTGTTCTGGAGCGCCCCAGTCGTGGTAACCATGACCGCGTTCACCACGTTCCTGGTGGTGCCTTTCGGGCGCACCCACGCCGTGACCGACATGAACATCGGCATCCTCTTCATGCTGGGAGTTTCGTCGCTGGGCGTGCTGGGCATCATCATGGCGGGCTGGTCGTCCAACTCGCACTATCCGCTGATGGGCTCGCTGCGCTCCAGCGCGCAAATGGTCTCCTACGAAATTGCCATGGGGCTGGCCATCATTTGCGCCGTGCTGATGACCAGCCTACAGACCGGCACTGGCACACTGAGCATGATTGGCATTGTCGAGGCGCAAGCGTCGCAGCATACCTGGTTTATCTTCAAATTCTTCCCGCTGGGATTTCTGGCGTTTGGCGTGTTCGCTATTGCCATGGTTGCGGAAACCAATCGAGCTCCCTTCGATTTGCCCGAGGCTGAGTCGGAACTGGTCGCCGGCTTCCATACTGAGTACAGCGGCTTTCGCTGGTCGCTCTTCTTCCTGGCCGAATACGCGGCCATGCTCGCTGTCTCATCGATTGCGGTCACGTTGTGGCTGGGGGGATGGATGCGGCCCTTCCCCAACTGGCTGAGCGGCTCAATTTGGAACTTGGCGTTTTCGTTGTTTCCGGCATTGACGTTGTTCGTGCTCGCGGGCCTCTGCCTGCTGGGAACGGCACGGATGCCCAAGATTCCGCAGATGAAGATCCAGACCGTAGGTCTCGGGATCTTTGGATTGCTGCTGGGATTTATCGGACTGGTGCTCATCATCCCTGGCGTGCGCGAGCGCGTGCAAGACATCTACTGGTTCGTGGTGAAGGTCGCATTCTTCATGTACATGTACATCTGGTATCGGGGAACGTTTCCGCGCTACCGCTTTGACCAGCTCATGAAAGTGGGTTGGAAGGTACTACTGCCGACCGGCTTGGCCGTCCTGATCGCCACCGCGCTCTGGGGACTGCTGCCACAAATATCGTCGGCGATTGTGGGGGTACTACCGTGAGTCTGAAACCGCTGCTGCGCAAACTCTTTCTGGTGGACCTGATTAAAGGTCTCAAAGTGACTTTCAACTATCAGGCGCCGAGCGAAGCCATCACAGAGCAGTATCCGCTGGAACGTCCGGTGATCTTCGAGCGCTTCCGGGGCCAGCCGCGGCTGAACTCGAATCCCGACACGGGTGAGTCGCTGTGCATTGTTTGCAACCTGTGCGCGCTGGCCTGTCCGGAGCAGTTGATCGTGGTGAAGGGCGAACGCAATCCGACGACCAAGCGCAAAGAGGTTGTCTCCTGGACTTACGACCTGAGCCGCTGCATGTTCTGCGGCCTGTGCGCCGAGGCCTGCTCAACCGACGCGCTGGAGCTGACCCAAGATTATGAGATGGCGCTGTATACCCGCGAGGGCATGGTGCTGGACCAGGCTGCGCTGGAACGCGGGCAGGAACCGAAGAGGTACGAAAAATAAGGGGCTAGGGGTTAGGGGCTAGTGGTCAGTTACCACTTCCCGGATCCACCGGAGAATGAGATGGAAACATTCTTTAATGACGAAGGGTTTTCGCTAATTGCTAACGGCTAATTGCTAGGTGCTGCATCTATGATTCCGGTCGCAACAACGTTCTTCTTCTACTTCCTGGCGGTGCTGGCGATTGGGTCGGCGATCGCGGTGATCACCCAGCGCAACCCGGTGCACGCGGCGCTGGCGCTGATCGTTACTCTGCTGGCGCTGGCGGGCTTTTACCTGATGCTGTACGCGCCGTTTGTGGCTGGCGTGCAGATCGTGCTTTACGCCGGCGGAATCATGGTGCTGTTCCTGTTCGTCATCATGCTGGTGAACCTGGAGCAGAACATCCGCGAGTATCAGTTCAACAAGCAGTGGCTGGTGGGAACCATTGTTGCGCTGGCGCTGGGCGGGCTGTTGCTCTTCGTGTATCGCACCGGCCGAGGCACATTTCCAACGGTGTTTTACCAGGGCTATCGCGGACTCGAGGGCGATAACACGCAGCAGATTGGGCTTGCGCTGTACGGACAATACATGCTGCCGTTCGAAATTGCTTCGCTGCTGCTGCTGGTGGCCATCGTAGGCGCGGTGGTCATGGCGAAGAAGAGGATTTGAGGAATTGCGAATCGTGAATAGAGCGCGGTTCAACTTCGGTTTGTGTCAGGGCACGGCTTCAGCCGTGCCGCAAGACGCCCGCCTGCATACGGGCTTTAGCCCCTGCGCCTCAGCGGCTAAAGCCGATCTCTTAACCGCCCTTTCGGCACGACTAAAGTCGTGCCCTGACACAAAGCTGACAGGGAACTGATTTATGACTGAGATCGGCACACTGCATTACCTGGTTGTGGCGGCGGCGCTGTTCATCATCGGCACCATCGGCGTGCTGACCCGCCGGAACGTGGTCATCATCCTGATGTCGATTGAGCTGATCCTGAATGCGGTGAACCTGAACCTGGTGGCGTTCTCGCGGCTCTACGGATTGCACGGACAGGTGTTTGCCATCTTCGTCATCACCGACGCCGCCGCAGAGGCGGCGGTGGGGCTGGGCATCATTATCGCCTTCTTCCGCAATAAGGAAACAGTGAATGTTGACGAAGTGGACCTTCTGAAATGGTAAGAGGCAGTTGTCGGTTGTCAGCGGCCGCTTGTCAGTTTGGATGTTTGTTCGATGTGACGGCGACGTGCAGTTTGACGATGAACGGTAGAGCGAACCTTTAGGTTCGCGTCTGCGTTGCCCTTTTTTGTTTCCGGGGCTTTAGCCCCGGCCTAAAGGCCGGCTCTACCGAGGGATTGCTTTGACGCGGGCCTGAAGGCCCGCTCTACCGAGCTAAAACATGTTCTTTCTAGACCACATCTGGTTGATTCCGCTGTTTCCCGCCTTCGGCGCGGCTTGCATGTTCTTCTTTGGACGCAAGCTGTCGAAGCAGGCGGTGAACGGCGTCTGCGTCGGTGTCATTGTGCTGGCGTTCGCCTGGGCCTGCCTTGCGGTCTGGCAATACACCGGCTATTCCGCCGACCATCCCGGCAAGCCGTTCGAGAAAGTGCTGTACACCTGGCTCGGCACCGGCGCCACCACCCCGGCCGACGCCGCAGGCAACACTTCGATTGGCTTCGTGATGCACGGCGGCCGCATCGCGCAGTTCCGCGCCGATGCCGGCTTCCTGCTCGATCCGCTGTCCTGCATCTGGCTGTTGTTCGTTACCGGCGTGGGCATGCTCATCCACATTTATTCGATGGGCTACATGGCGCACGAAGGCGGCTATTACCGTTTCTTCGGTTACCTCAATCTCTTCATGTTTTCCATGTTGACGCTGATCCTGGCCAACAACTATGCGGTGATGTTCGTGGGCTGGGAGGGCGTGGGCCTGTGCTCCTATCTGCTGATCGGCTTTTATTTCCAGCGACACTCAGCGTCGACCGCCGCGAACAAGGCATTCATCGTCAACCGCGTGGGTGATGCCGGATTCCTGCTGGGCATGTTCACCATTGCCTGGTACTTCGGCTCGGTGCAGTACACCACGGTCAATCATCTGGCGCGCAGCGGCAAATTCCTGATCGGTGATCCCGTAATCACCGCCGCGTGCCTGCTGCTGTTCGTTGGCGCTTGCGGCAAGTCGGCGCAATTTCCGCTGTATGTCTGGTTGCCGGATGCGATGGAGGGCCCGACGCCGGTCTCGGCCCTGATCCACGCGGCAACCATGGTCACTGCCGGCGTGTACATGGTGGCGCGCTCCAACGCGCTGTTTGTGCTGGCGCCCAACGCAATGAAGACGGTCGCCATCATCGGGGCGCTGACCGCGATTTTTGCCGCCACCATCGGACTGGTGCAGAACGACATCAAGCGCGTGCTGGCTTACTCGACGGTGTCGCAGTTGGGATACATGTTCCTGGCGCTCGGCGTGGGCGCGTTCGCCGCCGGTGTTTTCCACGTCTTCACCCACGCGTTCTTCAAAGCGCTGCTGTTCCTCGGGGCGGGCTCGGTAATTCACGCCATGAGCGGCGAGCAGGAGATGCAGCACATGGGCGGGCTGCATAAGAAGATCAAGACCACGTTCGGCACCATGCTGATCGCGACGCTGGCTATCTCCGGCATTCCCGGGTTTGCCGGCTTCTTCTCCAAGGACGCGATTCTTTGGGAGACGTGGTCGCGCGAGGGCGGGGCTTATCGCTATTTGTGGTACATCGCATTTCTCACCGCGCTGATGACGTCGTTTTACATGTTCCGGCTGATCTACCTGACATTCTTCGGCAAGCCGCGCATGAATCACGAAGTCGAACACCACATTCACGAATCGCCCAAGACGATGACGGTGCCGCTGGTGATTCTTGCGATCTGCTCGGTCGGCGCAGGCTTCCTGGGATTGCCGCACAGCCTGGGCGGATCGAACCGCTTCGAGAAGTTTCTGGAACCAGTGTTTGCGAAAGAAGCTGTTGTACTCGAAGTGGGTGGCAAAGGAGTGCAGGTTGCCGCCGGCGAGCAGCAGGTCGAGCACACCGATCCTTTGGAGTATGCGCTGATGTTTGCCTCCGTCGGTGCGGCGGTAGTGGGGTGGTGGCTGGCGCAGCGGGCCTACAAGAATGCCGACAAGGGCTATAAGGAACCGATCGAGGTCTACGCTCCGCGCTGGTATAAGACGCTCTTCCGCAAGTATTACGTCGACGAAATTTACGACTGGGTCTTTACCGGACGCAGGAAGGTGGGACCAGTGCGTCTAGGGGCCATGGGCTTGGGCGAAGGGTTGTGGAAGTTTGATGCCGAGGTGATTGACGGCGCAGTTAACGGCGCGGGCTGGACGACGCGCATGGGCGGCACGCTGTCGAACCTGTGGGACAAATGGATTATCGACGGCCTGTTCGTGAACGGAATCGGCATAGTGACGCGGCTGGCGTCGTATCCGGTGCGCCTGGTGCAGTGGGGCCTGGTGCAGTGGTACGCGCTGGTGATGGTCGCGGGACTGGTGGGATTTGTTTGTTATTACGTGGTCAAGTGGTAGGGAACAAACGGTAGAGCGAACCTTCAGGTTCGCGTCAAGAGCGGTTAAGCAATACTGAGGGCTTTGGCCCCGAACTTACATGGCGACCTACTTCATCACGATTTGCGCGTACACGCACTGCAACCTCTTCCAGAGGTCGGAAGTCGCTCAACTCATGGCGGCCACGCTCTTCAACTATCGTGATGCTGGAGAGTTCGAACTACACGAATACGTGATCATGCCCGACCACATTCACGTATTGCTTTCTCTGCATGACGAACAGAAGTTGAGCCGCGCGATTCAACTGATCAAGGGTGGTTTTTCGCACACACTTGGTGAGAACGGAATCATGTTCCGCGAGGTTTGGCAGCAACGCTATCATGATCGCCGCATCCGCGATGACAACGAATTTGCGGAGATCGCAGAATACATTCGGCAGAACCCGGTGCGGTGCGGGCTCGTGGAGCGCGCAGAAGAGTATCCGTATTCGTCCGCTAAAGTGCCGGGGCTGAAGCCCCTTCTTAATAAAAAAGAAACGGTTAACGCGAGCCTGAAGGCTCGCTCTACCGATCCTGCCGGTGCCGCGATTACCAGCGGGGAGGTTCGCTCTCGGGATTTCTCTGGTAGCGCGCACGCCAGCCTGAAGACTGACTGCGCCGATGTTGCCAGAACGCAGGACATGGGCCTGAAGGCCCACGATGAAATTTTTGTAACACGGTGACGCTGACCTGAAGGTCCGCTCTACCGAAAGCTGATAGCTGACAGCTGAGAGCTAATAAATAATGTACAACCACATACTTTCGATCATTCTATTTACGCCGCTGGTGGGAGCTGCGCTCCTGCTGCTGGTGCCGAAGGAAAACAAAGACGCGATCCGCTGGCTCGCCAACATCTTTGCCTTCCTCGGCTTTGCGGTTTCGCTGCCGCTGGTTCCCTGGTTCTGGGCATTGAAGGAGCGAGCCGGCTTCCAATTTGTCGAAGGCGCGCCCAACAACTGGATCCCCTCGATCGGCGCGGGCTACGTCATCGGCATCGACGGCATTTCGTTCCTGCTCATCATGCTGACTACGCTGCTGGGCGCGATCTCGATCCTGTCGTCGTGGAACGCCATCCAGGACCGCGTCAAAGAGTATTACATCTGGTTTCTGGTGCTGCAGGCGGGCATGCTTGGCGTGTTCATGGCCAACGACATGTTCCTCTTTTTCGTTTTCTGGGAGGCCATGCTGGTGCCGATGTATCTGTTGATCGGCATCTGGGGCGGCCCGCGCAAGCTTTACGCGGCGATCAAGTTTTTCCTGTACACATTGTTCGGCTCGGTGTTGATGCTGCTGGGCATTCTGTTCCTCTACTTCCATCACCACACCCTGACCGGCGTGTACACCTTCTACCTGCCCGATCTTTACGCCACCGCGCCGAAGATCGGCGGACACGCGGCCATCTGGTTGTTCTTCGCGTTCTTCCTCGGCTTCGCCATCAAGGTGCCGATGTTCCCGTTCCACACCTGGCTGCCGGACGCGCACGTAGAGGCGCCAACCGCCGGCTCGGTAATCCTGGCAGGCGTTTTGCTGAAGATGGGAACGTACGGGCTGATCCGCTTCTCGCTGCCATTCTTCCCGGCGGTGGCGATGACGCCCTGGGTGCGCGAGTTCATGATTGTGCTCTCGCTGATCGGCATCATCTACGGCGCGCTGGTCTCGCTGATGCAGAAGGACATGAAGAAGCTGGTGGCGTACTCCTCGGTCAGCCATCTCGGCTTCTGCACTCTTGGAATCTTCGCGCTGAATCCGGCGGGCCTGAGCGGCTCGGTGCTGCAGCAGATCAATCACGGCATCTCCACCGGCGCGCTGTTCTTGATCGTCGGCATTCTGTACGAGCGACGGCACACGCGCGAGATCTCAGAGTACGGTGGGATTTCCAATGTAATGCCGGTGTACGCGACGATCACACTCATCATGTTTATGTCGTCGATGGGACTACCGCTGCTCAACGGTTTCGTCGGCGAGTTCACTATCCTGCAGGGCACGTTCATGGAGAACAAAGCTTGGGCCGCATGGGCGGTGCCGGGAGTGATTCTGGCTGCAGCGTATCTGCTGTGGCTCTATCAGCGAGTTTTCTTCGGACCGGTGAACAATCACAAGAATGAAGGGCTGCTCGATCTCTCGGGCCGCGAGCTGGCCACTTTTATACCGCTGGTGATCATTGCTTTCTGGATTGGTCTGTACCCTAAGCCATTCTTCCAGATTCTTTCCACGCCGGTGAACAACCTGGTTGCAACCGTCCGGCCGGATTATCCGGGACTAAACAAGCCGGTGCTGGCGGCGCAACCCGTGCCGACTACGCCGGCGGACATGCCGGGACCGGCGAAGACACCGGAGACGCCGAAGCCTTCGACGAACACCGATGGACAAAAACCTGGCGTGGCTACGACCCAGAAACCGCTTCCGGTGAATACGGCGAAAGCCGACTTAACCGCGGCAGCGGCCGCCACCGGCAAGTGAGGACCAACTTGTGACCACCTCGCTGACGCAATCCTTGTCGTTTTACTTTTCCAGCACCGACTATCTGTTGGCGTTGCCCATGTTGCTGCTGACGCTGTTCGCGCTCGGCATCCTCATGATCGATCTGCTGCTGCCCAAGCAGTGGAAACAGGTCAACGCTCTTACCGCTCTGGCCGGCCTGGCGTTTTCGGCGGCGGCAGTAGGGAAGCTGCATTGGGCCTATCACGTCGCGCAGCGCCAAGGCCTGCCTTTCGTCGATACCGGCTTCATGGGATCGTTGCTCGTCGATCCGTTCGCGCTCTACTTTTTCTACTTGTTCCTCGCCGGAGGGGCGATCGCCGTCCTGATGTCGATTCGCTACCTCGAGATCGAACGCGAGAACCACGGCGAATTCTACGCCCTCCTGCTGTTCTCCATCGTCGGCATGATGTGCATGGCCGCCGGCTATGACATTGTCCTGATTTTCATTGGCCTGGAACTGATGGCCATCTCGACCTACGTGCTGGTCGGTTTCCTGCGCCGCGACAAGCGCTCCAACGAAGCCGCGCTGAAGTATCTGCTGCTGGGCGCATTCTCCTCGGGCATCTTCGCCTACGGCCTGTCATTGTTCTACGGTCTCACCGGAAGCACCAATCTGGCAGGGATTGCCCAAGGTCTGCAACAGATCATCGCCACCCGTCCTAACGATCCCATCGTCATCTTTGCGCTGCTGGCTACCACGACGGGACTGCTGTTCAAGATTGCCGCGGTGCCGTTTCATCAGTGGGCGCCTGATGCCTATGAAGGCGCGCCCACCAGTGTCACCGGATTCATGTCGGTGGCGGTCAAGTCCGCGGGCTGGGCAATGCTGCTGCGTATCTTCCTCTTCGGACTGTATCCGCTGCGCTCGATCTACGTGCCGATGTTGATCTTCGTGGCCATCGCTACCATGACCGGAGGCAATCTGGCCGCGATGACCCAGACCAACCTGAAGCGGCTGCTGGCCTACTCGTCGATCGCGCACGTGGGTTACATGTTGCTGGGTCTGATCGCCAGCGATGGCCGCAACAACTCCACCGGCATCATGGCCATCCTGATCTACCTTCTGGTGTACACCTTCATGAACCTGGGCGCCTTCGCGGTGATCACCTCGCTGCGTCGCCGCAACATTATCGGCGATGAGATTGACGACATCGCGGGGCTCTATTTCAAAGCGCCAACAGAAGCTATCCTGATGCTGGTGTTTCTGCTGTCACTGGCTGGAATCCCGCCGCTGGCGGGCTTCTGGGGCAAGTACTTCATCTTCCTCAGCCTGATTCAGACGGGACACTATGTGCTGGCCTCGGTCGCCGTGCTGTATGCGGTCATCAGCATGTACTACTACATGCGCATTGCCAATGCCATGCTGATGCGCCAGCCAATCGAAGCAGAACCGGTACGCCTCGGTCCATCCATGCGGCTGGCGCTGACCATCACCGCGCTGGGAACGGTCGGCATCGGATTGTTCCCCAACTTCTTCATCAACGCGGTTAACTGGTCGCTGGGGCTGACCCAGGGCTCGCAACACATGGCTGCGCTTCTGCGATGAGCGGGCGCGCAACCGCATCGAAGTAGAAGATCGAGTAAGCGTCGGGCTGCGCTGCTGCCGCGGTGGCCTTTCTGCCAATGCCCCAGCTGGCAAACTTGAAGGGCCGGGTTGTCGCAGGGTTGAGGCCGATGTCGCCGACCGCCGTGCACTTCTGCCGACAGTAAGCAATACTGAACAGACAGGGCCGGTGATTTCTCGTATTTCTCCGAATCATAACGGCAGAATCCCGGCAGTCGGCCACGACAGAGCACAGGGACTCTGACTCAGTCTCCACCACACCTTCCACTCCGCTGGCATAGTTGCAAAAGCTGCTCCACTCCCAGTTTTCCGGCTTCTCCACCAGCCTTCGCTTCACCGGGTTGCGATGGAGATAGCGCAACTTCTCAATCCGCTTCTTCGCCGTCCGTACATTAAAGTCGTAATAGCGCGCCTGCCAGAAATGCTTTCTCTCGCCAATCAACTGGCGCGACACCGCTTGCTTCAACGCCTGCACCGCCGTCGCCAGAGTATTGCGCTGGGGCTCGCTCACCAGCAGATGCACATGCTCCGGCATGACGACATAGCCGGTTACAAAGAAGTCGTGGTTTGTCGATCTGTTGCATCAGTTAGGCCATGAAGTGTGGATCGGAGATGCCGCCGAGATCCGCGCCAGTTATGTGCGCCGGCAGAAGACGGATCGTCGCGACGCGGGGCACATTCTGAAGCTGCTGCGGGAAGGCCGCTTTCCGCGGTTGTGGACGCCGAGCCGGGAGCAGCGCGATCTGCGGCAGTTGCTGATTCATCGGCATAAGCTGGTGCAGATCCGCAGCCGAGTGAAGAACGGACTGCAACATCTGGCGATGAATCAGGGAATGCAGAAGCAGTCGCGGCTGTGGAGCGTGGCCGGACAGCAAGCTTTCCGTCAGTTACCGCTGGTGGGATGGACCGAGTGCCGGCGTCACGATTTGCTCGAACTGCTGGTGTATCTGGACGCGCAGATTGCGCCTTTGGATCGGGCCGCGCAACAAGCGGCCGAGCAGGATCCACAGGCGCGGTTGTTGCTGACCCAGCCGGGAGTCGGGCCGATCACGGCCCTGGCGTTCGTAGTGACCATCGGTGCGGTGACGCGTTTTCCACTTTCGCACCGGCGACGGCGGCTGGAGGTTCGCATAGAAGAATCATGGTCGAAGTTGTGGCCGAATCGATGGTTGGTGGAACGAGGTAGGTTCCACCGGGACGTGATTAATCGCGAGATTCTCCGGTGTTAGTCCTCAGCTGTGATGAACCCAGCGACGAAGCCAGCAGTGCTCGCGCACCGCTCAGGAGAAGTTTCGCTTGACAACGCCTGCTCTCTTATCGAGGGGCACCCAGTTTCTTCTTCAAGGCTGACTGTCGCAGCATCGCCAATACGACCAAAGAATAACGCCGAGGCAGCGGGCCCCGGCATTCTTCCGGTCGGTGTTAGGTTCACGCGGCTTCTGTTTCCCTTCACGCACGCCGGTTTGCGCACGTCGAGGCTGAATTCCACCGCGCCGGGTCGATCCCATCGAGAACTAAGCCGCGTTACGCGCCGCGGCGCGGATGCATCACCATATCCCGCACCTGCGTCAGCACGCTGGAAAGCTGCATGGCGTTCAGCTGCGAGGTGAACTCCACCAGTTCGGCGATGAAAGGATCGGCCAGCAATTCGTTGATCTCCTCGTCGCGCGATGGACCGCAGGCCCGCAGCAGATCGGGCACACTCACCTCCAGCGCTTTCGCCAGACGGGCCAGCGAGGACAACGTCGGTGTCGCTTTCTGGTTCTCAATCTTGGAGACGTAGGTGCGAGGCACGCCCATGCGCAGCGCCAACTGACGCTGGCTCAAGCCGCCGCGCAGACGCAGGCTGCGAATCGCCGTCGCCACCTGCACCTCGGAGCGACTGGAGGGCTCCGGTTCGACCAACTGCAACTGCTGAGTGAGGATGGGCTCCGGCTCGTCCTCATCCAGGGACGTGCGGCAGCGACGGCAAAGATTGTTAAAGGTTCTGAACTGGACGAGATGGCATTGGTCGCATCTCACCACGTCCCGGGAATCCACCGGTGCGAGAGTCGTAGCCATTCAGGTTGCGGGAGTGCCAGAGCAGGCACTTACGAACAACGTATGCGTACTTTGCGGCATTACCTCTGCTAGAGTCAAGTACATTGTCGGGCGAAAACCGAAAAGGCTGTGCAAAATCCGCAACTGCGACCCAACAGACCGGAAGAAAACCGGAAGAATTCAGGAGAAACACGGAATGAATCGCAGCGACGCGTGGTGTTTACTAACTGAGTTCACCCAGTCAGAAAGTTTGCGGAAACATGCTCTGGCGGTGGAGGCGTGCCTGCGCGCCTACGCTCGCAAGCTAGGCGGCGACGAGGAGTTGTGGGGCGTCGTGGGCCTGCTCCACGATTTCGATTACGAGAAATATCCCAGCGCGGAAGAGCATCCCTTCAAGGGAAGCGAGATACTGCAGGAGAGAGGTTACTCCGACGAGATCCGCCGGGCGATCCTATCGCACGCAAGTTATTCAGGCGTGCCGCGCGAGTCGAATCTGGAGAAGACGCTGTTCGCCTGCGACGAACTGGCGGGATTCATCACGGCGACGGCGCTGATCAAACCCAACAAGTCGCTCGCCGAGGTGGATGCGAAGTCGATACGAAAGCGGATGAAGGACAAGGCCTTTGCCCGCTCGGTCAGCCGCGAGGACATTGTTAACGGCGCTGCCGACCTCGGGGTGGATCTGGACCAGCACATCGCGCTCTGCATCGAGGCGATGAAAAGTGTAGCGGGGGAACTGGGGCTGGGAGGCACGCAATAATTCCTCGTGGTTGAGCGCCGGGCTAACTTCATAGCCGCCGCTGCGCGGCTAGTTTATTCGGTGTTGCTAACGTTTTGTTCCACCACAAACTTTCTTTTTCAGTTGTGACACAGTCTCTTCAGGCCCGCGTCAGTGAGGAGCTGCAGATGGAAGGTTCGTTGTGAAGCGCCCCCTTTACACTGGCCTGAAGGCCAGCTTTACCGGGTATACCGCAGCGAAAAAGCGGTCCGTTGTGGCGGACCGCCGAGGTCGAAGGTCCCCGACCCTTTGAAGGGGCCTTCGAGATTGATTGTTGTCTTAGTTATTGGGCCGCCGGTTCCGCGCCTGCCTGCGAGAGCTTTTGCACATGCTCGTTGATGCGAGTGATCTGGTCTTGCCGCAGCTGGTCGGCCTTGGTCTTCTGGTCCGCCGTCAGCACCGTGTTGTAGATCTGGCTGCGCAAGGAAGCCTTTTGCACCATCAACTGCGCCATGATCTGTGACTGCTGATTGGCCAGCGACTGCACCTTGGCCTGATCGAAGGCGCCGCTCGCGGTCGCCGCCAGCATGGCCGCGCGATTCTGCGCTATCTGCAGCATCAGCGGACGGTCGGTAGCGCGCTGGGTCTGCATGATGGTCTTGATCTGCGCCTTCTGCGCATCCGTCAGGTTCAGTTCTTTGGCCATGAAGCCCATGTGTCCATGCCGGTGGCCGCTCCACGCGGAAGCGCCGCTATCGTCACTCTGCTGTGCATATGCCAGCATCGCGGTGCCGCAAAGCACTATGGCCAGCAACGCAACGGCAACGCTCCAAAACTTCGTTTTCATCTGCTTCTCCTTGTCGACAGTTCGTCTGTCAAATGTTGAAACCCCGCGAGCGGGAATTCGACGGTAAAGTCTGGTAACGCCAGCGTAAAGAATTGTGACGTCTCCGCGAACCCTCACCGAACGGCTCTTACCTCAGCCCGGTCTATACGCTATTTCCATTCGAGGGGGAAAAGGTTCCGCAAAGTGAGTTTCGCCCTTTTGACTTTGCTTTCTGGGTAGACCGCGAAGAAAAACGCCACGTTTCGAACCGTGGCGTTTCGAGAATAAAAGCAATCCCGATTATCTCTTTCCTGCTGTCTGTTTCTACCGGGCAAGTACGGCATCGGCAGCAGCCACTTTGGCTGCATCCGACGCGCGTTCCTTCTCTCCCACTTCATCCAGCTGAAGATGCTTGGTCTCTGGAGAGTACAGCAGGCTAACGAAGGTCATAATCGCGCCGATCGTCAGGATCACGGCTGGGGAAAGCCAGGTGTCCTGGCCTTCGATGGCATGAACAAATGGGATCTTATGTGCCCAGAGTACGTAGATTGGGAACCAGGCTCCGAGAATGGCACCCGCCGAGTAGCCGAAACCTACTCCCGCTGCGCGACGCTTGGTGGGGAACCGCTCACATAGATACGCCGGGACTACGCCCCAGGCCAGCTTTAGCATTCCAGCCATACACGTCCCCAGAATAGCCATCCGAATATTGCGGGCCAGCGCTGCATGATACAGCACGTAAAACACCGGGACGCCGAAAACCACCAGGAAGACGCAGTACCACTGGGTCAGAATCTTGCGGCCCGTCTTATCTGAGATCCAGCCGTAGAAGTTGTATCCCAGGAAGGAGAGGAACAGCGCAAATCCATAAATCAGGCTGTAGGTTGTGGTATCAAAACCTCGCCCGTCCAGAGTAAGAATTTTCGGTAGAAATCCGTAAACCGAGTAGTCCGTCAGGAACAGGCCGGTCATGAAGACAAAGACTTGCAGGAAGTCCCACAACTGGGGACGCCGGAACAGGGAGAAGAAAGGAGCCTTCTCGATATTCCCTTTGGCCTTGGTTTTCTCGAATTCGGGCGACTCATGCAGATTGCCTCGAATCCAGAGAGCCAGAAATACCGGAATGACCCCGGTCATGAATGCGATCCGCCAACCATACTGGTAAAGGATAGCTTTGCCGGCGAAGTAGGAAATCGCTGCGAAGACCAGGGACGCAAGCACATAGCCCAGCGGGAAGCCTGATTGAATAAACCCGCTGATGGCTCCGCGACGAGCTTGGGGAGCATATTCGATGGCGAAAGTGTGGCCTACCGCATACTCGCCCCCGAAGAAACAGCCCATAAAGAAGCGCAGGACGCAATACAGGACATAGGCCAGCACGCCTACCTGTTGGTAGGTGGGAAGGAAGCCGGAAAGAAGCGACATGACTCCGACGCCGCCTATAGTAAAAAGCAACAGGAAACGGCGGCCGATCTTATCGGCGTACGCTCCAAAGAATGCGGATCCGACAGGCCGGGCGGCCATGGTAATCGAATATCCAAGTACAACCGCGATGTATTGCCAAAGCAGGCTGCCCTTTGGTGAGATGAAAATCTTGCCCAAGATAGGAGCCATGACAATGACCATTGCCATGTCGTAGGCGTCCAGCATGAATCCCAAAAATTGGGACGACATGGCCATCTTGGTATCTTTGGATAGGTGTTGCTGTTCCGGCATAAGTGCTCCTGGAAGAGAAATAGGCCCGCGATTAGGCCAAGATGTAACACGTCATACCAAGAAAGATTAGCGGCAGGCATCACGGCTGTTTGTGACGGATAACCATTGGAAACGCTTTTTTCGCGAGGCTCGGCGAGGGCGTTCAATCACTGGACATTGCTTGCCCTGAGCGTCTAAGTCCGGGAGCCATTACCACAAAAGTTGCATTGGTTTGGTCGCGGGTTGTAACCCGGGTCTAAAGTTGAGCTAAGCCCGCTATTGACGGTACTGCGGAAGGTTTCAGCGTCCGGCTTTATCACAAATGAAATGTGCGGTTTATCACAATGTAATGTGAGGGATGTCCGCCTTGCGCACTGGCCTCCTCCCTTACAGTTCCGCGCAGGCCAATCCACAGGTGGAGCCCCAGGACGTAGGCCCGACGGCATTAGACATTCCATCTGAGATGACTGGCGCTAACTCCTGGAGGCGAAGATGCGTGAGTATTTCCGGTCACCGGCAATAACCCTAATCACTATTGCATGTCTCTTGATGCCAGCGATTCTATCGGCGGCAGATTCAAGCGCCCCCGCCGCGGACCCAACTAGCGCGGCGGCGGCAGCCGCTCCCAACACTAGTGGCGCCAGCGTGGGCACGGTTATTAATCCAACCCTAGTCGATCTACTGGTGAAGAAAGGCGTCCTGACCACGTCGGAAGCCAACAGTCTGAAAAACGTTTCCGGCTCCGCAGGAATGGACCAGTTACTCCTATTACTGAAGGCGAAGGGCGTGGTAACTGCCACGGAAGCGGCTGATCTGAAAAGCGCCAACGCCGATGCCGATACGATGCATTCGCTCGTCGACATAGAGTCGGGCGGAGGGCAGAGTGCAAACCTGACCAACAGTCAGGTGCAGAACAAACCTCCCGAGCCGACTGGACCGACGGTCATTCCGGCCATCGCACCGGTACGGGTGCTCCCGCTTGATCCGCCGACCAAGGATGGCATGGCTGGCATTAAGCTAGGTTCGGGCGCAAAGATCTCGCCCTACGGCTTCATCAAGGCCACCGAGGCGTATGACTCACTTGATCCTACCGGGGATGATTTTCCCCGGCCGGGCTTCACGGCTGCCGATACCGGCCCGACTAAGAATCCCGAATGGCATATGAAAGCGCGTTCCACCCGCATCGGGTCCAAGTTCGAATGGCCTGACATCTCTAAGAACGTCACCATCACCGGACAAATCGAGGGCGACTTTGAGGGCAACTTTAGCGCCGTTGACAACCGCAACGTCTCCAGCATCAGGAGCAATGCGTTTCAGCTGCGTCTGGCCTTCGGGCGAATCGACTGGACCACGGCGCCTAACACGGACATCTTCTTTGAAGCCGGACAAGACTGGACCATCTTCGGCTCCAGCGCGCTGATGAACCTATTCGAGACGACGTTCTATGGTGCTTACTGGGGCAATCTTTACGAGCGCTCTCCGCAGATGCGCCTAGGGGTGGTGCAGAAATTAGGCGGCTCGCGTGACTGGAAGTTCTCCCCCGAATTTGCGATCATGATGCCGTCCGAGGGCGATCTCCCAGTAAGTAGCGTTACTTGCACCGTCAAAGCACTGGATACAGCCACAACCTGCACCCTGGTCAACGGGCTGGCAAGCCAGATCGGATATGGCGAGCGTGAGGGCGCAGACTCGTCTCGTCCAGAGGTGGAGTCCAGAGCTGTCTTGCAATTCCAACTGGACAAAGCTCCCGGCGTTGTTCCAGCCCAGATCCTGTGGAGCGGGTTCTACGCCTCCCGCCAGGATACAGTGCTAGCTTCAGCCGTGCCGGCGGATTACAAAGCTGCCTTCCCGACCGGGGTTGACACCCACAGCAACGGTTACGGCAATCAGATAGCAATCTCACTCCCCACCCGCTGGGCGACGGTGGTGGCTAGCGGCTACATGGGAGCCGACCTGAGATTCTTTTTTGGCGGCCAGACCTTGTCTTACTACAACCACACGGCGGGGCTGACCAATACAGCCGATGGCGCGGCGGTGGACAATTCCGCCGTGGTTTTTGGCACTAACGCGGCTGGGCAGTCAGTCTATGCACCCCAACTGCCGGTGCGAGGCTACGGCGGATTCGTTCAGGTCGGATTCCCCATCTCGCGCTGGTTCAACGCCGAGCCAAAAGGCAGAAATGCCGGCTGGCAGGCCTTCTTCGAGTACGGCTTGGATGCGGCCAATGCCAATGACTTCAGGCTTGATAAAGACGTTGGCGTGGACGGCGCCGGGCCTATCAAGGGCTCAATCAAGGCCGCAACCATCTTCTATAAGATGAACCCTTGGGTCCAGTTTGGCTTTGAAGAGAGCAATTACTCCAGCTACGCGGTTCCGGCCAATAGCGGTCTTTGCACCACGAAGGTCGCCGGTGTGCCAACGTGCACTTCGGTCGATTGGCGTTCGGAGTTCGGACCGGTGTTCACCTTCTAGCAACCCACAACCTCTGGACTGGAACGGGCGGCCGCGCGAGTGAGTCGCCCGTTTTCTTTGCCAGATTCAAGCTCAGTAAACTCGCCCGATTCGGAATATCGGTAAGTGCGTTGACCGCCGGATAGCGCGTCTTTAAGATGAGCGCAGCGGAGACGCCGCCAGGAGGCTCTTTATGCGCAAGGCAATGATACTGACTTTCGTGCTGCCGATTTTGACCATTTGCTTACAAGGGCAATCAGCTGGTCCGTCGTCCGGTGCTGAACCGCCTTCCGGCAAAGCGTCCGACTTGACCACGCTTGCAGGGTGTCTGCGCATCGACAGCAATCATTATCTACTCACCGAGACCAATGGGCCCACCCATCAACTTTCGGGGGCTGCTAATAAGCTTGGGCACCAGGTTGGCCGTCAAATCGAAGTTACCGGCAAACCCGGGATCAAGACTGTAGACAGTACGCTGGCAGGTGCTGGATCAAGTGCGGTCGAGCAGCCGGTGTTCGAAGTAAGAACCGTGAAGCGCATAGCGGACGCGTGCCAATAGGGTGCCCGGTAAGCGGCCGACGATCTTCGGACCCGGATGGCGCGTACTGACACGGCCCTGGCTCCGCGGACCGGGTTACACAGGCGATGCGGCCAGCCCTGGTGCGGACTGGAGAACAGGGGCAGACCAGCGCCGTGCCGTCCAGGACCTCACTGGAGAGAAGAAATAGGTTGTCTTCCAGTGGTAAGAGATACATAATCGCTCACGGGCTGGGAATAAATCGAAACCCGGCAACGGCGCAAGCCGAAAGGGAGGATGTTTGTGCGCAAGACAACGATGGTTACTGTAGCGCTCCTAATCACGGCAGTTTGGCTGCAAGTGCAAGCTGCAGGCCAGACTGCGGGCAAGACGTCCAGTCTTACTACCATTGAAGGCTGCCTGCAGTTCTCTGACAGCCATTACAGACTCACCGACAGCAATGGCACCTCGTACCAACTCTCAAATGAAGCCAACAAGCTAACCCACTATGTCGGCCAACAAGTCAAGGTAACCGGTATGCCGGGCGTGAGGACAGTCGACACCACCACCCAAGGCGCTGAGTCGACCGCGAAGGAGCAGCCGGTTTTTAAGGTAAAGAGCGTGACAGGTATGGCCGGCACTTGCAAACCCGCTGGTCAGTGATCTGCTGGCCGAAGGGGGAATTTCCGAAGCTGCCAAGGTGTTTGGCCACGTCGATCAAGTTCACCCTGGCGATGGTGTTTCCCCGGCGTGGATTGCCCTCCAGTTTGACCACATTGTATTTCACGAACGGGAAATGCCGTTCACGGCCAATCTGCGGGCGCTGGCGAGCATGATGGCGGTGCAGGACGCACAAGTGCCGTTGTTCGAGCCGGCCGCCACGCCGCCCAGCGCGGTGATGCTGGCCCCGCTGGGCGGCGATGCGGCCTTCCGTCCTGATAACCCGGAAAAGTCTTGGGGACGGGCAGTGCACTTCAGCGGTGCCCCGAATCCAGGCTGCGGCGGCCGGGTCGACCAGCCGGGCACCACAGGCGCACTCTGGATATTTCGCCTTACGCGTGCGGCGCTTACGGCTTTGGAAAAGGCCTAGTGATTGTGTACGACGGATTAAAAGACCCGGTGGGGAATATCGTCCTGGGATCGAAGAAGAATGTCGTGGTGCACGCCGGCAGCGGTTTGTTGCTGCGGGCCGAGGCGGAGAAGCCTTCGGAAGATGCAGCCGTGCGGTAGCTAGAATCTTGGTCTCCGGCTAACTTGAGCGCGTACGTGACCCCCTCCCGTCGACGTTCGGAGGGGATTCTTTGTCTAGCGGGTAAGAGCACTCCAATGGCTACTGCACATCGGTGACCTTGCCGCCAATGAACGTCACCTTCATATCGGGATAGTAGTCGATTTCCTTGGTTTTGAGGTTGACCACCTTCTGCGGCTGTCCGAAGATCGCCACGACCTGGTCCCTCGTCTGGCCGACGGAAATCGTCTTGGGTTGGGGTGGCGGCGCGTCCGGCGGCGGCGGAGGTGGCGGGATCGGCTTCATCGCTTGAGTATCGGGGGGCGGCGGCGAATTTTGAGCTGCGTTATCGTCGGGCTGTGCCGTTATCACCTCAGCGATGGTCTTCATCACGTCATCGGCCGGAGGCACCGTGTGTTTCTGGAACGGAATCTTTAATTGCCCATAGTAGCGAACGTCCTGGTAGGGATCGCTGTAGAAAACAAAGATGACGCCGTCATCCTTAACCGCAGACGCGACCATCCAGAATTTTTCTCCCGCCACAAATTTACGCTGCGGAACACTGCTAACAGTGGCACCTGGTTGAGCTTGACCTAAGGCCATATCCGTGGCGAGCGTAGCTCCGAAGCCCATTCCCAGCTTCCCGTCTTTGTAAGTGCTAGTTGGCGGAATCTTAGTATCAATGCTGAACATCAGGAGTCCGTCTTTGTGCAGCACCAGAACGGAGCCTGCGGTGACGACGTCCGTCTTGTCATCCGTGGTTTTGGTTAACTTAAATTGTGAATTGAGCTTTTCCTGCAGCAGAGCTTTTTGGTCCCCGCTCTGAGGGTTAGCCGCCGGAGACTGGGAAAACGCCGAAGTCAAGAGAAAGCATAAGCCAATTGCGAAGGAACCGTATTTGAACATGATTTCGCCTCACGCAGAACTAGGAAATGCTACAGAGAAAGTGCGGATTAATGGAACAGTGCATAATACTCTCGACCAAAGTCGCCAGCAAGATTTGGACAACAATTTCCCTACGCGTCGAGCGGCGGCGGATGGCTGCTGGGGGTCGAATCCGCTGCCGATCCCGTATCCCTGCAATAGCCTGCAACCCGTCCTGTGCCTTCCATCACAACCCATTGTGACCAGCTTCCGCGCCTCGCCATGACCTGCTGCCTTAGATTCAGACTAGGCGCAGCACCGCGGGCAAAGGTCTTCCATCATCCGCCGTGTGCGTAGCTTGCCGGCACCGGCCGACAGGCGAAGGAACAACAATGGCTGCAACCCTCGTCGCTCCGGCGGAAATTTCGTCCCAAGAAATTCAGTTGGCCCTGAACGGTTTCATCCCCCAAGAACGCATTCTGGTTCGCCCCATTGAGTTGATCGCCTGCGCTTCCGACGCCAGCTTCTACCGGCTGATCCCCAAGGCGGTGGTGCAGACGCAGAATCTGGAGGAGATCCGTGCGCTGTTCAGCTTCAGCCAGCAGACACGAATTCCCATGACCTTCCGCGCCGCCGGCACCAGCCTGTCCGGACAATCGATTTCCGACGGCCTGCTAGTGGAGGTGGCGCGCCATTGGCGCGACGTAACGGTGGAAGAGAGCGGAAAGCGGATCCGGGTGCAGCCAGGGGTGATCGGCGCAAGCGCCAACCGGGCGCTAGTCCCTTATCGCGCCAAGATTGGACCCGATCCGGCGTCCATCGCCACCTGTACGTTGGGCGGAATCCTGTCCAACAACTCCAGCGGAATGTGTTGCGGCGTCCAGCAGAACGCCTATCACACTCTGCATTCCATGAAGTTCATGTTGCCGTCAGGGACGGTGATCGATACCTCTCAACCGGATGCCGATGACGAATTTCACGCCCGCGAACCCGCGTTGGCGCGCGGCGTTCTGGAGTTGAAGGCCAAGTTAGAAGGGGACCCGGCCTTGCGAGAGCGCGTTCGCAACAAGTACCGGATGAAAAACACCACCGGCTACTCGCTGAACGCGTTTCTTGACTTCGATCGCGCGGTAGATATTTTTCAGCATGTAATGATCGGCTCCGAAGGGACGCTGGCCTTCATTGCCGAGGCGGTGCTGAACACAGTTCCCGATCTGCCGGTGAAGTACACCGGGCTGCTGCTGTTTCCCGATCTGTATGCGGCGGCGGATTCGATTGTGCCGTTGCGGCAGGCCGGGGCGAAGGCGCTGGAGATCATGGACCGCGCGTCGCTTCGGTCGGTAGAAGGCAAGACGGGCGTTCCCTCCTCGATTCGCTCGCTGCCAGATGCCGCGGCCGGGTTGCTAGTGGAGTTTCAGTCGGCTGATGAGGGCGAGCGTTCAGAGCTGGAGAAGCTGGCTGCTGAATCTGTCGGCGGTCTCAAGTTGTGCGAGCCGGCACGGTTTACCCACGTCGCGTCGGAACAAGCCTTGCTATGGAACATTCGGGCCGGCATGTTTCCGTCGGTAGGTTCGGTGCGCAAGACCGGAACCACCGTGATCATCGAAGACGTTGCCTTCCCCATCGAATCCTTGGCCGATGCTGCCCACGGGCTGACCGATCTTTTCCGCCGTCACTCCTACGAGAACGCCATCATCTTCGGTCACGCCAAGGACGGAAACCTCCACTTTGTCATTACCCAGAGCTTTAACAATCAGACGGTAATCGATCAGTACAAGCATTTTATCGACGATGTCGTCGAGTTGGTGGTGGGGCGCTATGACGGCGCGTTGAAGGCCGAACACGGCACCGGTCGCAACATGGCGCCGTTCGTCCAAACCGAGTGGGGGCCTGAAGGATACCAGATCATGCGGCGGCTGAAGGAGCTGGCCGATCCCGACAATCTACTGAACCCGGGCGTCATCATCAACCCGGATCGAAACGCGCATCTGGCCAACCTGAAGCAGTTGCCGTCAGTGGAACCGGAAATCGACAAGTGCATCGAGTGCGGCTATTGCGAGCCTAAGTGTCCCAGCCGCGAGCTGACGCTGACCCCGCGCCAGCGCATCGTGGTGCGGCGCGAGATGGCGCGGCTGCACGAAGCCGGCAACCATTCCGCACTATATGACGATCTCGATCGCGAGTTCCCGTACATGGCGCTCGACACCTGCGCCACCGATGGCCTTTGCGCCATCGCTTGCCCGGTCAGCATTGACACCGGACAGCTGGTGAAGCGCTTCCGCAATATTCGCGCTTCCAGCCGCGCCCATGAATGGGCGGTGCGCATCGCTAGGAACTTCAGTCTTACCGAACGCCTGTTGCGCACCGCGCTGCGGTTGGGGCACGCCACGCAGAACGTGATCGGGATGGAACGCATGCAGTCGCTGACCCGCGCCATGAAGCGTTTTGCCGGCGATAACCTGAGTGAATGGATGCCCGATACGCCCTATGCGGCGGGGCCGGTGCCGAAAACCCAAAAGGTGCGCGCCGAGGCGGTTTACTTCCCAGCCTGCATCTCTCGCGTCATGGGACGGCTGCCCGGTGAGCCGGAAGATCGCTCGCTGATGGAGGTAACCGTTGATCTGGCGAGCCGCGCCGGCATCCCGGTTTACATACCGCACGACGTGGCCGGAACCTGTTGCGGCACACCATTTTCTTCGAAGGGCTTGACCCGCGCCCATGCCATCGCCATCAACGCGGCGATGGAGCGCTTCTGGCGCTGGTCGGAGCAAGGAAAACTGCCCATAGTGATCGATACCAGCCCCTGCACTTACGGGTTTAGGACCGCCCGGTCTTACCTGACGGACGAGAACCAGGTGCGCTTCGACCGGCTGCGGTTTGTCGACGCCATCGAGTTCGTTCACGACACCCTGCTGCCGAAGCTGCAAATCAAGACCAAGTCGCGTTCCGTAGCGCTGCATCCGGTATGCTCGGTGACCAAGATGGGCATCACGGCGAAGCTGGAAGGGATTGCCCGCGCCTGCAGCGACGAGGTCACGATTCCCGCCGACGCCGGTTGCTGTGGGTTCGCGGGCGATCGCGGATTCCTGGTTCCGGAGCTGACCCAGGCGGCCACCAAGCACGAAGCGGCAGAGGTGAAGGCGAAGCATCCCGAGGAATGCTATTCCAGCAGCCGCACCTGCGAGATCGGCATGAGCCGAGCTACCGGGCAGATCTATCGCTCGTATATGTATTTGTTGGAAAAAGCGACGCGATAAGCTTTGCGACTAGCGCGATTTCCGAGTAGCTGTATCCAGTAGAGCGGACCTGAAGGTCCGCGTCTAGGCTGCCCCAAATTCAGCCGTACCTAAGAGAACCGCGGTGACGCGGACCTGAAGCGCCGCTCTACCCGAACTTCGCGGACACAGCAATTTTGAATCGGGCTGGCACCGAACACGCGCATCAGCGTACTCGGAAGCCGTCGGCGGCAAACGATCTGAGTCCGGAAAGGAACAGCGCTGCGAGACGCGCGGCGCAGGGTCCCAACTAAGACCCCAGTAACTGGCTCAACTTGGTAGTGTGCAGCAGTTCCTTGACGAGTGGCGAGAAGTTGATGAACTGCAGGCTACAATATGCCGCCGCGCCGGCGGACACTTTCAGCCCAACCAGCGTACCCAGACCGGAACTGTCCACAAAGTTGACATCGGTGAGGTCCAGCACGATGCGACGGCATTTGGGTATCATCGGTTTGATCAGCTGCTTTAAATCGCCCGCAGTCTCGCTGACCAGCCTGCCATGACACTTCACCAGCGTGATGTCACCTGACAGTTCCACCTCATACCCGAAGGGGAGCGATGATGGGGTTGCCACAGTTGCCTCCTCGCGCCGCGAATGCGCGCTATCGTATCATAATTTCGTTGTGTGAATAGCTGGGCCGGCCGCTGCCCGGCGGCCATTGAAGGGCTTGCCGCCGCGGGCGTGATTTAGTCATCGTTGCTGCCAACATCCCGCATATCGTTTCGCGACCTGGCATTGCCCGTAGAATGGAAACTCGCAACGGAACGCAGCAGATGAAAACAATCGGAATCATCGGCGGCATAGGGCCTGAGTCGACGATTGCATATTATCGATTGTTGATTGCCGGCTACCGCCGGCAACGGCCGGATGGCGGCTCGCCTTCTATTCTTCTCAACAGCGTTGATGTGGAAAAACTCCTGGCTCTGATGGAGAATCACGACTTGCCCGGGGTGATCGACTATTTGGTTCCCGAGGTCAAGAGGCTTGCCGCAGCCGGTGCTGATTTTGGTTTGATAGCTGCCAACACCCCGCACATCGTGTTCGATGAGTTGCAACAGCGATCGCCGATTCCACTGCTTAGCATCGTGGAAGCTACTTGCGCAGAGGCAAAGGCCCGCGGAATTGAGAAAGCTGCATTGTTGGGGACGCGCTTCACCATGCAGGCCGATTTCTATCCTGCCGTCTTCTCGCGGGAGGGAATTGCCTGGGTTATGCCGGTTGCAGACGAGCAATTTTACATTCACGACAAGTACGTGAACGAGTTATTGCAAGACATCTTCTTGCCCTCGACTCGAGCGCGACTACTGGAAGTCATCCACAGAATGCGAGAGCAAGAGCAAATTGAGTGCGTTGTCCTGGCCGGGACGGAGTTACCGCTCGTTCTGAGCCAGGACAACGCGGCTGGAATTCCGCTTCTCGACACCACGAAGATCCACGTAGAAGCAGCCGTGGCCCGCTTATTGTCCTGACTGGATAGCGAATTTCATTCCCGGAACTGACCATTCCACGAGCACGTTCCTACGCTGTCCAACATTCACTAAACAATAAACAGCCAGCAGCGTAGCTCTACTTATTCCCAATAAAGTCCTGAATTGAACCAACCATCTGGATTGCGGGCGGATTCTTGTTCCATCCATCTGACGAAGAGAGAAAATAGAAGGTTTGGCAAGGAGACGTTGATTCATGCATGGGAATGAGTTGAAAGTCGTGGCGCTCAACGGCAGCGCCCGCAAAGGCGGAAACACCGCCATCTTACTGCGGTATGTTCTGGGGGAACTGGAAAAGGAAGGCATCAAGACCGAACTGGTAGAGCTGAGCGGGGCCAAAATCCACGGCTGCCTGGCCTGCCGGCAATGCTCGAAGAAAAAGGATGGCCGGTGCGCGCAAACCGACGATATGGGCAACGTCTACATCGAGAAGATGGAGCAGGCAGACGGCATCCTGCTGGGTTCGCCCACCTACGTCGCCGACATTTCTCCGGAGATCAAGGCCTTGATTGACCGGGCCTGTCTGGTTTCGAAGGCGAACGACGGCATGTTTCGGCGGAAGGTTGGAGCAGCTGTCGTCGCGGTGCGCCGGGCGGGAGCGATTCACGCGTTCGATGCCTTGAACCACTTCTTTCTGATCAACGAAATGATCGTGCCGGGATCGTCATATTGGAACATCGGTATAGGACTCGAGCCGGGCGATGTGGAAAAAGACGAAGAGGCAGTTCGGACGATGAAGGTCCTGGGAAAAAACATGGCGTGGGTGTTGAAGAAACTGAGCAACTAGAAGGTGTCTCATAAATTGCGTCAGGTTGCGACTTGTATCAGGGCCCGGCTTCAGCCGGGCCGTAAAAGCAGCAACCAAATCGGGCTTTAGCCCTGAGGACATTTTGCAGGGGCTAAAGCCCTGACCTTTGAAGCGCATCTTTCGGCACGACTAAAGTCGTGCCCTGATACAAACCGAAGTCATTTACGATTTGGGAAATGCGGTTGCATCCAGATTTGGAGGGCGAACAGACCAACAAGAATCCAAATTAAGACACTACCTAACCAGAGCCGCTTTGCTGTCTGTTGCGCTGCGTGTTATTCTTGACGACGTAACAACATACGATAAAAGAGTAGGAGCGCAGCTGATTCAGTGTTAGCCCGAGAGAAAAAAGCCGCCTTGATTGAACAGAACCGGAGAGACGATCACGATACCGGCTCCCCGGAAGTTCAGATTGCCATCCTGAGTACCCGGATTGGCGAATTGACCGAGCATTTCAAGACGCATAAGAAGGACCATGCCTCCCGGCGCGGTCTACTTATGATGGTGAGCCGGCGTCGCGGCTTGCTCGATTACCTGAGAAAGTGCGATACCGAACGCTACAAAGCCGTCATTCAGAAACATGGCATCCGCAAATAGTCTTTTTGCCAGCCACTGAACAACCACGCTGCGGCGTATTTGTGCATCGACCTTTTCCCGACCGGCTTGCATGCGGCGCCTATGGGGAGAACCGGAACTGTGATTCCGGGAATGTAAGACATCCGGGCGCGGGGTGCGCCCACAAAATTCGTCCAGCTTCTCTCGGCTGACGTTACTTCACTCCATCTCCCATATCGTCGCTGGGGCGCGGTGGTTGAGACTCGCGCGCGAAAGCCAGCTTGCGGCGATGGCAGGGCTTTATCGGTTGCGTTCGGAACGGAAGGAACTTAAGAAATGACTGACGAAATGAGCGCCTCATTACACGGCGTCAACAAACATGAAGTTACGGTCGAACTGGCCGGCGGCAAGTCCATTCACTTTGAAACCGGAAAATTAGCCAAGCAGGCGCACGGCTCCTGCATTGTGCGCATTGGCGACAATGTTGTGCTGGCCACGGCTTGCGCCAATCCCGATCCGCGCGAGGGCATCGATTTTTTCCCGCTGACCGTTGACTATCGCGAATATACCTATGCTGCGGGACGGATCCCCGGCGGGTTCATTAAGCGCGAAGGGCGGCCTAGCGAGCGCGAAATCCTTACCAGCCGCCAGATCGATCGGCCCATCCGACCGCTGTTTCCCGAAGGCTTTCGCTGCGAGACGCAAGTGATCGCCATGGTGTTGTCTGCGGACACGACCAACGATCCCGATGTGGCCGGCATTAACGGCGCGTCGGTGGCGCTCAGCGTCTCCGACATTCCGTTCCACGGCCCGATTGGCGCGGTCCGGGTCGGGCAGGTGGACGGCAACTTCGTTATCAATCCCACCTATGACGAGCAGCGCGCCGGCAAGTTGAACTTGATGGTCGTAGGTACTGCCGACGGCATTGTGATGATCGAGTCGGGGGCGAAGGAAGTTTCGGAAGAAACCGTGGTCCAGGGCATCGAGTTTGGCCACCAGGAGATCAAGAAGATTTGCGCCGCCATCAGCGATCTGGCGCAGAAGGTTGGCAAGCCCAAGCGCGTGGTCGAGCCGGTGGTCACTGACGAAGCCTATCTGGGCGAGCTGCGCTCGAAGTTTGGCGAACGCTTACTGGATGCGGTGAACACCGAGAAGTATCCCAAGCACGAAAGCTATGCGCTGATCAAACAGCTCAAGGACGAAATCAAGGCAGCGGTCCCGGAAGAAGACGTAGCCGGACGCAAGAAGGCGAGCAAGTATTTCGACCTGCTGCGCGAACAGATTTTCCGCGAGCAAGTAATCAAAGAGAAGCGTCGTCCCGACGGCCGCAAGTTCGACCAGATTCGCGATATCTGGATCGAAGTTGGCGTGTTGCCGCGTACTCACGGATCGGCGATTTTCACCCGGGGCGAGACGCAGGCGCTGGTCACGACGACCTTGGGAACCGGCGAAGATATGCAGCGGCTGGAGGCCTTCGAAGGCGAAGCCAAGAAGCGCTTCATGCTGCACTACAACTTCCCGCCGTTCTCGGTGGGTGAGGTTGCGTTCCTACGCGGAGCGGGCCGCCGCGAGATTGGCCACGGGGCGCTCGCCGAACGCGCCATCTCCGCAGTCCTTCCCAGCGACACCGATTGGCCGTATGCCATGCGCGTGGTGTCGGACATTCTGGAGTCGAATGGATCGTCGTCGATGGCAACGGTTTGCGGAGCTTCGCTGAGCTTGATGGACGCGGGCGTTCCCTTGAAGGCTTCGGTTGCAGGTGTGGCCATGGGGCTGGTGAAGGAAGGCGACGACTACGCGGTCCTCACCGACATTGCGGGCGCGGAAGATCATTACGGCGACATGGACTTCAAGGTTGCCGGCACCCGCGATGGCATTACCGCGCTGCAAATGGACATCAAGGTGATGGGCATCACGGCGCAGATCATGCGCGAGGCGCTGGAGCAGGCACGTGCGGGCAGGCTGTACATCCTTGACAAGATGATCCAAGTGATTGGCGAGTCGCGCACCACGTTGAGCGAGTTCGCACCGCGCTTCTACACGCTGCAGATTCCCACCGACAAGATCCGCGACCTGATCGGACCGGGCGGAAAGGTGATTCGCGGGATCATCGAAGCCACCGGCGTCAAGATCGACGTGGAAGACAGCGGCAAGGTCAACGTGTCGTCCAGCGATCAGGCGGCGGCGGCCAAAGCGCTGCAGATGATTGGCGACATCACCGCGACCGCCGAAGTCGGCAAGACTTATCTCGGCAAGGTGACGCGGTTGGCGGACTTCGGAGCATTTGTCGAAATCATTCCGGGTACCGATGGATTGCTGCACATCAGCGAAGTCGCCGAGCATCGCATCAACGATGTTCGCGACGAACTGAAAGAGGGCGATCAGGTGCTGGTGAAGGTACTGGCCGTCGAGGGCAATCGCATTAAGCTGTCGCGCAAAGCTATCTTGAAGGAGCAGCGCGCGAAGATGGGTGGCGGCGAAGCTCCTCCCGAAGGCGCCGATGGCGGCGAAGGGCCTGCCGTGACCTTCGAAGGCGGACACGAACGCGCCGACGAGCCCAGCTCGGAGCAGAATTTCAATCGCGATGGCGAGCGGCGTGAGCCCACCGGAAGTCATCAAGGTGGCCGTGGCGGACGGCCGAGTGGTGGTCGCAGTGGTCCCGGCGGTGGTCGAGGTGGCCGTCCGAGTGGCGGTCGCGGCGGCCCACGGCGGTAAGAAATCAGGGGTCAGGGGCTAGGGGTTAGGGACTAGAGATCAGCATCAGGAAGTAACGGTCAACGCGATGCCGGCATTTCGTCCCCTAACCCCTGGCCCTCAGCCCCTAATATGTTGGGTTGAACGTGGTGCTCCCCTCCGTGGAGACGGCGCTGCGCAACGTGAAGGACGCGCCCCACCCATCACGCCGGCGTTCGTGCCGAGTATCATTCGTCCCGAGTATCATGAGTTGTTGATGCCCTGCCTGCTCTACTGCGTTACCCAGCAAAATCCAGCGGTCAACGTCGCGGAAGGAGTTTGCGATGCTGCAGTGCGGTCGCGCGAGATGCTGGGCGTGCGGCTCTACTGGAGCAGTATCGACGGTCCCGAAGTTGTGATGGGAGACCCCGAGTCGCTAAAGAAAGCGGCGCTGCAATTTCATCAGGTGTTGCGCGAGATTTTGGCGGCGACGACGCCCATTCCATTTCGCTTTCCGACCCTGTTGGAAAGCGAGGACGTGCTGGAGCAGCATCTGGCGGGCGAGCAAGAACTGTATCGCATCGCGTTGCAGAGGACGGCTGACGCGGTGCAGTACGAGGTGGTGGGAACGTGGACAGCGGAAGAGCAGGCTGACCTGGCGACTCCGGTGAGCGGCCGGGAATATCGGAAGCGGCGACAGGAGGCCACCGTTAGGATTGCCGCAGTGGAAAGCAAGCTTAAGAGCGTGACTGCCGATTCGGTTCGGGAGTGGCGCGGGCGGCAGGAGCGCAAGACGCATCGCTGGTTTGCGCTGGTGCCGCGGGCGAACCGCGAACGCTTTATCGCTGCGCTGCGCAGTGCCGGTTCGTCAGAAGGGATTCGCCTGCGTCTGAGCGGGCCATGGCCTCCCAGCGAATTCGTCGCTCCGCCAGGCGAGAATGGATAGCCCCAAGCCCATAACACCCCAGGGAAGGTGAAGCTGCAGTCTCAGAGTGGCGACGGCGGTTGGAAGGGATGACGCGGTAGGCGGTCGAGCGGATCGATCGCTCGCAGGAGACCATCGAGCAGGGCTTGGCGAAACTGGTGCTAGGGATGATCTGATCAAGTCCATTGCAGTGCTTTCGGGGCTAAAGCCCCTCTTTCACACGTTTGGCTTCTATAGCCTGCTCGCGTACCATGGATAAGCCCTGCCAATCACAACCATGAGACCAGCTTTCGCCGGATTTTTCTTCCTTATTCTTACGCTCACCGCGGTTGCCGCGCAGCAAACGCCCGCTGCCGCACCGACACCACAGGCCAAGGACACCGCACCAGCCGTACCCGGCCAGAACGCTAGCCAACTGCCTTCGGGGAAAGACACGGGCCAGGCTGGTCCGGCCCAGGCTCCCACTCCTCCCGACTATTCGCAGGAAGCCTATGTCGTCCAGCGTTTCCGGCAGTCCATGCGTTTTGAGAACGACGGCACCGGACGCGATGAGAGCGAGGCGGAAATCAAAATCGTGAGCGAGAGCGGGGTGCAGGCGCTGGGGCAGTTCAAGGTAGGTTACAGCGCACTGAGCGACAAACTGGAGATCGCTTACGTTCGCGTACGCAAGCCCGATGGGACGGTGATTAACGCGCAGGAGTCGGCAATACAGGACCTCACCTTTTCCGACGCGCCGGTTTATACCGACTTCCACGAGAAGCACATCAGCGTGCCCTCGTTGCGTCCCGGCGATGTGCTGGAGTATCGCTTCGTTCGGACCGTCGTGAGTCCGCTGACCCCGGGCCAGTTCTGGACTAGTTACAACTTCGCGGAAAAGGGAATCGTGCTCGATGAGGAGCTGGAGATCAATGTTCCTAAAGACCGGCAGATCAAGCTAAAGACCAAGCCGGGATACGACCCGAAAATCACGGAAGAAGGCGATCGGCGCATCTACCACTGGACGCATTCGCGCCTGGCGAATGACGACGAGGGAAAGAAAAAGAAGAAGGCGCCCAAGCCTGAAGATCAGGTCTCCTCGGTGGAACTGACCACGTACAAAAGCTGGGAGGAGTTGGGGGCGTGGTATGCCTCGCTGGAGCGGGACCGGCGCGTGCCCGATGCCGCGGTGAAAGCCGAGGCGGCTGCGCTGGTCAAAGGCAAAGCCGATGACATGGCGAAGGTGAAGGCGCTCTATGATTACGTGTCGCGCAACATTCGCTATGTCAGCTTGTCCTTCGGGCTGGGACGCATGCAACCGCACGCGGCCAGCGAAGTGCTGGCCAACGGCTACGGCGATTGCAAGGACAAGAACACGCTGCTGGCCGCGTTACTCGATGCCGAAGGGTTCCACTCGACTTCCGTACTCATCGGCTCGAAGCTTAAGCTCGATCCCGACATTCCCTCGCCGTCGCAGTTTGATCACGTGATCACGCGCGTTCCCGTGGATGGCAAGGAAATCTGGCTGGACAGCACGCCCGGCATTGCCCCGTTTCGCATGTTGAGCCTGGGACTGCGCGACAAGCAGGCGTTGGCCATTCCTCCCACGGGCAATGCGGTGCTGGTGTGGACCCCCTCCGAGCTGCCTTTCCCGGCTGCCGATCGCACCAGCGTAGTGGGGAGCGTTAGTGAGACCGGCAAGTTCACCGCGCACGTCAGCACTACGGCCCGCGGCGATACCGAGATGATTCTGCGCTACATGATGCGCCAGGTGCCGACCAGTCATTGGAAGGACATCTTCGACCACATGCTGCAACGCGCCAACCTGAAAGGCATAGAGATCACCAACCTGAAAGCCGGCGATCCCAGTGCGACCGACGGTCCGTTGACCGTCGACTTTGACATTACGGCCAACAACTACTTCGACTGGTCGGCCGCGGAGTCCAAGTTCCCGCTGCCGCTGGCCTCCATCCGGTTACCTCGAGATGACGAGGACGAGGATGACGATAGCGCCTCCGCCGAGGCCATCAAGCTGGGAGCGTTACAAGACGACCAGGCAGATTTGAAGATCACATTTCCCGCAAAGTACAAGGTACGTTCGCCGCTGGGCGTGGAGGTTAAGCGCGATTACGCGGAATACCGCGCGGTCTACAGCTTCGATGCGGGACAGTTCACCAGTAAGCGAACGTTGAAGCTACTGGCCCGGGAAGTTCCTCACGACCGCAGCGAAGACTACGCCGCGTTCCGGCGGGTGATCAAAGCGGACGAGGCGCAAGAGATCTCGCTAGACAATCAGTCGCCCGGAGCGGGCGGCGTCGGCGCTGCCGACAGTCGGTCGGCAGATGAGTTGTTCGACGCGGCGGTGCAGGCACTGCAGAATCAGCACTACGAATCGGCCGTCGAGTTGCTGCAGCGGGTGGTAAAGCTGGAGCCCAAGCATAAGGATGCCTGGAACGATCTAGGCAACGCTTACATGGCGTTGGGCAAGACCGATGAAGCCATCGCCGCCTTCAAGACGCAGATTGCAAACAACGCTTACGATGGCTTTGCCTATAACAACCTGGGCCGGGCTTATCAGCGGCAACAGCGCTATGACGAGGCGATCAAAGAGTTCCAAAAGCAGATCGAAATCAATCCCCTCGATCAGTATGCGCACGCCAACCTGGGCGCGCTGTATGTGAACCAGAAGAAGTTTGCGGAAGCCGTTCCGGAGTTGGAAAAGGCGGTCGACATCACGCCCAAGAATCCGCTGCTGGAAGTGTCGTTGGGCCAATCCTACATCGCGACCAAGCAGACGGAAAAGGGAATGGCGGCCTATGAGAAGGCCATCAGCCTGGCGCCCAATCCGCTGATCTGGAACAACATCGCGTACTCGCTGGCAGAGCAGAAAGTCCAGCTTGATCGGGCCACGCAGTACGCGGACACCGCCATCAATGCGCTGGAGACGCAATTGCGCGACGTGAGTCTGGACAGTTTGCGCATGCCGGACCTGGGCGCGACCCAGTTGCTGTTCGCGGTATGGGACACCAAAGGCTGGGTGGAGTTCACCCGCGGCAACCTGGATCTCGCCGAGCAGTACATCCAGCCCGCATGGCAAGCCGGCGGTACCGGTGATGAGGCGGAGCACTTGGGAGAAATCTACGAGAAGCGGGGAAAGCGCGATCAGGCTATTCACTACTATGTTCTCGCGCTGGCTGCCGAAGGTCCCAGTGCGGATGCGCGCGGCCGGCTGACGGCGCTGGGCGTAACCGACATCGATCGCCGGATTGCCGAAGTCCGGCCCGAGCTGCAGAAGCTGGGCACAATTTCGCTCAATAAGCAGGACAAAGGCACGGCCGAGTTTTACTTGCTGGTATCGCCCGGTAAGGTCGAACAGGCGAAATTCATCAAGGGCGATGACAACCTGAAGAGTTTCGCGGAAATTCTGCAGAAGACTGACGTGGGTATGAAGTTCCCCACCGGATCGCAGGCCCATGTGGTGCGGCGGGTGGTGGTCCGCTGCGGCACCGGAAGCGCAGGGCCGTGTACGCTGGAGTTGTTGCCGTCTTCGCTGGTGCGCACGCTGGAGTAAGAAGCGAACCCGCCCACTTCGTATCGGTCCTTGCAGCAGACGTACGTCTCTGGTATTTCCACCTGGGTTGAGATTCGATTGCTGATGGCTGAAAGCTGATGGCTTCTCGTCTGTTGCCAACTTGGGTTCCTCGCCACTTGAGCCTACAATTCGCAGTAGTACCCGTTCTACACTTCTATTTAGCTGGAGGCACCACGTGCCCAGTATTGCTGTCCTTGTTGTCATTGTTATTATCGCTCTCTACGTCGTCAACTCGATCAAGATATTGGCCGAGTACGAGCGCGGTGTTGTTTTCCGCCTTGGCCGGCTGTTGACTACCGCCAAGGGGCCGGGCGTGATTCTGGTTTTCGCGCCCATCGATCGCATGGTGCGGGTTTCGTTGCGGCAGGAAGCGCTCGAGGTCCCACCGCAAGACATCATCACCCGCGACAACGTCACGCTGAAGGTGAACGCTGTCATCTTCCTGCGCGTCGTCGACTCCAACAAGGCCGTGGTCGCGGTGTCGAATTACATGTACCAGACATCGCAATTTGCGCAGACCACGCTGCGTTCGGTGTTGGGTGAAGTGGATCTGGATGAACTGCTGGCGCATCGCGAGAAGATCAACCTGCGCCTGCAATCGATCCTTGACCAGCACACCGATCCCTGGGGCGTGAAGGTGACCAACGTCGAAGTGAAGCAGGTTGACCTGCCGGAGACGATGACCCGCGCCATGGCCAAGCAGGCCGAGGCGGAACGCGAAAAACGTTCGAAGATCATCCACGCAGAAGGTGAATTTGCCGCAGCGCAACGCCTGGTTGACGCAGCTCACCTGCTGGCAGGCGAGCCCACCAGCATTCAGTTGCGCTACTTGCAGACTTTGACCGAGATCGGCGTGGAGAAAAACACCACCATCATCTTCCCGGTGCCGGTGGATCTGCTGGCCGGCCTGCATGAATTGGTGCGGGTGGATAAGGCGAAAATTAGTGGCTTGCAGCCGCCTCCCGATAAGGGATGACAAGCGCCCAATGAGCGAGGTTACTTGTGCACACAATGGCATCTGACGATACCGAAATAACCCTGGGCATGGGCAAACTGCTGGGACTGTTTTTCCTGCTGGCGGCGATTTGCGGAGTGTTCTTCTCCATCGGCTATTCGCTGGGCAAGAGCTCAGGCCGCGAGCAGGCACTGAACGACCAACCTGGGCAAGTAAGTGTTTCGTCTGAGGCGGCGCCAGCCAGCTCCAGCGTCGGCGAGGACAAGCCGTCAGCTGCAGTCGCCTTGAAGTCCGACGCGCCGGCGCCATCCACCGATGAAGCCAACGCCGCCAATCAGCAGAGCAGCATGACCTTCTACAAGGCCGTGCAGCAGAGCGGTCCTAGTACGGCTGCAGCCGCTGAAGCATCGCAACCGACGGCCGCTTCCACTCCCGCTCCGGGACCGAAGGTGGTGGCGGCGAACGCAGCCGCGCCGGTCAGCACCGCAGCAGCCCCATCCGGAGTTGCGGCCAGCCATGCGGCCGCGGATGTTATCTCGCATACTTCACCTGTGACTGGACCGGGAACGATCGTGGTGCAGATCGCGGCGGTTTCCCGGGAAGATGACGCCGTCGCCCTGGCCGGTGCCCTACGCAAGAAAAATTACAACGTCTTCGTGGTGAACAATCCGGTCACCAATGACAAGCTTTACCATGTGCAGGTGGGTCCCTTTGCGACTCTGCCGGAAGCCGAAGCCATGAAGGCCAAGCTGGTTGGCGAAGGGTATAACCCGATATTGAAACGATAGCTGTAGCTGTCAGCCATCAGCTTTTCGTGTTCTCGCGAGGATGGGTAGAGCGGCGCTTTAGCGCAGCGTTTGCCGCTAGCCGTAAGAAAGATTTTCAGGCGGTGCGATCATGCAAGGATCGCACCGCCTGAAGAGTCCCAGTAGTTTAGGATCGTGACGCTGGCCTGAAGGCCAGCTCTACCCAACTTACCGCTTCCCAACCGTCGGTGCATCCCGCTCCAGCGCGCCGCAGATCATCTCGCAGCTGGCTTTTCGTGCCTGCTCGGCGTACTCCATCGAAGGCACCGAAATGACACGCGACTCGCCGGTTATGAGCCGCGCTGCCCGCTCGTACGTCAAGTAGCTCCAGGCCCACTGGAACATGACGACGATGCGATTGCGAAATCCGATAAGAAACAGAACGTGGATGAACAGCCACGCCAGCCAGGCGATGAAGCCGGAGATATGGATATTGCCAAATTGAGCGATAGCGGCAGCCCGGCCTATCGTCGCCAGCGAACCCTTGTCGACATAGTGGAAGGTCTCGCGTGGATGGCCGGCGAGATCGGCGGCAATCTGCCGCGCCACGAATTTGCCCTGTTGCATGGCGACGGGCGCAACTCCGGGCACCGGCTTGCCGTTAGCGTCTTTCAGACTGGCGAGGTCGCCGATGACGAAGACCTCGCGATGTGAGGGGATGCTGAGGCCGGGCTCGACAAGAACGCGACCCGCGCGATCCATGGGTACGCCTAGCTCACGGCCGAGTGGAGAAGCCGAGACTCCCGCGGCCCACAACACCACTTCCGCAGGCAACAGGTCGTCGCCGATGCGGACTTCTCCGGAACGCACTTCGGTTACTGGCGAGCTGGTACGGACTTCGACGCCGAGATGCTGTAGTTGTTCAAGCGCGCTGCGACGAAGGTCCTCGGGATACGCGGTCAGGATTGAAGGGCCGGCTTCGACCAGCAAAACGCGGGTCTTGGCGGGATCGATGTTGCGAAAGTTTTCGGCCAAAGATTTGCGCGCAATCTCGGCCAAGGTTCCGGCTAACTCGACTCCCGTGGGACCGGCGCCCACCACGATGAAGTTCAGCGGCCGATGTTTTCCAGTGAGAGCCGCCTCGCGCTCGGCAAGCTCGTAAGCCAGCAAGATGCGGCGGCGAATCTCCAGCGCGTCTTCAATCGTCTTAAGGCCGGGGGCAAGCGGCTCCCATTCATCATGGCCAAAATAGGCGTGGGTCGCGCCCGCGGCGACAATGAGGTAGTCGTAGGGAAGCTCGAATCCGTGCGCCCTGACGGTACGGTGCTCAAGGTCGAAGCCCAGCACCTCGCCCAGCAGGACCTCGATATTCTCGTGCTTGGCGAGAATGTCACGGATGGGAGCTGCGATCTCCGCCGGCGAGATGCCCGCCGTCGCCACCTGATACAGAAGAGGCTGGAAGGTGTGATGGTTCTTGCGATCCAGGAGGGTGATCTGTACGGGCAGACGGGCCAGCGACTCGGCAGCCTTCAGGCCGCCAAATCCGCCGCCGATAATGACGATCTTCGGACGAGCCGTCTCATTCATAGCCACACCCTCATGAGATGCCGCAAGGTGGGATTTAGTGACAAGTCGGCGGGAGCCCCAACAGAGGGCACGGACATTTTCCTGTGTTAGATTAACTGTACGTGGGCCCGTAGCTCAGTTGGTAGAGCAACGCACTTTTAATGCGTGGGTCGCAGGTTCGATTCCTGCCGGGCTCATCATGTAAGCCTCAAAGCAGCTTTGCACCAGCCTGCTGGATGTAGGGCGCTTTATCGCGCCTCCTTTTCCACATAAACGGCCGTGCCGTAGGCCAGAACTTCGGTTACTCCGTGCATGACTTCGGTTGCGTCGTAACGCATGCCGATCACCGCGTTGGCGCCCCGGTCGGCCGCGTATTGCAGCATCAGGTCGAAAGCGTGCTCACGCGTCTGCTCGCACAAATTGGTCAGCAGCGTGATGTTTCCGCCGATCAGCGTTTGCAGGCCCGCGCCGATGGTGCCGACGACGGAGCGGGAGCGCACGATGATGCCGCGCACCAGTCCGAGATTGCGGACGATGCGGTGGCCATCGAGAGTGAAAGCCGTGGTGACCATGCTGTGGGAAATTGCCGCGGCGAAGGGGCCGTCGGGTGGCGAAGTGCCGCTCTTGAGGAACTCTCCTGGGAAAAATTTAGGGCGGCATAGCACGGAGGCATCGGCCCGGTCTGCGCGGTTGGCAGCGACGGGCACTACACTGGTTTAGGGAGATAGCAATTGGGGAGTTTAGTTCAGCCGTCAGGACCAAAGGACAAGCACCTGAAGAGCGTACTCTTTGGCAGCTTTGGATTGGGCGTAGCGATCGCCTTGGGAGTCTACTTCGCGTGGAGGCTGCACGCGGTCCCGCCTGAGTTTTACGGACTGTTTACCGCTGTCGCGTTGTTTGTGTGTCCTCCATTCATTCTTTCGTTCGCAGTCGGTCCGACCCCCGACTCGGACTTGGCCTTGGTGTTGGTAGTAGGGACAATCGTTTTCGCCAATGCGTTTTTGTATGCGGGAGTGGCGGCAGGCATCTATGCAGTGACGGTGCTGTTGCGAAGGGGAAAACAACGATAGGGAGGAAAGATAGAACGATGGTGGATAGCCCTCCCACCGCTGTAGAATGATCGGTGCCCATCGCGCGACTGAACCGAGATACGCTCCGAAAGCTTGCTGCCAGCAGGCTCGAAGAGGCCCGCGTGCTATTGGAAAACAAGCTTTGGACTGGCGCCTACTACATGACTGGCCTTGCAATCGAGTGTGCTCTGAAGGCTTACTTGGCTAGTGCAGTGAAGGAACACGATTTTCCCGACAAGGATTTCGTAATAGACATGTATGTGCACAAGCTGGAAAAACTCTTCAAACTGGATGCCGCCCTGTGGGCCGCGTTGCAGGCTGATATAAGAACTGACGCAAAGCTTGGCGTTAATTGGAGTACGGTCAAAGACTGGGATGACCGCAAGCGGTACGATGTTGTCGAAGAGTTAGTGGCCAAGGGGCTGTACGAGGCGACCATAGATGCTAGCTCCGGCGTGATGGAGTGGATTCGGAGAAGATGGTGATGGCGTACGTTTACTCATTAATGGGAGCCGACATAGAGTTCGGAAAAACACTCTGGAGGCAGTTGCGCGTGAACAAGAAGTTTCCGGTCAACGGAGCACTCTGGCTGTCCCAGTCTGAATCTGATGAATGGCATTTGTTGATTGCGACTCCACGAGTCGACGCGGTAGGGCCGAGAAAAGCCTACGAGGAACTCTCAGACATCACTCGGAGCATTCATGCGGATTCTGCGCAGTTGCTGAGGATCGAGCTTATCAGCCCCAAGCAGCCGTTTTATCAGGCCCTGCGCTCTGTGTTTGGGAAGGCTGCATCGGTGGAAGGGGCGCGACTCGGCAACACGCAGATCGGCGGAATGTACATCAATGACGCTTATCTGTATGAAATTCGTTGACGAGGAATAGCTCTTCCTCACTGGTCGCGACGCTTGATCATTCCGCCGCCGGCTGTTGCTGGGTCATGCAATGCAGGGCGCCCAGTCCCCAGATGAAATCGCGGCAATAGATACCGACGATCTCGCGCTCCGGAAACACTTCAGCCAAAGTGTTTAGCGCGACCCGATCGTAGGCATCGCCGAACACCGGCACCAGCACCAGTTTGTTGGCGATATAGAAATTGGCGTAGCTGGCGGGAAGTCGCTGGCCCGCGAAGTACACCGGAGCGGGCATAGGCAGCTTGACGACCTTCAGCGATCTGCCGGACTGATCGGTGCTCTTCTTGAGCCAGCGAAAGTTGTCGCCCAAAGGCTCATGGTTGGGATCGTCGGCATCAGGCTCATAGGCGGTGACTACGGTGCGCGGGCCGACAAAGCGGGTAATGTCGTCCACGTGTCCGTGGGTGTCGTCGCCGGCGATCCCACGTTCCAGCCAGATGACCTTCTCGATGCCGAGGTAGTCGGCCAAAACCTCCTCCAGATGCTCCCGCGAAACTCCGGGATTGCGCTGCTGCACCTCGCTCAGCAAGCACTCCTCGGTGGTGATGAGCGTGCCGCGGCCATTGACGTCGATGCTGCCGCCTTCCAGCACAATGTGATGCAATTCGCCGTCGATCCGTACTTCCGGCAGCCACGCCGGAAGACGCAGGCGTTTGGCGATCTCGGCCGCGACCGGCGCGTCCAGTTTCCAATCATCATACTTGGCCCAGGCATTGAATCGCCACGCGGTGGCCGCAACGGCAGGGAAGTCGCCTTTGCGCGAATCGCGGCGCACGAAAATCGGCCCGTAGTCGCGCGTCCACACCCGATCAGTTGGGATCCGTAAGAAACGAAGATTGCCCGCCGGCTTGCCTGGAGCCGACGCCTTTTCCGGAAGCACGTGGGCGCGAACCAGCACCGCGCGAGCTTTCGCCTCGCTAGGCTCGTCGTCAACCAGGATGTTCACCCGCTCGAGACGCGCCAGGTGGCGAATGATCTCCGCGTAGATCCAGGGAACGCCATCGAATTTTCCCGGCCAGTCGGAGCGGTTGTGTGGCCAGGCGAGCCAGGTGGCGTCGTGCGGTTCCCATTCCGCCGGCATGCGGTAGCCGAGCGCGGCGGGCGGTTGCGACAGTGGGCTGGGCTTCTTGGGCATTCGTCGATTATGAGTACCGTGTTATTCGGGCGACAGCGCTTGCGGCGCGAGGCTCGTTAACCGGATGAGTGTCCTTCTGCTGCCGGCAAACCGCAGATCCCTCGGCTGCGCTCGGGATGACAAATCATATGGGACGCAGGTCCCTCGGCTGCGCTCGGGACGACAACTTAGTAAGGTTGCGCGTTTCGTCGCGAATTCTTGCTCGGCGCAACTTGTCATGTCGGCAATGATATCAACTCGCTATGTCAGGAACCGCTGCGTGATTGCGGCGTAGGCATCGACGCGCCGGTCGCGCCAGAACGGCCAGTTGCGCCGCACGTCTTCCATGTGGTGAAGATCGACTTCGGCAATCAAAATTTCTTGCTTGTCGTGCGAGGCCTCTGCGATCACTTGTCCGAACGGATCGGCGATGAACGAACCGCCCCAGAATTCCAGGCCCTTGCCCGGCGCTTCCTCGCCGCGAATATTTCCTGTCTCGAAGCCCACGCGATTGGGCACCGCAACGTAAACTCCGTTGGCGATGGCGTGGGCGCGTTGAATGGTGCGCCACGCGTCATATTGGGATTCGCCGTACTGCGCTTTCTCGTCGGGATGCCAGCCGATGGCTGTGGGATAGAAAAGCACGCTCGCGCCCTGCAGCGCCGTCAACCGTGCGCCTTCGGGATACCACTGGTCCCAACAAACCAGCGTGCCGAACCTGCCGAAATCAGTTGCGAAACTCTTAAACCCCAGATCGCCCGGCGTGAAGTAGAACTTCTCGTAATAGAGCGGATCGTCGGGGATGTGCATCTTGCGATAAATGCCGGCCAGTTTGCCTCCCGTATCAAGAATAGCCACAGTGTTGTGATACAGACCGGGCGCACGCCGCTCGAACAGCGAAACAATGAGGGTGACGCTCAACTCGCGAGCTACCTCGCCAAGGCGCTTGGTAGCTGGTCCGGGAATAGGCTCAGCCAAATCGAATAGCGCTATGTCTTCGCGCTGGCAGAAGTACTGCGTCTGAAAAAGTTCAGGCAGGCAGATGATCTCCGCGCCTCTTCCGGCAGCGTCGCGAATGTGCGCGAGGGCGCGCTCCAGATTTTGCTCAGGCTCGGGCGTGCATGACATTTGCACTACAGCGATTTGAAAATTACGTTCCAACTAGCGTCTCTCCGATTGCGCTATGGCGCTGGTAAAGTGAGGATAGCATTGGAGGCGGTGCCGTGTGGAGCGATACAAGTGTTAATACACGATGACAGTCTTCCTCTCGCATTGACCGAAGCCGCAGGCAGCCTGTAGCTTCGATTATTCGAGCATTCCAGCAATCCCTATTTCCGCATCGCGCGATGGCGTCTCCGCGCGCTTCCCGGCGCGTTTCAAAGATATGACGAGGTGAGTTGTGAACGACGAGCACAAGAGTCACGGCGAAGGCATTGACCGTGTACTGCACGATCCTATTTCCGACAAGCTGGAGCCGCTGGAGCCGCTTGATCTGTCGCAAATCCACAGCGTCGACGACCTGGTGCGCGCCATGGGCCGCACGGCCTTCACCGGACGACAAGTGGGCGAGGGCGCCGAGGTGTTGGAAGCCATGGCGCGCGACCCACAGTGTTTCGTCGTGATGACCCTGGCAGGCGCAATGACCGTTGCCAAGCAGGGACTAATCATCACCGATCTCATCGATAACGGCATCGTGAAGGCAGTCGTTTCCACCGGCGCACTGATGGCGCATGGATTGGTCGAGGCGGCGGGCCGCTCGCATTTTCGCTATGACCCGAAGATGGACGACATGGAGCTTTACCAGGCCGGCTATAACCGCGTGTACGACACGCTGGAGCCGGAGACCAACCTGGACTTCGTGGAGACGATCGTGGCCCGCATCCTGAAGGCATGGGAGCACAACGAAGTGCTGTGCTCCTACAAATTAAATCGCGCGATCGGCCGCTACCTCAGCGAACACGTCGCAGAGCGCGGCATTCTGAAATCGGCGTACGAAAAGAATGTTCCGGTGTTTGTGCCCGCCTTCAGCGATTCGGAGATCGGACTCGACGTGGCGCTGCATAATCGTATGCGACGCAAGAACAATCTTCCCCCGCTGCGCTACGATCCGTTCGAAGACCTGGAGTACTACGCCGACACGCTACTGCAGCAGGAGCGCTTGGGCATCTTTACAATTGGCGGCGGCGTGCCGAGGAACTGGGCGCAACAGTTCGGACCATTTATCGAGCTGCGCCATCGCCGTGGTGGCGAGGACTTGCCGCTCAAGCGATTTCACTACGGGGTACGCATCTGTCCGGAGCCGGTGAACTGGGGCGGACTGTCAGGTTGTACCTATAGCGAAGCCGTGTCGTGGGGCAAGTTCGTTCCTCCCGAGGAGGGTGGGCGCTTTGCCGAAGTGCTGCTGGACGCGACTGTAGGACTACCTCTGATCGCGGGCGCGGTGCTGGAGCGTACCAAGAAGTAAGAGCCACGCGACGGTATCCCACAAACAGGTAGTCCCACGCAGTAGGATACCGGCAAACAGCCCCGAAAAGGCTACTCGAAAATGAGGATCGCGGCGGCGATCACCGTGGTCCATAAGCCGCGCTTGTCGCCGACCGCGCTCTGAGTGATGTTGGTGGTGCGCACGATCTTGTTGGACAGCCGGTAGACTTCCTTCTTTTCGTCCCATGACTTGTCCGCATCGAACTCCACGTCGAGCGTGGTGGCCAACATCTCGGCGGCCAACTCCTCGGCGTAGTCGCCGGCCAGATCGTCGGTCTCGCCGAAAGAATGGTGCTCGCTCAGATAGCCATAGGTACTGCGATCGGCCGGGATGGCCAGGCCGATGCTGCAAGCCGTCAGGCGGTGGGGCTCGCGGGTGGAGTTCTCGGCCACCACCGCGAACACGACCTCGCCGGGCGAGAGGTACTTAAGCCCGTCTTTGCGACCGATGAGCTTGCAGTTAGGCGGGAAAATAGAAGACACGCGGACGAGGTTCTGCGCTGCGATCCCCGCATCACGCAAAGCCAATTCAAATGAGGTGAGCCGTTCTTTGTGTTTCCCCACGCCTTTGGTGAGGAAGATGCGCTTGGGGACCATGTCCTTGGCCAATTTGTGAGCGCCTCCAGTAAGCAGATAATTACGACCGAATTTTTAAAAGTAACACATCGCGCAGCCCGGCTAATGTGAAAACTGCGTTACTGAAAAAACAGTTTCCAGAAAGGGTCAGCGCGCGGCGCTCTCCGCCGCCTGCGCCGCCTTCAGTTTGACGGCAATTTCGATGAACGCCAGCGCTGCCCGGCTGAGCGCTTTGTCTTTGCGGAAGACCAGCGCCAGCTCGCGCTGGATGCGGGCGTCGGCGAGGGTCATCGCAACCAGCGCCTTGGCCTTTAGATCTTCGACCACGTTGGAGCGGGGAATGAAGCCAACGCCCACGGCGACGGCCACGAAACGCTTCAATAGTTCGCTGGAGTCCAGCTCCATCGAAACGATGGGCTTGAGCCGGCGCTCGTGGAAGAGTTGCTCCAATGCATCGCGGGTGCGGCCGACTTTGGGCAACAACAATGGATACTCCACAACTTCCGCCACCGTGACGCTGGCTTGGCCGGCCAGGGGATGATCGGGAGGTGCAATCACGACCAACTCATCGCGGTGGATGGGAACGACGGTGAGCCGCTTGTCGTTCACCGGTAACGAAACGACCCCGAAGTCGCAGGAGTTGTCGATAATGGCTTCGAGATTCTTGTTGTGTTCCAGGCGCTTCACGCTGACCGCGACGCTGGGATATTGCCGCTTGAAGTCGGCGAAAACCTCGGGCAGGATGTGCAGGCAGGTGCCCTCATTGGCCGAGACTACGATTTCGCCGCGCGGCACGCGATGCATCTCAGCCAAGGCGATCAACACCACGCGCCGTTGCTCCAGGGTTTCTTCGGCATACTTCTGGAAGACCTTGCCGGGGGCGGTGACGGCGACTTTGCCGCCGCTGCGATCGAGCAACTTGGCTCCCACTTCCTCTTCCAGCGCGCGGATTTGCGACGAGATCGCCGGCTGAGTGCGGAAGCGCCGCTCCGCCGCCCGCGAGAAGCTGCTGAGGCGAGCGACTTCCAGAAATGTTTCCAGCTGATCGAAGTCCATGATGAGTAACGATGGCTGACGGTAATTCGTCGTTCCCAGCCGCCAGCGGCAGTTTATCTGGAATTGTTACTTTCTCCCAATTTGAGGCGTAGGTGCTGGCAGGATTGGCGGCCGGAACTGCAGCTCCCAGACGCTAGTTCCATGGGTGTGGAATGAGTGGGAGCTGATTGTTTGGACGCGGTGATACCCGAGGTTAGCCCGAAAGAAGGGTGAACCTGACAACGCCTTCGTTCTTATCGATGGGGCACCAGGCTTGGGTGGGGAACTCTCCTCTATTCCACACATTCGAAAGTCGCGAATGTGTGGGGCACCGGGCCCGAAGTTTATTGACGCAGTTTGAGTAGGAAATACAGGTTGCTATTGCGGACTGCTAGCGGATTCTTTTGAACCGAAGCGACTGTCTCCGCTACTTCGGCCAAAACCTTCAAGCCGCCGATGGCCTTGACGATCTGTTCAAGCTGGTTGGGTAAAAGACCGCTGTGGACCCCAATAGCAACCACGGCAGTAGTTATTCCCACGGTTAGCGCTGATTTCTTGATCTGCTGTTTTTGCTCATTTCGCGCTTGTTGTTGAAGCTGCATCAGTTGAGGCTCAAGAGTGTCCATGTACAATTCCCGAGCTTCAAGCTCTGTAAACTCCTTCTCAGGTGTTACGTGCTCACTAAGAATTTTACCCAGAGCAGCGCGATAGCTGTCGAACGCTTCAGATTCTTCCTTCCTAATCCTCAGAATTCTGGCGAGTGGAAGGTCCATAAAGAGTGGTATCGAATGGGTCATCTGAGCACACAAACCCGCAGTGCGACTCGCCAATCGGTCTTCCGGACGTGCCAGTTTGAGGAATTGTGCTTCGCCAACGCGGTCCGTCAAATAGCTTACATTCAATTTGTCGCCGTAATAAGATTGCGAAAACACATCAGCAGCCATCTGCCCCATTAGAGATTGCACGAACCCGACCTGCATCATTTCTCGTTCAGTGAGACGGGGAGAGCGGCGATGGCTCCCGTGGGCTTGACGCAGCCACTGGGGTACCGAATCGTACAGGCGAATTAACTTTCCGTGTTCAATGAATTCTTCGGGGCCCTGGATGATGATAGATCCCTTGCCCTTAGGTCGAGGCACATACTCCATACTGAACTGTTGGAACATGCTGTCCGTGAGTTCCCGAGCGACTTCTTTGATTCTTTCCACCTGGGGCGCCACTTCCTGGAAGCAGTGAGGGCACAGCATCGGTGTGGCACGTACCGGGATGACTATGCCAGCGTCAATTACAGGTCGTAGCTCGGCGATTGCTCGTAGGCCTCTGGACAAATGATCGCGACAGACAGACTGACTTGCGTGCTTACTATGAGAGGTGACCCTGATCGGAACGACGAGTCTATCGCAGAATGCCGCTGCATATCGGGCGAGTGATTCGGACTTGCGAACCAGGCACTCCTCACATGAGCAACCGGTAGCACCACGGAACGATGCGCTTGCAAGGAAATTGAATCTGGCCAAGGAATTGTGGTCATCGGGCTCTGGTTCGGGAAGCTTTATGGCCTCTTCGACCTCTTCAATGATGCTGGACACTTGCCGGAACGGCAGCGAAAAGACTTGGCGGTCAATCTCTTCGGGCGACACGAGACCGTGACGCTCAATAATCTCGATCAGTCTCGTGGCCATGTTGGAGACAAGGTTAATAGAGTTTTACCGTGTGAACAATACGAGTCCGTCAGCGACTCGGCTCTGCCCGCGAGTGGAAGTTTGACCGACAGTGGAGTCCGTCGCAGACGCTACTACACTTGGCAGAGGGGCAAACGCCGACCCACTCAGGCGAAAGTCGCGAATGAGCGTGGCACCCCGCGATCTCCGATCCCGCCGAGATCTTATTCCCATCTCGGGAAGGGAACTGCAGAAAAGCACCTTCGTAATCTTGACGACTTAGAAATCTACTCTGAATACTGGAATGGTTAGGATAGAATCCGCCTGGCCTTGGCGCTCCTGCCCTTTTGTGTTTCTGGGAGGGACGGAACCAGTTGTCAGAAGCCAGTTGTCAGAAGCCAGGGGTTAGTTGCCAGTTGTCGGTTGTCAGTTGTCGGTTGTCGGTGCCGAGGCCCCGTCTGACGGTTCCCGCCGGCTTTACCTACTTTCTGTCCCGGGTAAGTTCCTATCTATCAATACTTTGGAGGCAAGTCCCGGCGGCTCAATACTTTACGGGGAATGATGCAAAGTATTCAAAACAAAGTGGTTGCATCGTTGTACAAGTCAAGCATTATCAATACTTTGGAGGCAAAGTATTCAAAATAAACACTTTAATTTATAGGGGAGGGGTACTTATGACTCTTCAAATATGTCAACACGTCAAGCCGGGCGGAACGCGTTGCGGATCACCCGCGCTGCGCGCCGATAAGTTCTGCTTTTATCACTCCAACATGCGCCAGTCGATGCCGATGACGACCATGTTTGTGGAGGAGAAGTCCGACCTGAAGCCGGGCGAGTTTCCGGTGGCCAACTTCGATATGCCGTTCCTGGAAGATGCGGCTTCGATTCAAATCGGGTTCATGCAGCTGATATACGGAGTGGCGCACCATCGGCTCGATCCGCGACGGGCGCAGATCATTCTGTCAGCGCTGCATGGAGCGGCCAGCAATCTGCGGGCGCTGAACGCGAGTCTGCCGGAATGTGTGGGGAAAGAAGCGGTGGAGGACAAAGCGGCGTGAGAATGCGGTCCCAGCGCCGGCGAACCGTAGGTCCCTCCGCTCGGGCTGAACCACCCCAACGAGCGCAAAAGCGGCGCTTGTCGGGGGCCCCGATCAGCCCTCGGTTGGGATGACACATTCGATGAGGATCGGGGAATGACGAGCTAAAGATTGGGGAATGACGAGCTAAAGATTGGGGAATGACGAGCTAAAGATTGGGGAATCAGGGCTTTCGGGGTGCATAAATGGGAATTATCGCGATGATAAAAACATTGTATTTCCCAGCCGGGGCGCGCATCCGTATGCTGGAATGTGGGCCAAGGACCAGAGTTCCGCGCCACACGTACTCCCCAATTGATGCAGGCAGTAAATCCGACTTTCTTACCCGGAATGTCCAATCGCTCGTACATGCAGATGGCGGAAGCCCGGGCAGACGTTCCGCAAAGGTTTCACGGCAAGACATAACATCGTTCTCAGTCGTGCGCGCTTGCGCCGACGGCGGGGAACATACAAGGAGAAATTTGAATGGCTGATACCAAGCCCGATCCCAAGAAGGTCCTGGACTTCGTGAAAGAGAACAACGTGCTGATCCTGGACTTGCGTTTCACCGACCTTCCGGGACTGTGGCACCACGTTTCTTATCCCATAGGGCAGCTCAGTGAAGCGTCGTTCGAAGAAGGCTTCGGCATGGATGGCTCGTCCATCCGCGGCTGGGCAGCCATTCACGAGAGTGACATGCTGCTCATTCCCGACGCCACTAAGTACATGCTCGATCCCTTCACCGAAGTCCCGACCATGGTCATGGTGTGCGACGTCATTGATCCGGTCACCAAGCAGCGCTATGATCGCGATCCTCGCTACATCGCCAAGAAGGCGGAGATGTATCTGGCCTCCACCGGACTTGCCGACACCGCCTACTTCGGCGCTGAAGCCGAGTTCTTCATCTTCGACAACGTGCGTTTCGATCAGAACGAGCATGAAGGCTTCTACTTTATCGATGCCGAAGAAGGCCGCTGGAATTCCGGACGGGTGGAGAACAACCTCGGCTACCGTCCCCGCTATAAGGAAGGTTATTTCCCGGTTCCGCCCACCGACCACTACCAGGACCTGCGCACCGAGATGGTGCTGACCATGCAGAGTTGCGGGCTGGTGGTCGAGTGCCATCATCACGAGGTTGCCACCGGTGGTCAGACGGAGATCGATCTGAAGTTCGATTCGCTGATCAAGTCGGCTGACGGCATGATGTTGTACAAGTACATCGCCAAGAATGTCGCCAACCAGTATGGCAAGACGGTGACCTTCATGCCGAAGCCGCTGTTCCAGGACAACGGCAGCGGTATGCACTGCCACCAGTCGTTGTGGCAGGATGGCAAGCCGCTGTTTGCCGGCGACGGCTATGCGGGCCTGTCGCAGATGGCGCTGTGGTATATCGGCGGACTGATCAAACATGGTCCGGCGCTGTCGGCGATCATTGCTCCAACGACGAATTCGTATAAGCGGCTGGTGCCGGGATTTGAGGCTCCGGTGAACCTGGCGTACTCGCGGCGCAATCGCTCGGCGGCCTGTCGTATTCCGATGTATTCGGCGTCGCCGAAAGCCAAGCGCGTAGAGTTCCGTCCGCCCGATCCGAGCTGCAATCCGTATCTCGCCTTCTCGGCGATGCTGATGGCTGGGCTCGACGGTATCGAGAACAAGATCGATCCCGGTCAACCGCTGGACAAGGACATTTACGATCTCGGTCCCGAGGAACTGGCGAAAGTTCCTTCCATGCCTGGGTCGCTGGAGAACGCCCTCGACGCGCTGGAGCGCGACTATCAGTTCCTGCTGAAGGGCGACGTTTTCACGGAGGAGATGCTGAACACCTACATCGACTACAAGCGGGAAAAGGAAGTCAACGCCATGCGTTTGCGTCCTCATCCCTACGAGTTCCAGATGTA
>PMWW01000019.1 GCA_003165795.1 Acidobacteriaceae bacterium
TAAAAATCTGAACTTCACTGCCGTATACCCTTCCGCCGAACTTCTGCCACTGTTCGTCTTCGATAGTCCAACTTTCCGACCGTGTTGAAACGGGCACGTTGTTTCACAACAACAATCCTACATATCGCAGATTGGTACGGACTGTGCAAGACTGCTCGCTACGAAAACAATTCTGAAACCGCCAACCCTGTTCCCAATTGACCTGTAATCGCTCTGGATTCGTGACATCGTGCAAGTATGCATAAGAACCAGCCAAAGCAAGAATCCAACCAAGCGCTTCTCGCTCGCGTCAAAAAGGAAATGGATGAGCCCCGCATGGCCGAATCCACGCGCGAAGAATATGACGTCAACCACACCACGCTGCAGGAACTAGAAAAGCTGCCGTAATCCGTGGGTAAAAAGTCCTGGGTCGTCCGGGCGCAGGGGGGCCCCAAGAAAGGAAAAGTAATGGCTAAGCTGACCAAACCAGCCCGTGATCGGATATCGGCAACCAAGTTCGCTTTTCCCAAGCAACGCAAGGAGCCCCTGGAGAACGCCTCTCACGTACGCAACGCTGTCGCGCGCTTCCACCAGGTGAAGGGCGTTACGGAAGTGGAACGTCGTGCTGCGTGGAAGAGGATACAGTCTGCCGCAAAGCGATTCGGAGTGGAAATTCAAGAATCCGAATAGCGCAAACAGGCACTGCATGCCTGGCATAGCAGCGTACTGTTTGACAGCGGACTTGTGGTCGCCGGCGAATGGCGATTCGTGGCAGATCGTTTCCGAGTCACGGGGCAGCCCGGAAGCTATCCCGTACCGACCCGAGTCGGCTGCCGCGCATCCGATTTAGAGGCTGAACATGCCTGCGAGGTCTGCGGGCCGACATGGGAGATACGCGATGAGGGCAGTAGTGCTGCAAGAGTACGGCGGTCCTGAGAAGCTGAAATTTGAGGACAATGTTCCCGAACCGCAGATTAGCGGAGGTACGGTACTGATTGCGGCAGCCGCTGCGAGCGTCAATCCGATTGACTGGAAAATGCGTTCAGGGACGCGACAGAAGGATTTTCCGTTATCGTTTCCTGCAATTCTGGGCCGCGACGTGAGTGGCATAGTACGGGCGGTGGGCGCGAATGTGAAGCACTTCAAGCCCGGCGACCGCGTTCTTGCACTATCCAATGCGACCTATGCCGAGTTGGTGGCAGTGGACGATTCGGACGTAACCCACCTACCGGATGGCGTGGACCTGGCGGACTCGGCGGCGATCCCGCTGATTGCACTCACGGGAGACCAGCTTGTGCGCCTAGCGACAAACGTGCAAAAGGGACAGGTTGTTCTGGTAACAGGAGCGCTGGGCAGCGTTGGGCGTGCGGCAGTGCATACGGCGAAGAAGATAGGCGCGCAGGTGATTGCCGGTGTTCGCGGGAAAGAGCTGGATGACGCCCGCTCCCTCGGTGTCTCTAGCGTGTTAGCGATTGATGACGATGAAGCGATTGAGAAATTCCGCTTGGTGGATGCAATTGCGGACACCGTTGGCGGTGACGTTGCAGCGAAGCTGATCGCGAAGGTAAAGCAGAGCGGCTCCTTTGGCTACACCGCGGTATTGCCGGAAAGCGCAGCGGCGCAAAATCCGGCAGTGAAGATTACGCGTGTGTTCGCGCAGCCTGATGCATCCAAGGTGCGTGAGTTTGCCGACGACGTACGCGATGGCAAGTTCGTTTTGCCTATTGGTCGCCGGATGCCATTGCGTGATGCGGCTGAGGCACATGTGCTAGGGGAGAAAGGCGGTATTGGGAAGATCCTCCTTCTGGCCCCGGATTCACAACACTGATTTCTTCCGGCGAACTCAGTGAAACTCTTTCGGTGCCACCCGCCTACGACAGACTATTAATATTCTGTGAATCCGAAGATCGCGTGCTAAAAAGGCGCATACTGCTTTCGGAGCTCGATCCCGGCTAGGCAGTCATTAGGAGCAACCCCAGCATGCCTTTTTTGGTACGTGGTTCACAGATGATCAACGAGCGAACATCATTGAGACTATGAACAACCTGGAACGCGCCCAAGCAGCGGCGCACCCGGAGCAGCAACCGAAAACATCAGAACATAAAAACGAAGGGGGCGGCACCGCTATACGTCCCGATTGGGAACGAATAGATCCAAATTATAAGGAGATTCACTATGCCAAAAGACCACCACAACACGGCCGCCGACCATCACGAGAAAGCCGCGAAATCACACCGCGCCGCTGCAGAGCACCATAGCAAGGGCGATCACGAAGCCGGGCTCCGACATTCAGGCGAAGCGCAGGAGCAATCAAAGAACGCGCACCAGCATTCCCAGGACGCCTACAACAAATCCGCCCTAGCTGCCAAGAAGTAGCCGAACTCCCGCTTTGAGCTGCTCTCTGGGGTCAGAGGGCAGCCCTTAAACGGCTAACAGGCATCAACCCTATTGGTAGTTTGCGGCTGTGCCGCTCCGAATATGGCCGCTCCCCCAGACAATCTCAGTAAAACCGAAAGCATTATCCCCGGAGCCGGCCAAAGTGAGTCTGCCGAAACTCCAGTTACTACGGGCCTTGTTGGAAGACTTCGTTCCGTGATGCTGGTGCTCGGACCAGGACTTGTGACGGGTGCGTCCGACGACGATCCCAGTGGCATAGCGACCTATTCCCAGGTAGGGGCGCAATTCGGCTATGGGATGCTCTGGACCATGGTCGTCTCCTATCCTCTGATGACCGGGATTCAGGAGGTCAGCGCACGAATCGGGCGCGTGACCGGATGTGGCATTTCAGCGAATCTGCGCCGATGCTATCCGCGGTCGCTGCTCGGTGCGGTAATAGCGTTAGTTCTTGTCGCCAACATCTTCAATCTCGGCGCCGACATTGGGGCCATGGGCGCAACCGCTCAGTTGCTACTGCCGGGTAAGGAATGGATCTATGTTGTTGCTTTCGGGGTCGTGTCACTTCTGCTGCAGATCCTTGTGCCGTACACCAGTTACGTAAAGTACCTAAAATGGCTAACGCTCTCGCTTTTCGCGTATGTTGCGACTGCTTTTTTCGTCAAGATTTCGTGGCATGAGGTTGTGCGTGCGACCGTCCTTCCGCAACTCTCGTGGAGCAAAGATTACCTGACCGGCCTGATCGCGGTGCTGGGCACCACCATCAGTCCTTACTTATTTTTTTGGCAAGCCTCGCAAGAAGTTGAAGACCTCAAGTCTACTCGCGGAGAAAAGCCGTTAAAGCGAGCCCGGCGACAAGCCACGGCCCAGTTGGGGCGCATTCGCATTGACACCTACTTCGGGATGGCCCTTTCAAACGCAGTGGCATTCTTCATCATTCTGACGACAGCCGCCACGTTACACGCTCATGGCCAGACCGATGTAAGCACTGCCGCGCAAGCGGCGCAAGCTCTGGCCCCTCTTGCCGGCAGGGGCGCGTCAATTCTATTTGCCTGCGGAATTATTGGCACGGGCATGCTGGCAATACCGGTACTTGCCGGGTCAGCAGCTTACGCTATGGGAGAGGGTTGCAACTGGACAACCAGTTTGGAGAAAAAGCCCAAGGAGGCAGTCGGCTTCTACACGATTATCGCGGCCGCCACCTTAGTTGGCATTGCTTTGAATTTTATCGGGATCAACCCAATACGCGCTCTGTTTTGGGCTGCGGTCTTGAACGGCGTTTTGGCAGCCCCGCTGATGGCCGTCATCATGCATATGGCGTCGAGCAAGAAGGTGATGGATAAATTCACTATTCCGCTGTATCTGCGGGTTGTTGGTTGGACAGCAACTGCCGTCATGCTCGCCGTGTCGATTGGGGTGTTTGCGACATGGAAATAGGTGAAATTAACGCGACTGTAATACTTCCAGATTAGGTATCTATATACATTGCCCTACAATGCCTAGTAAGGAACAGAGACTTGAGCGCTACTGAGGAGCTCCATAATGGCAAACAAAACTTCAAAGAGAAAAGCAGCTGCAAAAGCAATCTGGAGGAATGTCGAAAAGACGGTGAGAAAGAGCCTCAGGAAAAAAGGTATCGAGAAGGCAGTTGATAAGGCCATCAAGAAGGTCTTCAAGGAGAAAGCAGTAAAGAAGGTAATTAGGAAAGCCGCCAGAAAACAAAAATTGTCGAGCGACGACGACTCGTAACTGGGTTCCTCACTGAGGGTGTCGCTCATGCGTGCGCCTTCTGAAACAGGTCTTCCTGGCGCTGTCGGGGTGGATAATCGCGCCAATTGTAGGCAGACTCAGTTCATATGGTCTTGTTTCCCGGCGTGAACCGTCCGTTGGAGACGATTGCTGATGAACATACTTGACCTCGTTGTCGGGAAGCCCATCCAGACCAGCGACGAACGTGCCGAGCAGATCGGTCCTGCGCAGGGGATCCCGATCTTTGGCCTCGACGCGCTTAGCTCGGCTGCTTACGGCCCGGAGGCGGCCCTCAACCTTCTGATTCCCCTTGGCCTTCTCGGTGTCCGATATATCGTTCCTGTCAGCGCCGCTATCATTACGTTGCTGGTGGTCGTGTACTTCTCCTATCGCCAGACCATCGCCGCCTATCCGTCCGGCGGGGGTTCCTATACAGTGGCGCGCTTCAACCTTGGCGCATCTGCCAGCCTGCTTGCCGCAGCCGCGCTTCTCGCGGATTACATCCTCACGGCCGCAGTGGGGATTTCCGCAGGAGTGGGCGCCTTGATTTCGGCCTTTCCATCACTGCTGCCGCACACGGCTTCCATCTGTGTCGGGATTCTGATCGCCATCACTATCCTCAATCTCCGCGGCGTGCGCGATGCCGGTCTTGCTTTCGCGGTGCCCACCTATCTCTTTGTCGGCACGCTTCTCATTACCATCGCGGTAGGGATATTCCGGGTTGTTCTCAGCGGCGGGCACCCCACACCAGTCGTTCCCCCTGCTCCTCCGTTGCCCGAGACCGCGGTTGTCAGTTACTGGCTACTGCTGAAGGTTTTTGCCAGCGGTTGCACGGCATTGACCGGCGTCGAAGCGGTCAGCAATGGCGTGAAAGCCTTCCGCGAGCCAGCGGTGAAAAACGCGCAGCGCGCTCTGACGGTGATTATTTTTCTTCTGGCGGTGCTGCTGGCTGGCATTTCCTATCTGGTGAAGGCCTACGGCATCGTAGCAACTGATCCGGGCCTGCCCGGCTACCAGAGCATTCTCTCTATGCTAAGCGCCGCCGTTTTCGGCAGGGGTTTTTTCTACTACCTGACCATCGCATCCATTCTCGTTGTTCTGTCGCTCTCCGCCAATACTGCTTTCGCCGATTTTCCACGTCTCTGCCGTGCCATCGCGCAGAACAACTACCTCCCGCGCGTCTTCGGGTACCGCGGGAGGCGACTCGTCTACACCTACGGCATCGTCGTCCTGGCGGTACTCTGTGGCGGCCTGCTCGTCCTTTTCGGCGGAGTCACGGACCGGCTGATTCCGCTCTATGCGGTTGGCGCCTTTCTGGCCTTCACGCTCTCACAATCTGGCATGGTCAGGCACTGGTGGAAGAATCGCGGTCCGCATTGGCGAAGGAAGGTATTCGTCAACGGCCTAGGCGGATCCGTCACCGGCATCACCGTCGTTGTCGTTCTATTTGCAAAGTTCCTGCAAGGTGCGTGGATTACGCTGCTTTTCATTCCATTCACGATTGTTATCTTCGTGCTTGTCCGCCGCCACTACCACTCGGTCAGGGTGCTCACGGCTTGCAAGGACCCGGTTGACGTTGCAGGTCTCAGCCAGCCTCCCATTGCCGTTATCGTCATCGACCGCTGGAGCACTATCACCCGCCAGGGAATTGAATTTGCATCCCGGCTCTCCCCGGAAGTCATCGCCCTGCACGTTTCGCTCACCGAGTACAACGAAGTCCTGCGAGAGGAATGGGAACGCTACGTTGAGCAACCCTTCCGTGCGGCCGGCAAGGAGCCGCCTCAACTCCATGCTCTGCCTTCTCCCTACCGCTTCGTCATCGTTCCCATCGTTCAATTCATTCTCGATCTCTCGAAAAAACATCCGACTCGTAATATCATCGTGGTCATACCGGAGCTCGTGGAGGACAAATGGTACGAGTACTTCCTCCACAATCAGCGTGCCCATCTTCTGGAATGGGTGCTTCTCGCCCGTGGCAATAAACGCATCTTCGCGGTGAGTGCGCCCTGGTACATCGGGGAACGAACCTAATTCCTTCTGACACGGGGAATAATGATAAGAACGGTCCCAGGGGTGTTTCGAGCAGCAATCGGGAGGTTGACGTGCAAACCCGAATGTATGGTCCGCCACCGTGTCGCAAGCGAAAAATGAAAGTGACAGGTGGGTCTGCATCTAAGCGGACTCCTGGGCAGGCGGTTAGTACCGACTCTTGAGATTGCGCGTGAATTGCGGGGAGCCCTGAATGTAATCCTGAGCAACGGCCGATCGGCGAGTCCCCCTCCCCAAAGATTGTCCAGTCTCGTTTGAAGAAGTGTCGAACTCGTCCCTCCCCCCTTCACTCCCGGGGATCGGCGCGCTTAATGGAGCCATTTGGAGCCTCGCGGAGCGAGGTCAGAGAAGTTAAGTGATAGAGAAATATGGTAGGCACGAGGAGACTCGAAATCCTGACCTCTACTGTCAAAACCGCTCGTTCCCAGAGTACCGAGCCTTTTCGTGGAGAAAAGGGCACAAGCTGGGAAGGTGGGTTCCGCGTGCCTTGTTTGGCTCGCTGGCCCGGCGTCATCAAGCCAAATACATCGTTAACGACATCGCCTCGCACGAGGATTGGACACCTACGTTCCTCGCCGCAGCTGGTGTGCCGGACGTTAAGGAACAGCTCCTGAACGGGTATAAGGGCGTTGACCAGACATTCAAGGTCCACCTCGACGCGTATAACATGACCGAACTTCTCTCCGGCAAAGGACCGGGCCAGCGCAAGGAGATTTTCTACTTCGACGATTCCGGTGGCCTCAATGCTATTCGACACGGGGATTGGAAAATCAGCTTCGCAACGAAGGATTCCTGGTGGGCCGATGTTGCAAAACCGCGAACCGTGCCCCTGGTTGTTAACCTTCGGGCGGACCCGTTCGAGGTGACGCCGGATGCTGGGATGTATACGCGTTGGTATGGAGATAAGCTCTGGGTCATGATTCCCGCGCAAGCCATCGTGGGACAGTTCCTCCAGTCCTTCAAGGAATTCCCACAGCGACAGAAATCCGCATCCTTCAACGTTCAACAAACCTTAGACCAAATCATGCAACAAAGGAAGGCGCAAACCGACTGAGGCGCTCGGCGTAAGAATTTCCATCGCGACGGCCCGGTTCAAAAACTGGGCCGCAATCGCTTCTCCGCGAGCACGCGCATCCGATAATCCGGCATTCCTATCCTGAAGCAGCGCGGCGTACTGCCGCGTCCACTTCCCAGAAGCCCGTTTTCTGGATAACTTCCGGTTGGCCGACCACACACCCAGAACTCGGTACGGCCATCTGAACGTGCGCTCCCGATAAGTCCTTGCTCGCCTGCCGCAGTCTGATTCATCAGGGGAGGATCACGGGCAGCTCTTCCCTAATCATGTAAAGGAAGAGTTGCCGACAAAGCGGGAGTTGTATTGAATGGCTTGGATTGAAACGCGAACGGGTCACCCGTGGAAGCGACCCTTCGTAAGGCCAGGCGCTGATTCTGTGCGGTGAATCTGTGGAAACTGACTGTCATGCCCCAAGCGCGGAAATACTTGTCCTCCGTCCTGCGACAGCTGCAATCTCTTTGAGCATGCCGGCGAAAATCCAGCGATGCACAGGGTAAAGCATGTACCAATAGAGAAGCCCCGCCAATCCGGCAGGATCAAAAATAGCGGTCTGCCGAATGATGGAGCCTCGGCTATTTGCTTCCACCTCGAACTGCA
>PMWW01000137.1 GCA_003165795.1 Acidobacteriaceae bacterium
TCCGCCAACGACTTTACGGCTATGCCGAGATGATCAATTTGGCTCATGATGGTTTCCCCAATTCATCGACGATCTCCTCTACCAGAGAATACGGATCGCGTTTGTGCTCGGCAACCTCGGTNNGTCCCGTCGCTAGCCACGGTCTTTACAATCGGCGGAGTCCAATCGTCGCGGCGGATGGCCAGAGTTTGCATGGCGCGAATCTCGCGCTCCACGCGTTCGGCACCTTCGCGGTCAGACTTGTTGATGACGAAGATGTCGGCAATCTCCATGATGCCGGCCTTGATGGTCTGCACATCGTCGCCCATGCCGGGCACCAGCACGACGATGGTGACATCGGCGAGACGGACGATGTCGATTTCATCCTGGCCAACGCCCACGGTCTCGATCATCACCAGGTCGCGGCCGCTGGCATCGAGCACAGTGGCGACGTCGGCGGTGGTGCTGGCCAGTCCACCGAGAGAGCCGCGCGTAGCCATGCTGCGAATGTAGATGCCCTGATCGGCATGATGCGACTGCATGCGAATGCGGTCGCCGAGGATGGCGCCGCCGCTGAAAGGGCTAGTGGGATCGACGGCGACGATGCCGATGGTCTTGCCTTGCTTGCGATAGGCGTGTGCAATTTGATCGACCAGCGTGCTCTTGCCCGCGCCCGGCGAGCCGGTCAGTCCCAGCAGCACGGCGTTACCGCTATAAGGAAACAGGGCCTTCAGGAGTTCGGTCGATTCCGGCGTGTGATCTTCGACGGTAGAGATGGCACGCGAGAGAGCACGCACTTCGCCAGAACGAATGCGGCGGACAAAGTCCTCGACGTGAGGGTTCGGAATTGTCTGGGCGCAGTTCTCTTGATCGTTCAACCGGTTCAGTCCTTCAGAATCTGGCGGGCGATGACCAGGCGCTGGATCTCGCTGGTGCCTTCGCCGATGGTGCACAGCTTAACGTCACGATAAAACTTTTCGGCGGGATAGTCCTTGATGAAGCCGTAGCCGCCGTGAATCTGGACGCACTCGTTGGCGCAGCGCACCGCGACCTCGCTGGTGTAGAGCTTGGCCATTGACGACTCCAGCGTGGTCTTCATGCCGGCATCTTTCATGGCGGCAGCGCGATGAGTGAGCAGGCGGGCAGCGTCGATCTCGGTCGCCATGTCAGCCAGCTTGAAGGCGATCGCCTGAAAGTCGCTGATCGGCTTGCCGAACTGCTTGCGCTCCTTGGAGTAATTGAGTGCGGATTCGTAAGCGCCTTGCGCCATACCCAGTCCGAGCGCGGCAATCGAGATGCGCCCGCCGTCGAGGACCTTCATCGCATCGATGAAGCCTTCACCTTCGTGGCCCAGCAAATTTTCCGCGGGAATTTCGCAGTCTTCGAAGATCAACTCCGAGGTATCGCTGGCACGCAGTCCCAGCTTGTTCTCTTTCTTGCCGGAGCGAAATCCCTTGGTGCCCTTCTCGACCACGAACGCCGACAGCCCATGGGTATGCGCCGTTTTGTCGGTAACCGCAACCACCACCGCCAGGTCAGAGTAGTGGCCATTGGTGATGAAGGTCTTGGTGCCATTCAGCACCCAGGTGTTGCGCCGGCGCACGGCGGAGCAGCGCGCGCCGCCCGCATCGGAGCCGGCGCCGGGTTCCGTCAGTCCCCATGCCCCGATGAACTCGCCGCTGGCCAGCTGGGGAATGTACTTGCGCCTCTGGTCTTCATTCCCAGCAACGAAAATGTGATTGGAGCACAGCGAAGTGTGCGCGGCCACGATGATGCCGACCGAACCGTCCACGCGCGAGAGTTCCTCGATGGCGGTTACATATTCGACGTAGCCCATGCCGGCGCCGCCGTATTCGGTGGGGAAGATTGTTCCCATCAGACCAAGCTTGCCCAGCTCCTTGATGGTCTCCAGCGGGAAAGTGCCAGGCTCGTCCCACTTCATCACGTTGGGCGCAATCTCGCGCTCGGCGAATTCGCGCACCGTCTTCTTCAATTGCAGTTGTTCGTCCGAGAGCTGGAAATCCAAACTATTCCTCCGGTAAGTGGAACGCGCTGGCGCTCTCAGGAGTGAGGGCCGTCGGTGGCCGGCGGGTACAAAGGCGAAACAGGCGGTTATAACACAACCGGCCGGAGGAGTTGAAGCCGGAGCCAGCGCAGTTTCTGGAAGGACTCAGCTTCCGGACGTGCCAGCCCAGTTCTGGAGAGCGGGTTCCCAAAGCTTGATGCCACCTAGCAGGCCCTCCTCATTGGAAATCGTGATGGCGTTGCTGGGAAGCTTGATCTTGATTTCTTTGGTGTTGCCGCCGCCGATATAGAGCCGGTCGTAATAGAAAAGCTGGTGCAGTTGGTTGATTGCCTCGGCGAGGTTCTTGTTCCACTTCTTGCGACCATGTTTGTCCAAGGCGCGGCGTCCGAGTTCGTCTTCGTAAGTATTGCCGTTACGGAAGGGATGATGCGACAACTCCAGCGAAGGAATCGGCACTCCATCCAGATAAAGCGCGGAGCCCATGCCGGTTCCCAGGGTGATGACCAATTCGACGCCCACGCCGCTCACGGCCCCCAGGCCTTGCACGACCGCGTCATTGGCCACGCGAACCGGCTTGCCCAACTCCTTCGCGAGGCTGGCGGCGAAGGGATGTTCGATCCACTTCTGGTTGAGATTGGCCGCGGTGTACACCGTTCCCTGCTTGATCACGCCGGGAAATCCCACCGACACACGCTCGAAGTCGCCCAGTTGCTGAGCAAAATCGGCGATGATCTTGGTGATGGCTTTGGGAGTAGACGGGTCGGGCGTTTTGGCGCGCAGCCGATCGGTGAGCGGCTTGCCAGCTTCGTCGAGCAACATGGTTTTAACGCCGCTGCCTCCGATATCCACGGCCATGGTCCGGGTGGGGTGCAGTCCGGCGGATGACGGGTCGACAAGGGGCGTGGCGGCCGGCTTTTTCTTGTTCGACGAAGAGGCTTTGCTCATGGGTGCTCCTGACTGATCGGCTATCGAATGTTTGAACTCTCTGGATAGCAGAGCATACCGGATAACTGGACTGAAACGAAATAGGGATGTCGCGAGGCGGGCTGGAATGGCAGAGAACATTGGGAGACGAGTGGCGTCAAAGGTGTCGTCGCGGAAGAGACGCAGGCTCTCATGTCGTCGTTCCCGGGACTGCCCAATTCCGCTGCTGCGGTGCATTCTGCGCCTGGGTTGGAAGTTGCCGGGCGACGGGTTACTCTAGGGAAGGTCTGATTAAGCCAGGGGGGAGTGCCTCAGGGGCTAAAGCCCAGCCTTGATAACGGGCGCTTACGGACGGCCTGAAGAGACTGTGTCGCAACTGGTGTCGCCGCTCTGCGGCTCAGACTAATTTCCCGCTTGACCGGGGCCTCACGGCCCCGGCTAACATCATCCCGCCGCGTTGCGGCTGTTACGGCTACTCTTGCGCAGCTCTAGTGTGGCGTCCCGCAATTTCATGTCATAACTCCGAAGCTAAAATGTTGCCGGAACGTCCTCACCTCAGCGGCTAAAGCCACCCTGTACATGCACTTTTGCGGCACGGCTGAAGCCGTGCCCTTTCAAACACAACGGTTGAATTTTGCCACGAACTTGCGGGACATAATACTAGGTGGCATCGGC
>PMWW01000077.1 GCA_003165795.1 Acidobacteriaceae bacterium
TCGAAGGGGACGGCCTTCAGGCCGTCCGCAAATGCCCGTCTTAAAGGCTGGGCTTTAGCCCCTGAGGCGCTCCCACCTGGCTTAATCAGACCTTCCTAAGGAGTTAGTGACTCGCCAGACCAGTGATCAGCAATAAGGCAACAACTCACTCTTCGATCGGGTCGAAGCCAACTTGTTGCGAGTGGTACTAGTCCGCAGCTGCTAGTTGCTAGTTGCCGATTGTAGTTGCTAGTTGCTCGCTGCTGATCTTGGGCGCGAAGCGCATTCCGTAGAACAGCACGATCGCCGACAAAGCTACCGCCACCACCATTGCCGTTAGTCCCATCTCTAAGTTGCTTCTGTCCGAAATGTAGCCGATCAGCGTGGGCGAAAAAGCGTCGCCCAGCAAGTGGATAGTGAATATATTCACCGCCAGGGCAGTGGCTCGAATGCGCGCGCTTACGGAGTTCACGAGTGCCGCATTGAGCGGAGCAGTATTCAACAGCAGAAAGAACTCGCCCAGGAAGATCGCAGGGTACATGGTCGGCCCGGGAAAATAAATGGCCAGCACGATGGCGGGAATCGCCAGCGCCATACCGATGGCCGAAACCATCTGGTAGGCGGCTGGTGTGCGCCGCAGCAGTCGATCTCCTAGCCATCCCCCGAGCAAGGTTGCTACGGTACCGGAGACCACGGTCATTCCACCAAAGACCACATTTGCTCGGTCGAGCGGTACATGGCGGACGCGCGTCAGAAACGTGGGCATCCAGACCTGCAGTCCGCCGATGGCGAAGGTCATCATGGCGGCGCCAAGAGTGATCGTCCAGTAAGCTTTGTTGCGGAACAACCCCCGCAGCGAGCCGCGCTCGACACTATCTGCGAGGTGGTCGCTGGCGCCGCGGACGGGCTCGCGTAGCGCGAGCAAGCCAAACGCCAGCAGAAACCCAGGCAGCGCCGACACCATGAAGGGAGAACGCCAGCCATAGCGCTGGCCCAGGTATCCGCCGACGAGGTAGCCCAAGGCGCTGCCCACCGGAGTGGCCAGGTAAAAGACGCCCATCACCCGGCCGCGTATGTTCTCGGGAAAGAGATCGGCGAGGAAGGCCGGAGAAATTGCCACGAACGTGGCTTCACCGATGCCGACGATGACGTGGCGCAGGAGCAATTCGTCATAGGTGTGGGTAACCGCGCTCAACAGCGTAGCGGCGCTCCAGACGAACGCGCCCGCGGCCATGATCCACTTGCGCGGATAGCGATCGGCCAGGGGTGCGATCAGCGGAGCGGCTACCATGTAGCAGACGAAAAAGGCGGAGGTCAGGAAGCCGACCTGCGCATCGTCGAGGTGAAACTCCTTCTGCACCAGGGGCTGCACCGCAAACAGTACGTTGCGGTCGATGTAATTCAGGAAATTCAGCGCCGTAAGCAGCAGCAACGCGCTTCGGGCGTTGTGTTTGGCAGACATGGGTGCGCGGAGGATAACACGAGGCCGGCCCAGGGATGGTGTGCCGGTTGCAAAAAAACTTCCGCATCGGTGCGGTATCGGAATATGCTGTGTGACGGCGAGGAGAACTGGTCAACAGCCTGGGCAGTCCGGTCTGCGTAGCCGCGCGGCGAAAGCCGCGGTACGCGACCCTTGTCCACCCTTCTCAGCTAGAGCATTCCCAGCAATTACAACTTCTTGCGGAGGCTACATGAAGCGCCTGCTGCCGTTTCTTTTTGTACTCATATTCTCGTGCGCTGCGCTGGCGCAAACATCACAGACGGTGACTACCCAGACCTCGCAGACTGCGACTGCGCAGACCGCGACGGTTTCTCAACCGGCAACGCCGTCGTCACCACAAGAACGGATGTTCTTTCCCAAGGACTGGTATTGGGGATGGGCGCAATTCGATCTGGCGCCACCACACAACGAGATTGATCCCAATCTGTGCGCGGCCAACGCCGGTCAATATGGCGGGGTCAACGCCCAGTGCAGCGCTTTTGCCCGCTACATGCTTTCCGGAACGATCGAGCTTCGTCCGTTTGGGCGCAACGTGTTTCGCCGCGTCTCATTCTTCTTCGATCCCAACTTCCTGTTTGGCAAGAACGTTCCGCAGACGCTGTATACGTGGTCCTGGGATGGAATCGGAATGGAATACGCTTACGGTTTTGGAGTGAACCTGCCGAAGCGCTTCGAGTTTCGCTTTACTGCGCATCCCAACATGGCGCGATTCGGATCGCGCGATGAGCCGCTGGGTCCGGCATGGCTTGGCCCGAACGGTCCCTGGGGTCAGTACAACGCTATCGGCGTGCGCAAGTATTTCGGGAAGCGGCGGGAAGGAACGGACTAGCCCGCGTTTCAATATCGCGAACTGAGGTCCACCACGGAGCCACGGAGAACACGGGGTTCTTGTTTATTTCTTCAGGTGCTCTGCGTGTGTCACGGCGAAGTCGTTTCTAATTCGAACGCGGCGGATCAGGAAGATTTATCCAAGTCTATGAAGGTTCTTCGCAAACGAGGGGTGCGCTCGTTTCTAAGAGTTGCCCGGAAACCTAAGGCCGGCTGCGGCGCCAGTTCGGGGGTTCACCACGGCTGTCACAAGTGAATTCCCTGCAATATTTTCTCCGTGTCCTCCGTGCCTCGGTGGTAAATTCCATTATTTTCTCGGCCGCGGGTAGCGGGCGATCACGACTGTCCCGATGCCGCCGCGCGGATGGAACTCGCCTTTCACCTCGGCCCACTTCGGCTTGGCGGCGCGGACGACATCTTCCAGCACGCGATTAACGATGTTCTCCTGAAAAATTCCAAGGTTGCGGTAGCAGGTCAGATATTCCTTGAGAGACTTCAGTTCGAGGCAATCTTTATCCGGCATGTAACGGACCCACAGTGTGCCGAAGTCGGGCAGCCCGGTCTTGGGGCAGACCGAGGTGAACTCGGGAATGTCGATGAGGATTTCGTAATTGGGGAATTGGTTCGGCCAAGTTTCAATGTCGGGGAACTTGGCGTCCAACCCGGACTCGGCGTGTTCCGGGGTATAGCGCTGACTCTTTGCCATGCTTCTATTGTAGCGGGGCACGTCGCTCCCCTGACGGCAGCTCCTTCGCAGCCGTGGGCGGCTGGACGTTGGATGGCGCGGACTGTTTGTAAATTACCGGGCCTTCCTCGCGTTGATGAAGGATCTCGGAGTTGAGTTCCGCGCCTAGCAGCACGAGAAAAGCGACCCAGTAGAGCCAGATCAGCATGGCAATACCGCTGCCCAACACACCGAAGGTCCGGTTGAGGTGGGCAAAATTCCGGAAGTAAAAACTCAAGGCGTCGGACAACAAAATCCAGCCGATGACCGCCAGAATGGCACCGGGAAGCGAAGAGGTAAAGCGCTGTTTCAAGTTAGGCGCTATCAAGTAAAGAGCTTCAACGGCGATAACGATGAAGGTCACGACCAGCAGGTTGCGTAAGACCGGCCAAAAAAACGCGAGTGGATGGAACAGGCCAAAGCGCGCAGCGAGAAGAACATCGAAGTGTGAACCTACGATCACACAAGCGAAGGCGACCGTCACTAGTGTACCGATAAGGAGCGTGAGTTCCAGGGCCAGCAAACGCGTCTTCCAGAAAGGCCGGGTCTCGGTAACGTCGTAGGCGACGTTCAATGCGTCGATGGCGGCGGAAAAGCCGCTAGAGCACGTCCAGAGCGTTCCCGCCAGACCAGCGGAGAGCAGCGCGCCACGGCTAGGCGACAATATGTCGGCGATAGCGCGGCGGGCCAGGTCCATGCTTTCCGGAGGGGTGACGCGCGCCATGGCTGCGATGATAGTGTCAAACAGATGGGGGATTGGTAAATAGGCCACGAACGCCGCCAGCGCAATGAGCGCCGGAAAGAAGGCCAACACGAAGTAATAGGACAAGGCGGCGGCGAACGACAGGATGTTATTGTTCATCACGTCATTCGCGACGCCCACGATAACTCGTTTGCATTGCCGGAGGCGCATGAGGATCCCCGAGAACTCCTGACTTACTGGGCTACTGGGATGAATAACCCTAGTGAGGAGCTGCGTCAAGGCGGCGAGAGGCGCGTCTTCGGGCTAGGACATCAAGTAACTCATGCCACCCAAAGCCGCGCCGGCGGTCGAATAGAGGACGCCAACAGGAAGCATTACGGAAGTGTAATCAGTGGAAGTGATGTCCTACGTTATACTCATATGTTTAGAGAAAAAATGGCAGCCGCATCTGAAAACGGCCACCGCCGCACCAACGGGAAGTTAACGTGGATCATCATCGTTGCCTTGATTCTGGCGGTGGTGGTGCTGGCGGCGTTCATTTCTCTGCACCGTTCGCAGGTGGCAATCCGCGTTGGCCACGCGGACCGGGAAACCATCACCTCCAGCATCGCCACCAACGGCAAAATCGAAGCGCTGGACAACTTCCAAGCTTATGCTCCAACGGCGACCACGGTGAAGAAAATTTATGTGCAACAGGGGGCCTGGGTGAAGCCTGGCCAATTGCTCCTGCGCTTAGAAGATGCCGATGCCCGCCTGCAGGCTGCGCGGGCCGAGGCGCAATTAAGAGGCGCGGAAGCGGACATCAACGCAGTGCAAAATGGAGGCACGCAGGAAGAAGTGTTGACGACACGCAATGATCTGGTGAAAGCGCAAGCCGATCGCGATGTCGCGCAGCGAAACTATCAGGCCATGCAGCGATTGCTGCAGACTGGGGCGGCGTCTCAGGCGGAGGTGGATGCAGCCAAGGACCGTCTTCGCGTCGCCGATTCCAACGTGCACCTGCTGCAGCAAAAGCTCAAGGACCGCTACTCGCAACCGGAAGTCGGGCATGTCGAGGCACAGCGGACCGAAGCTCGGGCCTCGCTACAAGCAGCCCAGGAGCTGTTGAAGAATTCCAACATTTCCGCTCCCCGTGCAGCCTTGGTGTATTCGCTGCCGGTGCGCGAAGGAGCATTCGTGAATGCCGGCGACTTGCTGGTACAGGTCGCGGATTTGCACAAAGTGCGAGTTCGGGCCTTCATCGACGAGCCCGAGATCGGCAAGCTGCGCGCGGGACAGTTGGTCGAGGTCACCTGGGACGCGCTTCCCGGACGAGTATGGCGGGGCACCTTGGAGACGTTGCCCACCACCGTGGTGCAACACGGAACTCGCACCGTCGGCGAAGTAACTTGCGTCATTCAGAATGACGACCTGAAGCTGCTGCCTAACACCAACGTGAGCGTCGCGGTGGTCACTGCCCGTCAGGAAAATGCTCTGACCGTGCCTCGCGAAGCCATTCACCAGGATGGCTACGGGCAATATGTTTTCCAAGTGGTGGACGGCGAATTGAAACGGCGTAACGTGGACACTTCCGTGGCCAACTTGACCCGCGTCGAAGTGACCAGCGGTCTCTCCGACAACGCAACCCTTGCGTTGGGAGCGCTTAGTATGCAGTCCCTGCGCAGCGGGATGCAGGTGAAACCGGCCACTCCATGAAGCTTGTCATGACTAAACTTTCTGTCGCGTGTCTGCTGCTACTTGTCGTGGCGAGCACCAGCGTTGCCGATCCCGCGGTAATGCAGTTGCTTTCGCGGGGCCGAATGAACGAGGCCGTCAGCGTGCTGTCTAACCGCGACGATGCGGAATCGCTCAACTTGCTATCGCGCGCCTACTTCGCTATGGAGCAGTGGGATGACGCGGTGAAGTGCGGCGAGCGGGCCCTAAGCCTTGAGCCGGGCAACCCTACGTATCATTTGTGGCTGGCGCGGGAGTACGGACGGAAGGCGGGAGATTCAAATCCGCTGGTGGCCGCCGGAATCGCCCGTAAGGCGAAGAGCGAGTTTGAACGCGCGGTACAACTGGATCCGGCGAGCGTTCCGGCACGGGTTGATCTGGCGCAGTACTACACCGAGGCTCCGGCGATCATGGGTGGCGGACTCGACAAGGCCCAGGCGCAGGCCGAGCAGGTAGCGAAATACGATTTGGCGAAGGCACACTTGGTCCTGGCTCGCGTCGCCGAGAAAGAAAAACAATATGGCGAGGCCGAGAGCCAGTTGCGCGCGGGCATCAAAGACGCAAAGAACCCCGCCGACGCCTGGCTCCAGTTAGCCGCCTTCTACCGTAATCGGGGCCGATTGGACGACATGCAGAATGCGGTGCAAAGTGCGCTGGTCCTGCCCAGCAAGCCTGCGGAATCGTATTTCGACGCTGCCCGGGAACTGTATCTCGGCAGTCGTGACTTTCCGGGGGCGGCCCAGTACTTGCAAACATACTTGGCGTCGGGTCAGCTGGTTGAAGGCGCGCCCGCCTTTCGCGCCCATTACTTGCTTGGGCAGCTCGCCGAGAAAATGGGGAACGGCGCAGCCGCAGCCTCGGAATACGAAGCTTCCCTATCGCTGGCGTCAGGATTCGTCCCCGCCAGGAAAGCATTGAGTCACGTACAGTAACCGGATGCCTTGGCGTCACTTGGTGGTGTAGAGCACGGGATGCACGCAAAACCCCGGCGTTCCAGGATGAAGATGAATTCGTTTGCCGTCCGCGCGAGGATCGCCACTCTTGCGTGCGCGTTGTTGGCTATCCCGAAGTTGGGAGCGGCGGTTGATCCGCCCGCTGGTCCAATTCCCTTCCGCAATGCAGTCGATCTGGCGCTGCAACACAGCGGGGTCATGGGCATCGCCGCCATTAACCAGTGGCGGGCGCGCAAGGCCTATGAGGAGCTGCGCGCTAATTACATTCCGCAACTCACCATAGGTTCCGGTCTCGGCTACTCCTATGGATTTCCTCTCACCCTGGAAGGCTCGGCCCCATCGGTGGCTAACTTCAATTCACTTCAGTCGTTCTACAATCCCTCGCTGCGACAATTCATGAAAGCGGCGAAGATCGACTGGCACGCGGCTTCCCTCGATATCCAAGACAAACGCGACGCGGTCATTTTAGATACGGCCCTGACCTATGCCCAGCTCGCTCAGCTCACGGGCAAGATCACGGCCTTGAGCGAAGCTCAGACGGCAGCGGAAAAGGCGCAGTTCGTCAGCGAACAGCGTTTGCAGGAAGGTGTGGACAGCAAACTCGAGGTCACCAAGAGCCAACTGATAACGGCGCGTATCCGACTGAGAATTGCCGAGGCACAGGATCAGTCCGACGTTCTGCGGGAGCATCTGTCCAAGTTGCTGGGATTGCCTGCCGACCAGATTGCGGTCCAGCCCGATTCCATGCCGCAAATGCCATTGATCTCGCAGGATGACGACCTGCCGGCGCGGGCTGTCGGGAGCAGTCTGGCAGTGAAGTTGGCGGAGCAGAAAGTGGCCGCTGCGCAAGCCCGGGCTAACGGCGAGCACAAAGCCGCGGTAATGCCGACTATCGATTTGGCGTCGCAATACGCTTATCTGGCCAAGTTCAACAATTACGATTTGTATTACAAGAATTACACCGCCAACAACTTCAGCGGCGGTCTGAATCTGAGGGTCCCGATCTTCAATTCGGTGCAAAAAGCCAAAGCGCAAGAGGCCGATGCTGACGCCTTGATCGCAAAGAAACAGGCGGACCTGACCAAGAACCAAGTCGGCGAGAACACCTTGAAGCTGCAGCGCTCGCTGCGCCAGTTGTCCGCTGCGCGTGACGTGGCCAAGCTGGAGTGGGAGGTTTCCCAGGGTGATCTGGAGGGCGTAAAGGGTCGGGTGCAAACCGGAAGTGCCAATACTCGTGACGAACAAAATGCCGAATTAGACACCCACGACAAGCATGCGGCCTATCTCGATGCCGAATTCGAGCTCAGCCGGGCCGAATTACAGTTGCTGCGGCTTACCGGCGAACTGGAGAATTGGGCCATTCCACCGCCATAATCAACCGCTCGCTGCGGTATCAAGAAGTGTACCTAACTTTAAGATTCTCAAGCAGTTCCGTGATCATCCAACAGATGGTACGATAGTTAGTACAACTATGCCCTTGAAAACGCTATTTCTCAATCCCCCTTCTTTCGAGAACTATGACGGTGGCGCCAGCTCGCGCTGGCCAGCCACCCGCGAAATCGAGTCCTACTGGTACCCGGTGTGGCTGGCGTACCCGGCAGGAATGCTGGAGGGCTCGCGTCTGTTGGACGCTTCGCCGCACAAGGTGAACGCTGCCGAGACCATCCAGATCGGCAAGGAGTACGAATTTCTCGTGCTGTTCACCAGCACCCCAGGATTTCAGGGGGACATCAAGCTGGCGGCGGCGATGAAGGCAGCCAATCCCAAGCTGAAGATCGCCTTCGTTGGTCCGCACGTTACGACCTTGCCGGAAGCGTCGCTTAAAGAAGGCATCGCGCTGGATTTCATCGTGCGCCGGGAATTCGATTACGCCGTCGTGGAGTACGCCAACGGCAAGCCGCTGAATGAGATCCTCGGCGCTTCGTACCGAGCCGCGGACGGCCAGATTATGCACAACGCTGACCGTCCGGCGGTTGCCGATCTGGACGCGTTGCCCGATGTGGTGGACGTCTACAAGCGCGACCTCGATCCGCGCCGTTATAACGTGCCGTTCCTGCTCTATCCCTTCGTTTCGCTGTATACGACGCGAGGCTGTCCGGCGCAATGCACTTTCTGTCTGTGGCCGCAGACTCTGAGCGGTCATCCGTGGCGCAAGCGATCGTCTGACGCGGTTGCCGCCGAAATGGTGAAGGCCAAAGCATACTGGCCCTGGGTGAAGGAATTTTTCTTCGACGACGACACCTTCAACATCCAGAAGGCGCGCACGATTGAGCTTTGCTCCAAGCTGAAGCCGCTGAATCTGACCTGGTCGTGTACATCGCGCGTGACCACCGATTACGAAACGTTGAAGGCGATGAAAGAATCCGGATGCAGGCTTCTAATTGTGGGCTACGAATCCGGCGATCAACAGATCCTGAAGAACATCAAGAAGGGCGCCACAGTTGAGCGTGCGCGCGACTTTACTCGCGACTGCAAGAAGCTTGGCTTAGTGGTGCACGGCGACTTCATCCTCGGCCTTCCCGGCGAGACCAAAGAAACCATTCGCAAGACTATCGACTTCGCCAAAGAGTTGGACGTCGAGACCATCCAGGTATCGCTGGCTCACGCGTATCCCGGCACCGAGCTGTACGACTACGCCAAGGCAAATGGCTTCCTGATGCAGGAAGGCTCACAGATGGTGGACGAGATGGGCCACCAGGTCGCCATGATCGAGTATCCCGGCATCTCGCGCGATTACATCCTGGAGATGGTGCATCGCTTCTACGACGAGTATTATTTCCGGCCGAAGGCGATTTTCCGCATCGTGAAGCGAGCGGCGTTCAACTCTACCGACCGCAAGCGCCTCTACACGGAAGCGAAGTCGTTTATGAAACTGCGTGCATCCCGCAATCGATCGGTGAAGGAGACGCGCAAACAGCAAGCGTCCGGACTTCCTCCGACGCCGCCGGCGGGAACCGCGAACGCCGAAGCGAAATCCGAGACCGCCGAACCGGTCAACGCCTAGGGGCTGGCGTGACCGTTCGTAAATACTTGATCCTGCTGGCGGTGGTGGTCTTCGGTTCGAGCGGCAATGTTTGTCTCGGCCGGGGCATGAGAGACTTCGGGCCAGTCAACAGCAGCAATTGGACGCGGCTATTGATCGCCCTGTTGAATCCCTGGGTCTTGGTGGGCATTGGCCTACTGCTACTTTTCTTTTGCAGTTATCTCTCGGCACTCTCCTGGGCCGATCTCACTTACGTCCTTCCCGCCACAGCATTCGGCTATGTGCTGACAGCGCTGTTAGCCAGTCGTTTGCTACATGAAAATGTCACCGTCGCCCATTGGCTGGGGATTGCCCTGATCACCGCAGGGGTGGGATTTGTCGCCACCGGACCATCGCTCACGGCACCGGTTGAGTCGTGCGCTGCTACGAAGCATCCGGGTGCCCATAGTCGGGAATTGGTATTGACCAAGAACGCCCGGAGCGATGCGTGAGCAGCGCAGCCGCATGGGGAGGCATCGCCGCCATCGTCATCACGGCAACCGCCGGCGATGTGCTGCAATCGCGTGCCATGAAGGAGATTGGCGATCTGGGCGTCATCCGCCGCTCGCGCGGTTGGTTACAGGTGTTGCGCCGGGTGATCTCCAGCCCGCGCTTTATGCTGGGCTTGCTGTTTATGGCGCTGGCATTCTTTAGCCTGCTAGTAACACTGTCGTGGGACGATGTGAGCGTTGTCGGACCAGCATCGGCCGCGCTGACCTTCATCGCCAACGCGTTCGCTGCCCGGATATTTCTGAAAGAGCGCGTGGATCATCGCCGCTGGATGGCGGCCATGTTCGTGGCCGGCGGAGTTGCTTTACTAGTGCACTAGATGCCGCTGTTCGCTTCTCGCTTTTCGCTTACATTTGCCTGGGTGGCTTTACATCATGCCACCTTGCGATTGCTGTGACGTTCGGCATCCCTTCCTGTACTCTGGGCTTCCATTAACATTGCAGTAACGCCGAAGGAAAGGTGCTAATGAGAAAGTTTGTCGCTGCATGTATTGCTCTCCTGCTATTAGCTGGATGTTCATCGAGCAACCCAACTTCGAACCGGAATGAACCCCAATCCGCTGCCAAGCTGGCGCCCAAGCCGGCGGAGTACGAAACCGGCCGCGTTGCGTTTCAAAAGATGTACCTTTCGGCCCGCGGATGGGCCGCCGATGCCACGCCGTTCCGCTTGCAATCGCAATTTGCACCCCAGGCCGCTAGCACCGATGGCAAGGCTGGCCTGTGGCGAGCCTCGTTCGCTTCGCCCGCCAAACGCATGATGAAGATGTTTGTGTGGTCCGGACTGGTCGGCCCCGATGCTCCCGAAAAGGGCATCAGCTTTTCTGCCGAGGACACGTGGAATCCGACCAATACTTCGACACAGCCGTTCAATATCGGATTCCTGAAGACTGATAGCGACGCAGCTTACCAAGTCGCACAACAACACGGGGGCGACAAGCTCACCCAGAAAGATCCCAAACAGCCGATCGTCTTCATTCTCGATTGGGATGCGTCGAAGAACGAACTGGTGTGGCACGTTATTTATGGCAGCAGCGCGGATGAAGCCAAGTTGCGAGTTGCCGTAAATGCCGCGACGGGAGAATTTCTGCGGATCGAGAAATAAGTCGAGGTTGGGTGGAGGACGGGAAACGAGTCAAGCGGATTCATTCCGCCTGCTTCTTGATTACTTATTAGGACCCGCAGGATGATAATGACGCTCTTAAGATTTGTCATCACGAGCGGCGCGAGGGATCTGCTGTTTGCCTTCTCCAGCGAAAAGCAGATTCCTCGCGCCCAGAAACCGGGCGCTCGTAATGACAACTCTGCAAGGAGATTGGTCCTTTCACGGTCTCAATAAGTCGCGAGTTCCGCCAGTGCCTACTTGCCTGATGCTTTCGCTGGCTTCCACCCCGACCAGACGGGGACGCCTTTATCATCGCGTAGCGTGAAAGTATTGCTGCCCACGGTGATTTCCCGGGCCAGGATCTCTTCCCCTGTGCTATTCGGCGCTTGGGCACCGACCACGTTGACCTGGTCGCCCTTGCTAAAGGACACCTCGATTTCTTTCAAGAAGTCCCCAGGGCCCACGTAAACCAGGATCGTTTTCGTATCGGTCTTCACCGCAAGCTGAGTACCTTCCGCCGCGCCGGGAACCTCACGAATGTCCTCGATCACGCCTTTTACTTTGACTTCACTCGCGACGTCATACTTGGGGCCCGTCTTGCTCGCAATCTGGGCCCCGCCTAGGGGCGACGCCAACGCGAGAGCAGCAACCATGCATAGTACCTTCGACCATACTCTGGAGTTCATTGTCTATACCTCCTCCCGGCAAGAAACAATTTCTGCAAATCCGCGCAAAGGTGCGAGTCAGGAGGCCGAGTTCTTCTCGCATCCCACCGGATCGTGGTAGAGGTGCGGCGCGATTTCGCGACGCCTTCTGGATAACAACCTCTTTCTCGCAGCAGGTTAAACATAGCGCTATCTCGCACTTAGCGCAGTGAGTCAGGTCACTACAAGGCGTGACCTCTGACACGAGCGCTACCTCCGAAGCGGAAAGGGATACGGAATTTAGGACGGAAAACTCGTTGGCTAGCGCTTTCGTGTCATAATCATGCCACTGTTCGACCAGAGTTTGCTGAACAAGGATACGTTCTTGGTGTCTCATTCCTTTGCTCCCAGGTTTCTGACCAGGCTTCGAGTCGCCGGCCTGAAGCAGGAGGACTTGCGTGTGGAGCGTGTCCTGGGTTTTTCGCGCCTGCTGCTAGCACTAACGTCGCTAATAGCTTGGGTTATCCACCCTGCGGGAGTCGTAACCCATTACCACGTGGGCTTGTTCTTGCTGCTGGCTTATACGGCTGCCGGCCTTGTGCTTCTTATGCAACTGCAGATGGGCGGCGAGCCGAGCGCCAAGTTTGTTCTGGCCGCGCAAGTGAATGACGTCGGTTGGCCGGCGCTGCTGTGTCTATTTGCCGAAGCGCCTAATAGTGTCTTTTTCGTGCTTTTCTTGTTTGCCATGATTGCCGCCGCCTTCCGCTGGGGTTTTGTGGAGACCATGGCGACAGCATTAATCAGTGCGGCCTTGCTTCTGTTTCAGGCGATCATAGTAGCGTGGGGGCCGGCGGTGTTACGTCCTCTGCTTTTCACTCCGGTTGAGCCGGCAAGGCTCCTCATGCGCTGCGGATTTGTCTTAATGGCGGGCAGCCTGCTCGGATTTCTCGCGGAAACCGAGAAGGAACTGCGGGCTGAGATCGCCCTCACCAATCGGCTGCTATACTTGGCACGAATTGGCGGCCGCTTTGCCGTAGCCCTGCAGAACATTCTCTCGGAACTGGCGCATGTTTTTCAGGGCGGCCCGGTTTACGAGGTAGTAGCTCAAAGCAGCACAGGCCGGGCGTTCCGCTGGGAGTTCCCTTCATCGGCACATCCTACCGTGCAAGTCCAAGAGGTCGCTCCGGCTGACAAAGACGCTGAGATGATGTGGGATTATCCCCACACCTTCTTCATGAAACGAGAGAACAACAAAGCCAGGGGATCCATTACGGCCCTGGATGAGGAAGGTCGTCGACTTGATGCCGCACAAGTGAGGCATCTGGAAATGCCTGTCCCTGGGGCCAAGTCGCTGCTAGTGGTCAGCCATGAGATGGGACGGGACTGGTGCGGCCGCTTTGTCTTGCTGAATGCCAAGCTGGGGCTCGGACGCGAACACGAACTGCGCTTTGCGCAAAACCTGATGCGACAGCTAGCTCCTGCTCTCTATTCGGTCTATCTCTTCCAGGGTTTTCGCTCGCGGGCCGGGGTCACCGAGCGGGCCCGGGTGGCGCGAGAGTTACACGACACCGCAATCCAGTCCCTCATCAGTATCGAGATGCAAGTGGATGTGCTTCGCCGGCGCGCCAGCGGCGACTCCCGGCTGGCCTCGGAGTTGGAACGCATTCAGGAGTTGCTGCGGCACGAAGTCCTGAATCTGCGTGAGCTTATGCAGTCCATGCGTCCGGTCGACATCGGCCCCCATCAATTGCTTGACTTTATTGCCGAACTCGTGGAACGTTTCTCCAGAGACACTGGCGTCGCTGTGCGCTTCATTTCAGAGTTACAGGAAGTGACGCTTCCGGCCGCCACCTGCCGCGAACTGGCAAGGGTCGTCCAGGAAAGCCTGGTCAACATCCGCAAGCACAGCGGGGCGCAGTCCGCCGTAGTGCGCTTCGCGGCCCAGCACGGTCTATGGAAGCTGGTAATCAACGATGACGGAAACGGCTTCCCATTCGCCGGACGTTTCACGCTGCAGGAACTAGACGACTTGCGCCGGGGGCCGACTGTGATCAAGGAACGGGTGCGCGCCGTTGGGGGAGATATGGTGATCGAATCCACGCCGGGCCACGGATCGAGGTTGGAAGTTACCATTCCGCAGAAAGGATACGAAGTGTATGGATAAGAAGGAGCCGTCAGTGCGCATCATCATTGCCGATGACCACACCATTTTTCGTGATGGCTTGCGCCGCTTGCTGGAGGCCGAGCCCGAACTGGAGGTGGTGGGTGAAGCTGCCGACGGGGCCGAAGCCGTCACCCAAACCCGGGCGCTGAGTCCCGACATCCTCTTGCTAGACTTGGCCATGCCACGGGTACCGGGGATGGACGTATTGCGCGATCTGTCGTCCGGCACAGATGGACTGCATACTAAGATTATTGTGCTCACCGCGGCCGTGGAGCGCCTGGAAATCGTACAGGCGCTGCAGTTGGGGGCCCGTGGCGTGGTCATGAAGGAGGCAGCCACCCAGTTGTTGATGAAAGCCATCCGCACCGTCATGGCAGGACAATATTGGATCGGGCGCGAGGCCGTGGGCGACATTGTAGACTTCATGCGCACGAATCCTTCCGGCGAGAAGGCGCCTCGCAACTATGGTCTGACTAAACGCGAAATGGACATCCTAAGCACCATCGTCGCCGGTTTGAGCAACAAGGAGATTGCCCGCAAGTTCACGCTTAGCGAGGACACGGTAAAGCATCATCTGACCAACATTTTCGACAAGGTTGGGGTTGCCAGCCGGCTGGAGCTTGCACTCTTCGCCATCAATAATCGGCTGACTGATCCTCCGAACTAGCGGATAGGCTTGCGACTGCTCGGCCTAGGGGTAAGTTGCGCGGCGTCCGAACCACGGCAGCCTTCCCCGGATCGTCCAGGAGGCCACGGTAGTCTTGATGACTCCGTGCGGCATGACTGGCGGCGCGCTGCTTTAATTGCGCGGAGTGTTGCGTCTCTTATTCAGTTATTCAGTTACCTATTTGCACTGCCCACAGCGACAACTTCGCTGTGATCGTGTTTACCAGTTAGGAATTTCGATCAAGGGGAAATAAGCAGCAATGAGGATTAAGGCGGCCCTATATTCCGCTGGTGTGTCGGCGTTAAGCCTCGCCTTTCTAGCGGGATGCTCAAGAAATGAAAACCGGACCGACGCCCAGGTTGCAATCGATGTTCAAGCAAGAATTTATAGCGATACCGGAGTCCAGAGCCACCAGATTAGCGTGCAGGCCGCGAACGGTGTAGTTACCCTGAGCGGTGACGTCAACAGCGATTCTGAGCGCGTTGCCGCGGCCAGCGACGCCGCGACTGTCGCAGGCGTAAAGACGGTGGTGAACAACCTGCAGATACAGCAGGCCCAAACGACTTCCCCTGCTGCGCCAGCCCCGACGCAGAAGCCTGCCAAACACAATTCCGCGGCTCGTCATCATGGCCAATTGGACGACTCGGCCAATGCCGACACGCAAGCCAGTAATCTTCCGCCGGCACCGCCGTTCCCAGCGGAGCAGACGCCTCCACCAACTCCTCCGCCGCCGGTGCCGCCGGCACCACCCCAGAAGATCACCATCCCGGCGGGAACGCAGCTCTCGGTGCGGCTCAATGATCAACTCGATTCGGAGCGCAATCAGGTGGGCGACACCTTTCATGGCTCGCTCAGCACGCCAATCGTAATCAACGGTGAGACCGTTGTCCCGTCCGGCGCTGACGTAGTTGGTCGCGTGGCCGACGTGAAGAGCGCTGGACGATTTGCGGGAAATTCCGTGCTGACTTTAGAATTGACTTCGCTGTCGGTCAATGGCAAGACCTATAACATCCAGACCAACCAGTGGTCACGGTCCGGCAAGGGTGAAGGCAAGAGCACCGCAACCAAAATTGGCGTGGGAACCGTGGCGGGCGCAGTTCTGGGCGGCCTTATCGGAGGTGGCAAAGGCGCCGCGATCGGCGCGGCCAGCGGAGCTGGTGCGGGGACCGGAGTAGCGGCAGCCAAGAAGGGTCAGCAGATAAAGCTTGGCCCGGAAGCCGTGGTGAACTTCCAGACAATCAATACCCTGACCGTGACTCCGAAGAGTACAAACGATCACAATGCGGGGCGGACGCCGCTCTCCTAACCAGCAAGGCGCACCTGCAGCCTTCCTCATTATGCGTAATTATGCGTAGGAGAGGACGGTGCCGGAGTGGTGGCCGCGTTCTTTCTTGCGTTCGGACACATACGCAGTTTCCTGCGGCTGATATCCTCACTACGGTCGGCAAGGTCAAGATCGCTGCGCTCGCTTCGCCTAAGATCGCGCGCTAGTGAATCGCAACGTCGTCCTTGGGCCGATGAAATACCTGCGATCCCATGCTGCGTTGTGACGTTGAGCGGTGACCTGCTGCGCTTTCGTCAGCCGTAGGAGAGGACGTCAAGCAAACGCTTTGGACCGCTTTCTGGAGTGCGTGCTGTTCGTAGTTGGGCTGGCATTCGGCAGCTTTCTGAATGTTTGTATCAGCCGCATTCCGCACGACGAGTCTGTCGTCTCCCCTCGATCCCATTGCCCCGCCTGCAGTGCACCTATTCGCTGGTACGACAACATTCCGTTGGTGAACTGGTTGGCGCTGCGCGGCCGCTGCCGGGATTGCGCCTGGCATATCCCACTGCGCTATCCCGTTGTCGAGCTGCTGACGGGAGTCTTATTCGCCGCGTGCTACGTCTGGTTTGGACCGACGTGGCTGACGCTGAAGTTCTGCGTCTTCAGCTTCCTGATTCTGGGGCTCATCTTTATGGACGCAGAAACCGGCTTGCTCCCACGAGAGTTCACTTATCCGGGGATCGTTCTGGGTCTGGCGTTCTCGTGGATTGCACCTGGTGACAGCGCAGGAACACAGTTCGTGTTGGGCCTGTACAACTGGCACTGGGAAAATGTCCAGCGCCTCTCCCTGCTCGACTCCGCACTGGGGGCTGCTGTCGGCGCTGGCTTCCTGTATGTTGCTTGGGGTTTGTACTATCTCGTCCGCAAAAAGCACGGCATGGGTTTCGGCGACATCGCCCTGATAGCTATGTCAGGCGCCTTCTTGGGCATCAAGCTCACTCTATTCGTGATCTTCACCGCCCCGCTATTGGCCGTCATCTACGCGATCTTCCTACTGGCATGGGAAGCTTCTGGGCCGCATTCTGCCGATTCGTCGGAGAGCGAAGCAAGCGTTGACGGTGGGAGAAACTTCTTCAGCCGCGAAATTCCTTTTGGCGTCTTTCTTGGTGCGTGTTCTTTGGCCGCCATGTTGGTTGGACAGTCGGCTTGGCAATGGTATCTGGAGATGTTCCGGTAAAGGAATTTGCGATGAGGTCAGCGGAAGTCTGCTCGCGGATACGTTCCGCGGCTTGCTTCAAGTGGTGCCGGGCATGGGTCCGGTGAAACTGGCGCCACTCCTTGGCATTCAAAGGCCCCAGAAACGGATGATCCAGTAACTTTACGTGGCTGCCGAACCGCCGCTCCGCGTCCGCCAGGGTTGCGTCCATGGCGACCAAAGCGTCGTAGAAACGTCGCAAGGAATCCAGTGCGAGACCGCTCTTCGGGACCATGTTCGGAGGAGCAATGCGGCCCGAGGGCATAAGTCCCAGTTTCGTCACCCAAAGGGTCCTAACCCGGTCTTGCAGGGTGGCTTTGCTTCCGAGGGGTCTTCCTCGCTTCATGACGTTTGCAATGCCCTTCGTTGTTCCGGTGTAAGTGAGAAGAAGATGCTCGAAGATGAGGGCACAACTCCATTTCCCTGGCGGAGCTTGGTGCCAGTTGGTTTCGGAAGCCTGGCGCGTTATCCGCTCCACTTCACGACGGATGTTTTCTAACTCGGGGAACAAAATATCACTCCACAGGGCCGATTCGAGAGACGGGTAGCAGACTGTATCTAGTATGAACCTGAACGAAAGACTTGTTGACTGGCAAATCTGCTAAGTATGCCCAGGTAAAACACCAGTCACAACTGTCAGGTCCTTCACCAATGGCTCGAATTCCCGATGACGAGGGCCTCGTCGGCAGCACGCAGAATTGAAGAAGGATCAACGGTGGCCAGCAGTTGCATCGCGGCCGCGAGCGGCAATAGTTGACCGCGCCACTAGGTCACTCGAAAACTACGCCCCGCGGCGCCTAGGCACCGTCGCCCCCAGACATACCACAATACCGGGCTTCACCATCGCGATTTCCAGGTCAAGCCAGGGACAACAAATTACAATCTCAAAGGCGTTCGGCCTTTTATGTATTCGCCGTTTCCCGCGCGGCCCGCATTTGAAGTGCTTCCCAGTTTTGGTTGCTCAAGTCGCGTTGCGATCGATGCCGGCTTCCGCCAGGGCCTCGTCGAGCCAGGCCCCCGCGATCTGCCTATGACGCAACTGAAATGCCCCTTTCTTGAGCATTACACTCGACCTGCCGCGTTTAGCAGGCGGCTGAAAAAGACGGGAAAGCAGATTCCTCGCGGGCTGAAGCAGCTAGGAATGTCAAGAATAAAGGGCGTAGGACGGCGCACCTGAAGGCGCGCCCCTCTAAAAC
>PMWW01000078.1 GCA_003165795.1 Acidobacteriaceae bacterium
CCATGCGGATGCCAATCTCGCGCGTACGCTGCGCGGTCACGTAAGCCAGCACGCCGTAAAGGCCAATCGCCGCCAGCAGCGTGGCCACGATTCCAAAGCTCACCGCCAGCATCGCCACCAGCCGGTCATTGGAAATGTTGTCGGCAATCTGCTCGTCCATGGTGCGCATGGTATCGACCACTAGTTTGGAATCGACTTGTTGCACCGCCCCGCGTAAGTCGAGTTCAGCCGTCTCCGGGGCCTGCCAGGTGCGCACATAAAACTGCATGAAGCCGGCTTGGTCGTTGGGCTCGAAGGACGGCTGGAAGNNGAAGAAGCGGCGGGCGAAGCCGGCATTCACCATCGCCACTTTGGCTTTGCCCGCGAGATCCTGATCGGTGAAGGTCCGTCCCGCCAGCACGGGTAGATTCAGCGTAGTGAAATATTCCGGAGTGACCGCCGGAATCTCGACGTGGATGTCCTCATCTGGTTTCAACGTTCGGCCGGCAATGTTGATATTGCTCCGCTCGTCGTTGTTCGCCAGTTCAGGATCGTCAGTGCCGCCGACGGACCGCACCCCCGGCTGGGCTGCCAATATTTCCAATAAGTGTCTTTGCAGCGGCACCGCTTGCTTCGGGTCGTAGCCGGCCAGAGTGGGATCGATGCCGAAGGTCACCAGGTGATCGGTGGTAAAACCCACGTTCAGCGAACGCAGGTTGTGGAGGGTCTGAACGAACAAGCCCGCGCCGATGATCAAGAGCAGACTCAAACCCATCTGCATGCCGACCGAAAGGCGACGGAAGCGCAAATGTTTGCTCGATCCAGTTGTGGTTTGCTGCTTCAGAGAACTAACCAGGTCAGGATGAAGGAAGCGCAACGCGGGCGCGAGGCTGAAGAGCACGCTGACCACGAATGCCAATCCGAAATTGAACAGCAGAATGCGCAGATCGGGATGGGGAGACAGGGGAAGCTCGGTCGCGGTCTGGCCGGCGATGCGGTGGGCCAAGAAGGCTGACACCGCGGGCGCGAACAGCAACCCCAGAGCGCCACCCAGCAACCCGAGCATGAGGCCTTCCATCAGCAACTGACGAATGATTTGCCAGCTCGAGGCTCCCATCGCGTAGCGCACCGACATTTCCTTTACGCGGGACGCCGCCCGCACCAATAGCAGACTCGAGACATTCACACACGCCATCACCAACACCAAGCCCACCATCCCCATAACGATGAGCAACGGGGCCTGAATCTGTTCGCGCAGCGGCGAGAAGCCGCGGCTTTCGTCTACTAGCTGGATTTGCGACTCCGCCACGAAATGTTTGCGGAACAGGTCAGTCTTGCTCTTGATTGCCGGCAACTCGCCGGCGCGTATCGAACGCCACAGCGGCGTCATCGCAGCTTCAGCTTGCTCGCGGCTGACTCCGGGCCTCAGCCGGGCGACGATGTTGGCCCACGACGAGCGCCGGTCTTCCAGATCGTTCAGTCCGGGAGTCACGATTGCTTTCGTCGTCATGGGAACAAACAGCTTCGGCGTGTATCCGGCTATCACGCTATGGAAGTTTGGGTCGGCGACGCCAACGATCGTGAACGGATGCCCGTTGATGTACAAAACCTGATTGATGACGCGCGGATCGGAGCCGAAACCCGACTTCCAATAATTGAAGCTCAGCACTACGACCGGATTGCCGTTCTGTGTGACGTCGTCCGCGGGCACCAACAAACGTCCCGCCGCGGCGCGAACGCCGAGCACATCGAAGTAGTTGCCGCTCACCAATTCTCCTTGCACCAACTCAGGCCGTCCATTCCACTGCACTCCAACGGAGGGCAGCTCGTCATTGGCCAACATGCCGGAGAAGACCTGGTTCTTGTCGCGCAGGTCGCGGTACATGGGATAGGAGAAAAAGTCTTTGCTGTCGCCACCAAAAGCGCTGATGCTGCCGGTATTGGATCCTACATAGCGTAAGCGCACCAACTGCTCGGGATGACTAACCGGCAAGTTGCGCAGTAGGACCTGGTCCAGCAGCGTGAAGATGGCAGTGCTGGCCCCGATGCCGAGCGCCAGCGTGAGCACGGCCACCGTCGCGAAAGCGGGAGACTTGCGGAGTTGACGTATGGCATAACAAAGGTCTTGCAACATTTCTCACCTGTGCGCTCGACGGTGGGACGCGCCCGAGTTCGGTTCCACGTGGAACAATTGCAACGTGCTGGCCATGTTGCAGGCTTAGTTGTCAGCAACTTAGCATCTGAAGTGGCGTCGCCCTGTCCGTCAACGGAACGCAGCGTCCGCTTCTGGACAGAGATGCGACAACGCCGGAGACCAGGTTCCACGTTATGTACCAAAGTGATTGCACAGCAAGAACATGGGGCACCGTCAACCGGAGAGCGGCCCCTAAACCAGCGCAGATTGGCGGATACGGGAGCTGTTTCGTCCCAGACAAAAAAACTATCAAGCGAAACGACTTGATGAACCTCTACGAAAGTCGGATGGAGAGAAGGACGCTGGTGGCATGAGCAGCACGCTCCGGTTGCGTGCCTGTGCCGATTCCTGGGTTTCCGACTGGAATAACGGAAGCACAAATTTTCTGCGCGGCTGGGCGCGCGAGTCTCTTGCCGATGGGGCACAACGTTAGGTGCCGATGACCGGCTGGTGACGCGCTGCTCCTCAGCCGGAAGGGGGACTTCCCAACCAGCATGAGGCTAACTATGTCCGGTTGAAATATTGACCTTGGATTCTTCGCGGGGATAGAGCAGGCGCTCAACGGTGCGATCCATGGTGTCCAGCAGGCTGTCGGCTCCGGGCTGCACCCGGGCATCTTCCAGCGCTGAATTCCAATCCTTCGATCGCATAACGGCCTCCGCAACTTTGCTCGCCGAAGGGGCCGCTGCCAGGGTGTAACCCAGCCACAGCACCACCGCCATCAAGTAAGCGGCGCTGTTGATATGGCGTAACGTCGCGTGGCTCAGGATTCCATGATGGGTCATACCGGTAGCGACCAGCATATTTACTGCCGCGAACAACCCCAATCCCAGCGAGATGCCAAACAGCAAGCTACGGCGTGAGATGCCCAGGTATTCGCTAAACAGCAGCAAAAAGAAGACCAGTCCACACTGCATCATGCGAACACTGCGCTCCGCCAACAGGATGGCATCGATGACCGTTCCATTCTCAGACTTGTGCGCTGTATTAATCGCCCACATCACGCCGACCAGTAAAACCACCAAGGCCGACCAGCGAAAGAGAATGACGCTCAGATCTCGCAATGCCTCGTAAGGCCGGAATGCGTCCTTGAAGATTTCCTGGAGCACCGCAAATGAAATCAGAACGCAGAGCGCGATATTGAAATAATAGGCGTAGAAGTAAAACGAGTAGGAACGCGTGTAGATAAGGTACAGAACCGGTTCGTTCAGCACCTGAAAAACGGTGTAGTTAAAAAAGTAGGGATAATCCCGGTGCAGCCCACGCCTGACCATGACAATGAGCACACCCAACTGCGCGAGCGGAGTTGCGATCCAAAACACGTAGTCGAGGAGACGTAGATGCATGACTTCATAGAAAGCATATCCGTGAAGTCGCCGTAACACAAGCGAGATTTTTTCCCGGGCTCAGTAACCTCGGCACGTTACTTCCTTTTTGGGATAACACTTACGCCGTGGTTCGCCTTGGTAAGTCCCGACTATAGGGCCATCGCGGGATTCCCCCAGTCGTCATTGCACTGCTGGCCGGG
>PMWW01000076.1 GCA_003165795.1 Acidobacteriaceae bacterium
ATGAAGTTAGCCCGGCGCGTGAGCGCCGGGTAAAGTGGGAAATAATCCTGAGCCGCGCAGCGGCGGCACGGTTGCGACACAGTCTCTTCAGCCCCTGCGGTACGGAACCAGGAAACTGGGAGAACAGAATCCGGGCGGGCTGAAGCCCGCGGAGTGGCAAGTAAGGGAGCTTTGAAGGCGCACCTAAAGGTACGCCCCTTCAAGTTCTGAAGCGCAATGGCAACCCATCACAAGTCCGACGCTGAGATCATCGCCACCACGCACAACGTGGCCCGGTTCTTCACCGAGCACCGTCAAGTCGCGCTGGTGCTGCTGCTGGCGACTTGCCTATGGGGCTTCTACGGCTATCAGCACATGCCCAAGCGCAAGGACCCCGACATTCCTGTGCGCGTGGCCGCCGCCCAGTGCCAATGGCCCGGCGCTACGGCAGAGCAGGTCGAGCAACTGGTGACGCGTCCCATCGAGGCGGCGGCAGCGCAGAACACCACCCTCCGCCCGCCCAGTCCCTCCAACTTCGGCATACGGTCGCTCAGCTTTCCCGGGCTTTCAGTGGTCTACATCCAACTTGATGACAACGTAAGCGACAAGCAGAAAGAATTCAGCGACATCAATCTGAAGCTGAATCAGTTGAATGCACAACTCCCGCGCGGCGCCGGACCCATCCAGTTCAACAGCAACTTCGGCGACACAGCGGCGCTGATGCTGACTGTGGCGAGCCCCAACGTCACCCCGACCGAAGTAGCTCTCCGGGCTATCGCCATCCGCAAGGCCATCGCAACCACGCGTGACGCCCTGCCCAGAAACGCGCCGCAGCCTCGCGTCAGCGTCATTTATGCTTTCCCGCTATCGGTAGCGGCAGGCCCCGTGCGCAGCAATTTTGAGAGCATTGCGGAAATTGGCCGCCGCAACGGAACGCTGAACGATCTTCACTTCTTCGACGGGCCGGGATATGTCGGCCTCGACGCCAGCACCACATTCGATGACGAGACCATTCGGCAGCGCGGCGAGCGCCTGATCCAGCAGAACCTGCACCGCTCCGAACTTTATCCCGATGCCTGGCAGCCTGCCATCATTCGCGATCCCGCCGGCACCGAAGCGCAGCTGGCCAAGGTCGCGGGTGCGAAATATTCCTATCGCCAACTCGACAATTACACCGACTTGATTCAGCGCACATTGCAGGGCGTTCCCGAAACCTCGACGGTGACCCGGTCGGGGGTGTTGCAGGAGCAGATTTACCTCGACTACTCGCAGCAACGTCTCGCTCAATACGGATACGATCCGTCCAAGCTCAAGGATATTCTCAACGCCCAAAACATCACGCTGCCCGCCGGATCGCTCGAGGTCGGGCCGCAAGACCTGGAGATCAATCCCTCCGGCCTGTTTCCCGACGCGCCCGCCATTGGCAATGTCATCATCGGCGTTTCATCGTCTAACAGTCCTGTCTATTTGCGCGATCTCGTCGACATCTCGCGCACCTATCTCAGTCCTCCCACGTTTCTCAATTACCTGATGTGGCGTGACTCCAGTGGGGCGTGGCTTCGCAGCCGTGCCATCACGCTGGGTGTCAACATGCGTTCCGGCCAGCAAATCGATCTCTTCGGACGACACGTGCAGGAGAAGTTGGCCGGCATCCAACACTATCTGCCCGACGACTTGGTCATCGTCCCCACCTCCAGCCAGCCTGTCCAGGTGAAGGAGCAGATCGACCTCTTCATGGATGCACTGTACGAGGCCATCGTCCTGGTGGTCATCGTCTCGCTGATCGGCTTCTGGGAGTGGCGTTCGGCCGTGCTCATGGCGCTTTCCATCCCCATCACGCTGGCCATGACGTTCGGCATCATTTATGTGCTGGGAATCGACGTTCAGCAGGTGTCGGTAGCATCGCTGATCATTGCCCTGGGACTGCTGGTCGACGATCCGGTGGTTGCCGGCGACTCCATCAAGCGAATGCTGGCCGAGGGTCAGCCGCGAATCATCGCGCCCTGGCTGGGTCCCACGAAAATCGCTACTGCAATTCTGTATGCGACCATCACCAACATCGTCGCCTACCTTCCCTTCCTGATGATCACCGGAACCACCGGCGAATTCATCTACAGCCTGCCGGTAGTGATGACGGTCGCCCTGGTTTGTTCGCGTCTTGCCTCGATGACGTTCATTCCGCTGCTGGGCTACTACCTCCTTCGCCCCGGCAAGAAACCGGAAGCTCCCATCGAGGAACGTCGCACCACCGGCTTCACGGGTTTCTATGCGAGTGTTGCTAAGTTCGCGATTGAGCATCGCTGGAAAGTCACCATCGGTTCGCTGGCCTTCCTGGTGCTGAGTGTGTTTCTCTTCCTCCAGTTGAAAACATCGTTCTTTCCCGATGACGTTCAGTATTGGTCCTATGTCGATGTCTGGCTGCCCAATGACGCCAATTTTGATGCCACCAATCAAGCCGCTCAAGGAGTCGAACGGATTATTCGCCAGCAAGCCGATGAATGGGGAAAGAAGCATCCCGACAAGAACGGCAATCCTGCCCAAATCTTGAAGTACGTAACCACATGGGTCGGAGGTGGCAGCCCGCGCTTCTGGTTCTCGGTATCACCGCAGCCCAAACAGCTTAACTATGCGCAAGTGCTGGTGCAGTTGACCGGCAAAGAACTGACGCCCGCATTCGTCAACCAGGTGCAGCCCGTCCTGACCGCGCAGTTGCCCGGCGTTCGCTGCGACTATCGCCAACTGCAGACCACGCCGGTGAATTATCCGGTGGAGATTCGCGTGGTCAGCGAGGCCGACGTGAGTACCTCGCAAAGTGCCCAGGACATCGACGAATTGCGACGCATCGCCTCCCAGGTGGAAGACATTCTGCGCTCGGCGAGCGAAGCTAGACGCGTCCGCAACGAGTGGCAGAAAGAAAGCTTCCAGGTCACGCTCAACATCGACCCCGATCGCGCCAACCTGGCAGGCATCACCAACATGGATGTGGCGAACTCGGCGACCAGCGCCATGAGCGGGGTCACTGTAACAACGTTGCAAGATGGAGACAAGAACATTCCGGTCGTGGCTCGCCTGCAGATGAGCGAGCGTTCTCGCCTCTCCGATATCCAGAATCTGTATGTGTACTCGTCATCCTCGAACGACTCCACCAAGATTCCCCTGGTGCAGATCTCCGACATCCAGAACAGCATGATGACAAACCGCATCGTTCGCATCGACCACTTCCGCGAGATGTCGATTTACGCCTTCCCTGCACCCGGCCATCTGGCTTCAGAGATCACCAATGTCGCTCTCCCGAAAATCAGGGAACTGCAGAAGACCATGCCTCCCGGCTACCGTCTCACCATCGGCGGCGAGTACAACAAGCAGCAGGATGGATTCCGCAATCTAGCCGTGGTGCTGGCCATCTCGGTCGCGGCAATTTACCTGGCGCTGCTCTTCCAGTTCAATAGTGCGATCAAGCCGCTGCTGGTGTTCGCGGCCGCGCCCTACGGTGTGGCAGGAGCGATCATCGCGCTGTGGGTGATGAAGACATCGTTCGGCTTTATGGCCTTCCTTGGAATCGCCAGCCTGATCGGCGTCATCGTCAGCCACGTGATCGTGCTCTTCGATTTCATCGAGGAGATGCACGCCAAAGGAGAGCCATTTGAGGAAGCTGTGATCGACGCCGGAATCATCCGCTTGCGTCCGGTCATGATCACCGTGAGCGCCACCGTGCTGGCACTGTTTCCGCTGGCCATGCACGGTGGCCCGTTGTGGCAGCCGCTCTGCTATGCCCAGATCGGCGGATTGACGGTAGCAACCTTCGTCACGTTGTTGATGGTTCCGGTGCTCTACTCCATCTTCGTGCTCGACCTGAAGATCCTGACCTGGGACGCGAAAGAAAAAGTGGTGGACGCAGAGAAGCACACCGCTGCTTCGGCGTCAGCACCGGCGACCGCACCCGCACAGGGCTGATCGTCGGAATACGGCCACAGGTTTAATGCGCGTTGGGGAGGAGCGTCGCCGGGTTAGATTACGATAGGCCTCCCTAGAAGAGAGCAGCAACAGGCTGAAAAGCAATGTGGTCAATCCGGCAGGCCTTTTAATGCTTGATTGTGACGGGAACCGTCATGCTGACCCTGTTATCGACAGTTGTCCGCTTCTGTTGGACGTCTGCACAAAATTGGGTGTAAGGGTGCCGAAGTCAAGAACGGCTATCGTTAGCGGTCGTATTTCTAAAGGAGACCTTCAGGACGAACCCCGACCAACTTCTCACCCCCCAACATGTCGAAGTATTTGTATTAGTGCTGGTCAGCATCTACTTGGTTATTGTCGGCTTCATTGAACGCACGCTCAAAAAACATGCGCGTAATCAGATATGCGCCGAGAAATCCCCAAACAGGAAAGAACACTAGGATGGCCGCAGCGGCCTGGACGAATTCTCCCGGCTTCCCGCCAAGCCCGGCAGCGATATAGCGAGCAGCGTTATCCAACGCTCGCGGTATAGACTTCAACTCGACTAAACCTGCTCCAACCAGCAACTTAGTCAGCCAGTCTGAAATCTGCTCCATGTTTGTGTTGGCTACAAATCTGGAACGGCGCTGATCGCCAAATGATTTGGCGTCAGGCTGTCCATCTCTAGCGGCACGAGGTATCGCAAAAATGAAACCCATTAGGCACCCCAAGCCCTGAGCCGCAAATGCCCACAAGACAGCCAAGGGTTTCGACGGAATGCTGCAGAATATCAGGGCAAGAAATCCCAGCGCGTTAGTCCCGGCTGCCAAACTGAATGTAAGCCAGAGATCGCGGCTTAGGCCAAACCATTTAACACGTCCAGTCCTGGGGTTCCCTTGCATTTATCTGTCGCTCACAGCTCCTTAAGAGCCTAACACGGATTGTTAATACAGAAGCTCGCCGGTGCCTCTCTAAGATCGATTAGCCCTTGAGTGGTCGGCTGCTCGAATGAATTTCTAAACTAGCTGAGGAAGGGACTCCGAAATAACTAGCTGTTGCAAAATCGCCATAGCACCAATCAGCGCCACGATTCAAATTGTGTAACGGGGAAGCAACCTCTCATCCGATGAGCCTTCCACCTATAATTAGCAGCAGGGTGAGATCGGGGTTAACTCCCGATTTTTGCCGCGGAACCCAACCTCTGAGGAATTCATGGCCACATTAATTGACGCCATCAACGTCAAGCGCAAGACGTTCTTTGAGTTTGAAAATACCCCGTTCCACTGTCTGGAAGCGGAGGTGACTACTCCCTCGGCGCGCGGCGCTCAGACCCTGGTGCGCCTGAAGATGCGCAACCTTCTTACCAGCGCGGTCTTTGAGAAGACATTCAAGGCGAGCGACAAGTTCAAGGAGCCAGACCTGCAGATTGGCCCCGCTTCGTACTTGTACAGCGACAAAGATGGCTTTCACTTTCTGGACCAGGAAACCTACGAGACACTCACCCTGAGCGACGGGATGATCGGCAACGCCTCGGACTTTTTGGTGGAAGGCGGCATCATCGAGTTGCACAGATACAACGGCAATCCCATCGGCATAGAACTGCCGGTGCAGGTCGAGTTGGAAGTCGTCTACGCGGAACCGGGCGCTCGTGGCGATTCGTCCAGCGGCAGCGTGACCAAACTGGTTAGGCTTGAAACCGGCCTGGAAATCCGCGTTCCCCTCTTCATTAAAGAAGGAGAAAAGGTGAAAGTGTCAACCGAGACGCGAGAGTTTGCCGGACGGGCATAAAGCAGATTCCTCGCGGGCTGAAGAGACTGTGTCGCGACTGCAGCAGAAATTTTGCAGCGGAACAAAGGCCTGGAAAATTTATCAAACTAGCCGCACAGCGGCGGCTATGAAGTTAGCCCGGCGCGTGAGCGCCGGGTAAAGTGGGAAATAATCCTGAGCCGCGCAGCGGCGGCACGGGTGCGACACAGTCTCTGAAGCCGACTCGCAATGACAAGAATAAAGGCCTCATACGGCGCACCTGAAGGCGCGCCCCTTCAAATCCCCGACTCTTTCAGCAGCCCTTGGAGTCGTGCCCTGATACAGGGCAAGTGATTTACGAGATGGCCGCTACGGCACACCCGAACCCGCCGCGTCATCCCATTCTGGTTTATACTGCGCCCCGGCGGAACCTTCCTCGAAGCCAGCGCATCAACATAGCTTTGTACGGTTATCCTGCTGAACCGCAATGACTGAGACCCTGCAATTCGTAGTGCAGTATGGCTATGCCCTGCTGTTCGGTTGGGTGCTGATCGAGCAGGGCGGCTTGCCGATCCTGGCCACGCCGCTGCTACTGGCTGCCGGAGCGCTCGCCGGGCAACACCGGATGAGCCTGCCTCTGGTCGTGCTGGCCGCCACCGCAGGCTGTCTGGCTGCCGACATCTTCTGGTACCACTTTGGCCAGCGCCGCGGAGCTGTGGTTCTCAATCTGCTCTGCCGCATCTCGATGGAGCCCGACTCCTGCGTTCGCCGCACCGAAACCACCTTCAGCAAATACGGGCCGCGCACCCTGCTGATCTGCAAGTTCATTCCAGGACTCAACACGGCCGCGCCGGCACTGGCCGGAATGGTGCGCGTCGAGTATCCGCGATTCCTCCTCTTCGATTTGCTCGGCGCACTGCTGTGGACGACCGGCTACGCCACTATCGGCTTCCTCTTTAGCAAGCAGCTCGACCGCGTCGCCGCCGACGCTCATCTGCTCGGCGGCGGCTTCCTCACGCTGTTCGCCATCGGCGTCATCGCTTACGTGCTCTATCGCTGGCGCGAACGGCAGCGGTTCATCGAGCAGGTCAAGGGGGACCGCATTACGCCCGACGAACTGAAGCACCAGTTGGAATCAGGCGAACACGTGGTCATTATCGACTTGCGCCATCCCTTGGATGTTCTGACCGATCCCCGAACGCTGCCTGGAGCTCTCCAGATCTCGCCCGAGGAACTGGAGAAGCGCAACCACGAAATCAGCCGCGATGGCGAGGTCGTTCTGTTCTGCACTTGACCAAACGAAGCCACCAGCGCCCGGGTGGCGCTGCAACTCAGGAAGCACGGTATTCGTGGCGTGCGCCCGCTGCTGGGCGGCTTCCACGAATGGAAGTCACTCGGCTTCCCATTGGTGGATGTGGACACCCTGGACCAGCAAACCTCCAACTCACCACTGGCGGCCCAGGGGCAGGCGTAACAGAATTTTGTCTATTGTCGTCCCGCGGGTGCGTCCCCTAGTCAGCTACCTGCTTACTTTCCGGCTCCGGAACAACGTCGCTGGTCGAGACCGCCTCACCCTTGACTTTGGCCGGAGGCGCAGCGCGCACAAGTGGTTTGGGGGCCCGGGTGTTTTTCTCGAATTTCCCGATGTGCCAGATGTCGCGCGAGTACTCCAGAATGGTGCGATCGCTGGAAAACTTGCCGATGCGGGCAACGTTCAGAATTGCCTTGCGCCACCAGGTTGCTTCGTTCAGGTAGTCGCCCCCGATCACTTGCTGGGTTTCCACGTAGGCAGGGAAATCGGCAATGTGGAAGTAGCGGTCGCCGCGGTGGACCAGCTCATCGAAGATCCAGCGGAACAGACCGTGCTCATTGGGGCAGAAGCGGTTTGAGGCCAGCACGTCCATCACTTCCCGCACCGACTGGTCGCGCTCGTAGCGTTCGTGGGGGTGGTACGATCCCTTCTGCTGCATCTCCCGGATCTCTTCCGCGCGCAGGCCGAAGATGTAGATATTGTCCTCGCCTACCTCTTCCGCGATCTCGATATTGGCGCCGTCGTAGGTGCCAATGGTGAGCGCGCCGTTCATCGACAGCTTCATGTTGCCGGTGCCGGAAGCTTCCATCCCGGCCATGGAAATCTGTTCGCTCAGATCGGCTGCCGGAATAATCAACTGCGCCAGCGAGACGCGATAGTCGGGCAGGAAGGCAATCTTGATCAGGTCTTTTGCCTTCTCGTCATTGTTCACTACTTCAGCCACGCTGTGAATGAGCTTGATGATCTGCTTGGCAGCCCAGTAGCCCGGAGCAGCCTTGCCGGCGAAGATGTAGGTGCGCGCCAGTTGCGGCATCTCGCCCCGCTCGACAATGCCGAGATAGTCGTGGATGATGCCCATCACATTCAGCAGCTGCCGCTTGTATTCGTGAATGCGCTTGATCTGGACATCGAACATCGAATCCGGATCGACCGACACGCCGCTCAAGTCCTGAATGACGCCCGCCAGTTTCAGCTTGTTCTGGCGCTTCACTTCCTTGAACGATTCGCGGAATTCTTCGTCTTCCGCAAAGGGCTCCAGGTCGCGCAGCTTGCGCAGGTCGGTAATCCACTTGTTCTCATCTAGGGTGCGACTGATAAGTTCGGTGAGACCTTCGTTCGCCTTCATCAGCCAGCGGCGCGGCGCCACGCCATTTGTCTTGTTGTTAAATTTTTCCGGCCAAATCTGGGCAAACTCCGGCACTAGCGAGTTGACGATCAAGTCGCTGTGCAGCTGGGAAACGCCGTTCACCGAGTGGCTTCCCACCATGCAGAGAAGCGCCATCCGCACTTGTTTCTCGTAGCCCTCCTCGATGATCGACATCTTGCGCAGCTTCTCGTCGTCCAGGAACGAGTACTGTTTCATCTCCCGCAGGAACTTATGGTTGATGTTGAAGATGATCAACATGTGCCGCGGCAGGACCTTTTCCAGCAGCGGTACCGACCACTTTTCCAGCGCTTCCGGCAAGAGCGTGTGATTGGTGTAGGCCAGCGTCTGGCGGGTGACGTCCCATGCGTCTTCCCAAGATAACTGGTCTTCATCCAGCAGAATCCGCATCAGTTCCGCGACCGCCAGGCTGGGATGCGTGTCGTTCATCTGGATGGCGACCTTCGACGGCAGCGTCTCGATGTTCTTGTGCTGCTGGCGGAAGCGACGCATCAGGTCGCCGATGGCACACGCCACCAGGAAGTACTCCTGTACTAGGCGCAGTTCCTTACCGCTCATTACCGAATCCGAGGGATACAGCACACGCGAGATATTTTCTGACGCGATCTTCTGCTCTACCGCGCGAATGTAATCGCCACGATTGAAAATCTCGATGTCGAAGTCTTCCGAGGCGCGGGCGGTGAACAGTCGCAGCCAGTTCACGGTTTGTCCCAGATAACCCACAATCGGCATGTCGGCGGGTATACCGACCACGATCTTGGGGTTGAGCCACGGCTGCTTCAGGGCGTCTTCGGCCTCGAGCCCGCCGCCTTCGACCCGTCCATACAGTGGAATGTTGACGGCCTCTTCGGGATGCTCGATCTGGAACGGAGTTCCGTCGGCCTTCCAGCGGTCAGGTTTCTCGCGCTGGAAGCCGTTGAAGATCTCCTGTTTAAACAGGCCATATTCGTAATCGATACCATAACCGAAGCCCGGCATGGCCAGCGTCGCCAGCGACTCCAGGAAGCAAGCCGCCAGGCGGCCCAGACCGCCGTTGCCCAGCCCGGCGTCGCTCTCGCTGTCCAGGACCTCGTCAAGACTGACGCCAAAGCCCGCCAGCACTTCGCGGCAAAGCTCCTCAACTCGCAGGTTTGACAAGTTGTCTCCCAGCGAGCGCCCCATCAGGAATTCCATCGAGAGGTAGTACAGCTTTTTGGAGTCCTTATGGCGGTAACGCGATTCCGTTTCCAGCATCCGGTCGACAATGCGGTCGCGGATGGCCAGCGAGACCGGCTTCAGATAGTCGGCGGGCTTCAGCTCCGAAGTGGGGCGTACCAGGGTGTAACGGACGTGCCGCAGTATGGCCTCGCGCAATACTTCTGCGGGCCGTGCCTGCGAAAGAAATTCAGGGGATGACATAGACAATGGCGGCCTGTCCGCTGGCGAACGAATCGTCTCCCGGCGAGCTCTCCCTCTGCCTTTGGGGTGATTTAGCAGGAGGGCGATTGACTGCGGAGCATGCCATCGTCATTGCGCGCCGCTGAAACCAAACTTCCCCCCGCTGGGCGTCAACCCCGACCCTGCTCTCTTGGCTCATTCTACTGCCAACCGCCGTCCTGAGAACACTTCAATTACAGAAGGTGGCTCCTCGGGTAACTTCGGCAGCTTCGCCTGAAACCTGAATGGACCCCATCGCCCGCCAGATAATGCATGACTTTAGCCGCGAAACTCAGGATAATCTTGCCGGTAGAAGCGCGGCATCTCAACGCTGTTGCTTTCAACCTGGTGCTCGTCTGGCTCAGGTAAGCTGCACGGGTAACCCAACTGGAGAACTCTATGGCTGATCTTTCCCTCACCATGACCATGCTGAACGGCTTCCTGAACGGTGCGCGCACGCAATCGCAGTCCGAGATCCTTCAGTGGTTCCTGCGCATGATCGTTCTTGGCAAGGACCGTGATGGGGCGGACCTCTGCGAGTCAGGTTCTATTTTGGTCTATAGGCCCGACGGTAAGTTGCATTTGTTCAATGATGGCGACTTCCTGTTCGAAGAGGGCTTTCTCGATAAGAACAAGTTCAAGAAGACTGTATTCGCCACCTACGAGGGAATGGCCGGACGCGCCTTTTCCCAGAAAGCAATTCAGTACAGTTCGGATGTGAAGAGAGACCCCGGCTTCGTCAACGAAGGAGAACCGATCAAGAGCATGTTTTGCGCCCCGATCATTCTCCCTTCTCGGCGGGGACGGCCCTTTGGCGTCGCCTCCTTCCATAACGGCCCGGGAGCTCCAGAGTTCTCTACCGAGACACGAACCGCAATGGAGTTCGCCGTAAACAGCTTGAGCTTCGCGCTGGACCTGGCCGCGCGTATGCCGACAAACTCTGTTTTCATCGTACATGGACGCAACACCCTGGCGCTCAAGAGCCTCGAACTGGTGTTGGTACAGCGAGGTATCAGCCCCAAGGTCCTGGCTGAGCAATCGGGCAGAGGGAAAGAACTGCTGCAGGAGTTGGAAGAACTGCTGGCTGACTGTTGCGCGGGATTTGTCTTGCTGACGCCGGATGATGAGGGACGCTTTGTCTCTGACCCACCGCCCCACAAGCCGCGGGCCAGGCAAAATGTGATCTTCGAAGGCGGTTGGCTGACCGGACTCTTCCGTCAACATGACCGAATTTGCTTTCTCAAGACTGACCCTACTCTTGAGCTGCCCTCTGACATTCTAGGGGTTAAATGCGAAGACTTTAATCCGGAGCATCCTGATGTTGCTCGAATCGAGGCCATATTAAATGCATGGGGCGTCAACTGGAACCCTCCCGGTGCGCGCTAGATCACTGGGCTCGAGAGTAGCGTCAATGGTTGCATCGGCCACAGAGACTCTTACTTCCCGATCTCTTCCAGGTACTTCTCGACTTCCAGCGCCGCCATGCAGCCCGTGCCCGCCGCCGTCACCGCTTGGCGGTAATGACGGTCGGCGACATCGCCGCTGATAAACACCCCCGGCGCGCGCGAACCCACGAAACCTTCCGGAATCAGATAGCCTTCACCGTCGCGGTCGAGTTGGTCACCGATAAATTGCGCATTGGGGGTGTGGCCGATACCCAAGAACATGGCACTGGCAGGAAGATCCCACTGCTCGCCCGTCTTTAGGTTGCGCAAGCGCAGGCCGGTGACTTCTTTCTTGCTGACGTCCAAGACGTCGTCCACGACGGTGTCGGTAAGAAACTCGATCTGATCGTGCTTGCGGGCGCGGTCCAGCATGATCTTGGAAGCGCGGAATTCATGCCGCCGATGAATCACCGTTACCTTCGAGGCGAAGCGGGTCAGGAACAAAGCTTCTTCCATCGCTGAGTCGCCGCCGCCGATGACGGCAATCTCCTTGCCGGAAAAGAAAAATCCATCGCAGGTGGCGCAGGAAGAAACCCCATGACCGATCAGCGCCTGCTCGTTGGGCAGTCCCAACCAGCGCGCCGAAGCTCCGCTGGCGATAATCAGCGTGCGAGCCAACAATGTCTCGCGTCCCAGATTCACTTCGATCAGCTTCTTGCCCAGGTCGGCACTTTTCTGGCCGAGATCGACGCTGGCCACATGTCCGGCCAGGAATTCGGCCCCAAAGCGCGCCGCCTGCTGGCGCATGTTTTCGATGAGTTCCGGCCCTTGAATCCCTTCAGGAAAACCGGGAAAATTCTCGACCAGCGTAGTAATGGAGAGCTGACCGCCGGGTTCGTGTCCATCGATGACCAGAGGGCGAAGATTGGCGCGTGCCGCGTAAATCGCGGCGGTCAGCCCCGAACACCCGGAACCGACGATAATGAGATTACGAACATTTTCAGGCATAGGAACCGGTTTGATTCTCCGCCCCGCCGGAAGATGCAACCGGGCGCCGCCAGCGAGCCTGGACTCACCCGCAACAGCTTCCTTCTCCTGGATTTAAATTGAGAGGCATGGGCCTTCCGGATTCTACCAAGTGCTCCCACTTTGCGAAACGACTAGAATCGGAGGATGGCAAAACTCACTCTGGTATACGGCATGCGTTTGCTACCTTCAGAGGAAGTAACCGAGATCGGCGAAGGTACCATCAAGCTCAAGAATGGACACGAGGCCCACGTGCCGCTGCACCTGCTTGAAGGCTCAAAAGAGGAGATCGAGAAACAGTTGCGGTGCAGCGTGGACGCATTTTTCGATCTCTATCCGGAGATTTAGCTGGCGTCAAGAAATGCGATGTGAGGGCAGTTGAGTCCTTCGTTCCAAAATCATGCGCGTTCTGAAAGCTGACGCTGATGGTTCTCTTCATGGCCATGAACCTGCCAAAATCCGAAGACGTGCGCGCCTATGGGAAGCGTGCTCTTCATCCGCGGACGAAGCTTGGCCGCACCACCTTATGGTTCGGATACCTGGCGCTGGCGCTGGAGTTGCTGCGTCTCATCACTCGCTCGCCCGCCGGAACCATGTTGAGCGGCTGGGCCGCCTTCATCAGCTACGTTTTCGTTTTCTTCGCGATACTGCTCGGCTTCCGCTGGTTGCGCCAACGTTTGATGTGGCGGCTACGCAACCGGCTGATCGTTACTTACGTCTTCATCGGCGTCATCCCCGTCATTTTGCTGGTGATGATGGCGCTGCTTGCCGGCTACCTGTTCGCGGGACAGTTCGCAACCTACGTTGCTATGTCCGATTTGCAATCCGAGCTGCACCATCTGGAAGCAACCAACAAATCTTTGACGACCCAGTTCCGCAGCCTGTCGCGTTCCGGCAACTTGAATCCCCAGCTGGCGGCCGAGATCGCCAGCGCCTCCGATGAAAACTTCCGCCATCGCTCGGTGACAGTTTGGGATGGCGACAAGGGTTTTGTGCTGGCTGAGCCAGGACGAGGCGCGGCGCAGGTCCCGATCAAGCTATCGCCGGCGATCGGCGGAGATTTCGCCGGATTCGTTCTCGACCAGAACCGCGTGCAACTTCGAGCGGTGAAGAAGGCGACGGACGGGACCCACCAGCTTACGGTGATTTCAAATGTGCCAATAACTCCTGAGCTTCTTCGCCAGGCTGCGGTCGAATTGGGGTCGGTGACTCTATTGCCGCCTGACCGGGAAACCATCGTTAAGCCGACTGCTGGTTCGAACCCGAAAGGAATCGAGATAACTGCCGATAAGGACCATGTAACCACCAAATTTGGTGGCGAGACCGTGCGGGTCAACACCTCGGGGGACGATTCGAAGGGGAGCAAGCGAGTGGAGGCAGGCACCGTTCCGCCGCCCTCGAACAGCCTGGATTTTCACTTTCCCTTTGCCACGCGCTTCGACGTGATCGACTGGGGGACGGCAGAAACGCTCAGGGGACTGCTGCTGGTCGATACCCGACCCTCGTTGCTCTACGCCACCCTGTTCAGCAGCCTGGGAGAAAACGCCGGAATTTTCATACAAGTTCTTATTGGCATTGGCATCTTCCTGGGAATCATCGAGCTGATTGCGCTGTTCGTCGGCGTGCGGCTCACGCGCAGCGTCACCAAGTCCATAGCTGAGCTCTACTCCGCTACCCAGTACGTGAATCGGGGTGAGTTGTCGCATCGCATCCAGGTGCGAAGTCGCGATCAGATGGCGGCGTTGGAGCAGTCGTTCAACTCGATGACGCAGTCGCTGGGCAACCTGATCACGGAGCAGAAAGAGAAGCAGCGACTGGAAGGCGAACTGGCCATCGCGCACGAAGTGCAGGCGCTGCTCTTTCCCGCCGACTTGAGCGGCCTGCGCACGCTTGAGGTCCACGGAGTTTGCCGGCCCGCGCGCACGGTCAGCGGCGACTACTACGATTTCATCCCCTTGCGTGAAGAACGGCTCATGATCGCCTTGGGCGACATCAGCGGCAAAGGAATTTCCGCGGCACTCTTAATGGCAACCGTCCACGCTTTCGTGCGCGCTTACTCGCTGGAGCCGGAACGAACCCTGGCTTCGGTGGCGCTGGGCGCGGGCGTGTCGGAGAGCAGCGTACTGGCGATGCATTGTCGCGGCAACAGCGATGGCGATTCCGAACTCTCGCCCGCGCTGCTCATGGCCACGCTGAACTATCAGCTCTTCCGCAGCACGCCGCCGGAGAAGTACGCGACCATGTTTCTGGCTTGCTACGACGCCCGCTCGCGGTCGTTGACTTACTCCAACGCCGGCCATCTGCCTCCCCTGGTGCTGGGTAGCAACGGAAACCTCACGCGGCTAGAAACTTCGGGCACCGTGGTTGGGCTGTTTGACGGCATGACCTACGATGAAAGTACCGTTGCCCTGGATTCGGGCGCCATCTTCGTGGCTTATAGCGACGGCATCACCGAGCCCGAAAATGAATTTGGCGAGTTCGGTGAAGAGCGCCTCATCGAGTTGATCCAGCGGCATCGTGACCAATCGCTTTCGCGGATCAGCGATGCCGTCACCGGTGCGGTCACGGATTGGATCGCCGGCGGCGAGCAGCCGGACGATGTGACCCTCGTGCTGGCGCGAGCGAGATGACAATACAGTCAATGAAATTCGAGATCGGTGATACGCTGGGACAGATTTGTTGCCGGCGTTCGCCGGACCAACCTGACAAAGGATGCTTGTCTTCCACTATGGCACATGCCCAAGGCACGCGAGACATCAACCAATTTCAGCGGCAATACCAGCAGAGCTACGATGCTTTCAAGGCGAAGGGTCTGAAGCTCAACCTTACCCGAGGCAAGCCGTCCTCGGAGCAACTCGATCTGAGCGTGGAGTTGCTGTCGCTTCCGGGAGCGACGGATTATCTTGCCGAGGACGGGACCGATTGCCGCAACTACGGTAATCTTCAGGGCATCGCGGAAGCTCGCCGATTGTTTTCCGCAATGCTGGGGGCCGCGCCGGAACAAGTGGTCGTCGGCAACAACTCCAGTCTGTCGCTGATGCACGACGCCGTAGTTTACTCATTTCTCAAAGGAACGTGCGACAGCGCCGCGCCCTGGTCGCAGCAGGGGGAGATTGCATTTCTGTGTCCTGTTCCTGGCTATGATCGGCATTTCAGGATCTGCGAGGACTACGGCGTCAGGATGGTTCCGGTGCCGCTCGGCGAAGATGGGCCAAACATGGATGAGGTAGAGCGCCTGGTGGCAAGCGACGCGTCCCTCAAGGGCATGTGGTGCCTTCCCAAGTACAGCAATCCGACGGGAGCGGTTTATTCCGACGCGGTTATTGAGCGCCTGGCCGCGATGAAGACCGCGGCTGCGGACTTCCGCATATATTGGGACAACGCTTACGCCGTCCACCATCTGACGGACGAACGCATCGAGATCGCCAACATTATCGAGCGGTGCGCGCGCCACGGAAATCCGAATCGTCCGTTTGTTTTCGCGTCGACTTCGAAAATCACGTTGGCCGGCGCTGGCTTGGCCTTGTTTGCCTCGTCGCCGGAGAACGTTAAATGGCTCCTAGCGCGATTCGTTCCGCGCACCATTGGGCCCGACAAGATTAACCAGTTGCGTCATGTCCGCTTTTTAAAGAACGAGGCGGGAATCCTGCAGTTAATGGACAAACACCGGGCCGTGCTCGCGCCCAAATTCCAGAAGGTGCTCGACATCTTCGATGCCAAGCTCTCTCACGTCGCCGATGTGGAGTGGACGCGACCCAAGGGGGGTTACTTCATCACGCTGTACGTTCCTCAGGGCTGCGCCCAGCGGGTGGTCACTCTCGCCAAAGAAGCCGGCATCGAGCTTACGCCGGCTGGTGCGACGCATCCCCATGGTGAAGATCCCGACGACCGCACCATTCGGATTGCTCCCACATTTCCCGTTTTGTCCGAAGTTGCCCAGGCCGCCGAAGGCGTTGCTTTGTGTGTTCTGCTGGCGACTGCGGAGAAATCCGCCAAACGCTTGGCGGATATGCTTCGAGAGCAAGCCGAGTTTGGGCAGACTGCTGGACTTACGCCCTCTGTCCCTTAACCAGCGCAGCGCCACGGCGGCTTAGCTGCTACATTGACTGGGTATGCCGCCGCTCGCGAGCCCTCACTCGCCGACCCGCCCATGAAGCGACCTGAAATATTCTCTGGCGAGATCTCGCGTGAACCCGCATTTCTCCTTCTAGCTCTCATAACGATTGCGGGAGGATGGCTGCGCTTGTCGCATCTGGGCAGCAACAGTCTCTGGCTCGACGAAGGCGCTACTGTCGCGTTGGCTCGCACTTCATGGCAGCATTTCGGGTGGGTATGGTGGTACGGCGAAGCCAATCTGCAGACCGTCTATTTCCTGTTGATGCGCGGCTGGATTCATCTCGGCCAAAGCGAGGCCTGGCTGCGGTTGCCGTCGGCGCTGTTCGGAATCGCGTCCATTCCTTGGATTTTTGTGGTGGCGCGCAAATTCATGGGAGACGCACCCGCGCTGGCGTCCGCAGCGCTGTTGGCATTCAGTCCCTCTCACGTGGCGTACTCGCAGGAAGCCCGCAGCTACACGTTGACCATCTTTCTCGTACTGCTGTCGATCTACTACTTCGTGCGGGCCGTGGAATTGGGCCGGCGAAAAGATTGGGTGCTCTGGACACTGGTCAGCATCCTCGCGTTCTACAGCCACGATTTCGCGGCCCTGGTGCTGGTGGCGCAAGCCTGCTCGCTGTTCTTCAAAGCCAAGCCTGCGCCTTGGCGGCCCGTAGTGATTGGCGGTGCAGTGATTCTGCTGACCGCTCTGCCCGGTCTGACATACGTGTTCCGGGCGTCACCGGAGAACCTGCACTTCATCTGGATGCCGCGGCCCAACGCGAGAGAACTTTGGCATCTGGCGATGTTCTTCGGTGGAGGCGGCGCGAAAGTTATCGTTGCTCTGACGTTGTGGACGGCTGGGCTGCTCGCCGTTTCGCGAAGTCGCCGGCAAGTCTCAACTGACGACGAATTCTGGCGAGCGATGCTGGTTCTGTTGTGGGCGATTCTGCCAATTGCCATCACTGCGCTGGTTTCGCTTCTTCATCCCATGTTCCTGCCGCGCTACATGATCTTTTCCCTCCCCGCGACGATCATGCTAGCTGCGTTAGGCATGAACGCTCTTGACCGATGGCACGCCGGCCTGGTGCTGGTCATCGGCCTCTGCGCGATGTCAATCCCTACCATCCTCGGGGAGTACAACAAGCCGCGCGAAGACTGGCGCGCCGCCAACAACGCGATTCTCTCATCGGCGTCACCGGGCGATGCTGTGGTCTTTTTTCCGTTCTATACCCGTGTGATGCTCGACTACTATCGCGATCGCTATTCTGGACAGACTCCGATCCTGAACGTTTTTGCGCCGCAGTATTATGACGGAGGAAACGACATCCACAGTCTGCTGAAGGCGCTGGATTCGAACCCACATCAATTCCCGCACGTGTGGGTTGTGGTCTACGGGACCGATGCCCGCATCGAGAATTTCGATTACGGCGCAGTTGCTGCCGGCGAACTTCAGGCAGTTTTCGGCGCGCCGGAAATACAAAAATTCACCGACATCCAAGTGCTGGAATTTGGACGCTAGGCTGCTGGCGGCGGCGTAGGAAGAAACCGATACCCTACTCCCCGCACCGTCAACAGATGTTGCGGATGCGATGGGTCCTGCTCGATGTACTTGCGCAGACGCACGATAAAGTTATCGATGGCGCGCGTGTCGGTGTCCTCGTGCAGGCCCCACACTTCCTCGAGGATCGATTTGCGGGAGACAATCTTGCCGCTCTTGCGGATGAGATGGCGCAGCAGCTCAGCCTCCATCAGGGTCAGCCGAAAGACGTTGCCGTTGGCACGTAGCTCCAGCGTACCGAAGTCAACCTGCTTGTCGTCGAAGACATAGACATCGAATTCGCGCAGCGAGCCGGCATCGTGTGGTTCGGCAACCCGCACATCGGCCGGCGGATCGGTCAGTAGGGTACGGCCCCAATCGCGACGCCGCAGCAAGCCGCGAATGCGCGCCAGCAGGATGGCCAGATCGAACGGCTTAGGCAGATAATCGTCAGCCCCCGACTCGAATCCCTTGAGCACGTCTTCCGGCCGTCCGCGCGCGGTCAGCATCAGCAGAGGGATGTAGTTGCTGGCCTGGCGCAGTTCACTGGCAACGGCGAATCCGTCCTTGCCGGGAAGCATGACATCCAGCACCAGCAGATCGAACTCGGTGTGTTGCTCCAGCAGTAGATCGAGCGCGGTCTCGCCGTCCCCGACAACCTTGGTGGGATATCCTTCCGCTTCGAGGTTAAACTTCAGCCCGCGCGCCAGATGCTCTTCGTCCTCGACCAGCAGAATCCCGTTCACTGCGAGTTCCTCGGCAACTGAATGGTAATGGTAGTGCCATGGCCCGAGCCATCGCTTTCGGCATAGGCGTTGCCGTTGTGACGGCGCGCGATAGCCCGCACGATAAATAGTCCCAGGCCACTTCCCTTCACCTGCGACCCACCCGGAGTGAGCACCCGATAAAAGCGTTTGAACACCCGCTTCAACTCGCCACGGGGAATGCCCACACCATTATCCTGCACTCGAATTTCCACATGTTCGAGGTCGGGCGTGACTGCAGCAACCCGGATGCAGGGTTCCTTCGGCGAGTACTTCACGGCATTATCGAGCACGTTGGACAATGCGGTGAAAAGCTCTTCGCGATCTCCCATTACGGTGAGCTGCTGAGCCGGCCGGCCATCGCGCGCCCAATCGAGGGCCTCGACCGGGAAATGATGGCGCGAACGCGCCAGGTCGATGGCGTCCTGCACCAGCGGTCCGATCGCAATTTGAGTCCGCGAGAGCAGGGCGTTCTTTTGCACCACCCGGGCGGCGCGCAGCACGCCTTCGACGGTGCCCATCAGCCGCTGCGTGTCGTCCAGCATGACCTGGTAGAACTCGCGGCGCTGCTCCTCGTCTACGTTGCGCTTCTGCAGCGTTTCCAAATACAGCCGGATGGAGGTGATCGGCGTCTTCAGCTCGTGGGTCACCGCATTGAGGAAACTGTCCTGCTGCTCGTTGCGGCGAATCTCGCGTACCAGAAAAATCGTGTTGAGAATGACTCCAGCGATGATGAAGCCAAAGAAAATGACGCCCAAAATGAGGGGGACGATCTCACGCCAGTTGAGTATGATCCAACTGGTGCTGAGCACGGTGGCCGCCACCGCAATGCAGACCCCCAGGGTGATGAAAAACGCGATGGTGGTTTTGCGGCTGGTAATGCGCATCGGCATGGGACGCCGTCAGGATAGCACTGGTGGGGAGCTGTCGGCTGTCAGCTATCGCCCTTGCGGCACGGCTGAACAGGTTGCTGAAAAACTCGGAAAAGCAGATCCCTCACCGACTAAAGTCGGTTCGGGATGACAAGAATAAGGGACTGACTTCAGTATCAATATACTTGCAACACCTAGCGATTGTCAATTCATATTGTTAACAGGGTGATGTCAAGCTGCTTGTG